>CAZKTS010000114.1:0-58635 GCA_964555735.1 uncultured Bifidobacteriaceae bacterium
GAGTCGAGCGACTCCGACAGCGTGACCGCGCGCTCGAGGCCGCACTCGAGGACGGGGACCATCCGCCGCAGCAGTCGTCCGCGTCGGACGACGCGGCCTCCCGTCCGGGCGCGGTCGGCCTCGCCCACGTCGTGGACCGCCGCGATGGTCGACGGCACGAAGGCGAGGGCCACGACGATCACGAGGCCGAGCTCGTGGAACGCACGCGGCGAGAGCTGCACGAGCTCGTAGTGCGAGACGACCGCGTTGAACGCGCCGAAGACCGCGATGATCCCGATGACGACGAGACTCTCCGCGACCGCGTTGAGCAGGATCGTGCTGTTGACCGCGCCGCCGACGGTGAACCCGCCGAGGACGTCCGGCAACGTGAACGACGGCGTGGTGAAGAGCAGCGCTTCGCTGCTGTGGGTGGTGAGCACGGTGAGCACGATCCGCAAGAGCCCGAAGACGACGGCGAGCCCGACGAGGATCGGGAACGCCCGTGCGAACGGTCCGGTGCCGCCGTGGACCGCGACGACCAGCCAGGCGATCGCGATGACCACGAGCACGTCGAGCGGGTTCGGCGCGAGCTGGATCGCCGTCGCCGCGGCCAGCGCCCAGACGAGCCAGGTGATCGCGTGCCATCGCCGCTCGACCGGCCGGGACGAACGCGTGTCTCGATCCTGTTGCGAGTCCTCGCGCATCGGATATGGTCCCCAGCGACAACGGTCATGTGCAGCCCGGATGCTGCACGTGGTCCCGGGAGCGATCCCGGGGCGGGGGAAGTCGGTGCGAGACCGACGCTGACCCGCAACTGTGAGCGGCACTGCGACCGCCGGCCCCGCCGGCGATCGCACACCGCGAGCCAGGCTACCCACCGTCGTCCGCCGGGCCACCGGCGCTCCCGAACGGGAGGCCGCACCACTGGGCGACCAGCGGCGCGGTCCACATACGGCCCTCGTGGACCAGGGGCCGGCGGAGGAAACGTCATGGCTCTCTCCTTCCGGCGCGTCGCGACATCGGTCGCGCTCGTCGCCATCACCACGTCCGCGCTCGTCGCGGCCGCACCGAGCGCAACCGCTGACGGCGCGTCCGCGGTCGCGTGGCTCAAGACCCAACAGCAGCCGAACGGCGGGTTCGAGGTCGCGCAGTTCCCCGGGTTCGAGACCGCCGACGTGGTCGCGGCCCTCGCGGGTGAAGCACAGGCCAACGCATCGTGGAGCACCGACGAGGCGCTCGACGCGGTGTTCGACACCCAGACCGCCGGCCACGAGAACGCGCTCGACGCGCTCGACGACGACGCCGACGCCGGCATCGGTGCCGGGCAGGCCGCGAAGCTGATCGTGCTGGTCACCAACCCGCTCGGGCTCGACCCCAACCTCTTCGACCCCGAGTGCGACGGTGGGAGCGGGCAGGACCTCGAGGCGATCCTCGGGGTGCCCGGGACCAACGGCACCTACGGCATCTCGACCGCGGCCATCAACCAGATCTTCTTCGCGGCGCGGGCCACGAAGGCGCTCGGAGGCACCGTGGCGGCCGCCACGATCCAGGTGATCCGGGACGCGCAGCGTCCGGACGGGTCGTACGCGTTCAACGGCAACCCCGTCGACGACCCCGACGATCCGTTCGACAGCTCGGACGTCGACACGACGGCCGCCGCCGTCATGGCGCTGCGCGCCGGCGGGGTCGCGGCCGACGACGCGGATCTCGCCCCCGCCGTCGCGTGGCTGCTCGGTCAGCGCAACGGCACCACGGGCGCGTTCCCGGCCTTCGGCAGCGACGACCCCAACGCCACCGCGGTCGCGCTGCTGGCGCTGCACTCGGTGGATCCGACGACCTACGCCTCGCAGATCAGCGCGGGCCAGGCGTACCTGCTCTCGCAGCAGCAGGGCGACGGCCGCATCGCCAGCCCGAACGACGGCTTCGGCGTCAACACGTTCGCGACCGCGCAGAGCGTGCAGGCGCTCGAGCTGCCCACCGTGCCCGCGGGCGGAACCGGCGGCCTCGCCGGGTGCCTCGACGGGAACGACGACGGTGTGCGCGACGACGACCAGCCCGACGTCGACACCGTGCCGAGCCTGGACGGCGCGGGCTACGTGACCGTGGCCGCGTCGGGCGGCACCCTGGCCGACGTGGCCGCGGTCGACCCGGCGACCGTCGCCGAGCCGCCGGTCGGCGTCACATTGCCGTCCGGGCTCGTGAGCTTCCGCCTCGAGGGGCTCGCCTCGGGCGCGACCGTGACCGTCACGATCACCTTCCACAGTGGGTCGAGCGCCACCTCCTACTTCAAGCTGCTGGCCGACGGCTCGTGGGTCGACTTCACCAACCGGGCGTCGTTCTCGGGCAACACGGTCACGCTGACCCTCACCGACGGTGGACCGGGCGACGACGGCCCGGCGGACGGTGTCATCGTCGACCCGGGCGGACCGGCCGCGGTCGCGGCGCAGGCCGCGCCGGCCGTACCCGGGCAGGTCGACCCGAGCACGCTCTCGTTCACCGGGTGACGTGATGCGAAGCCGGAACGCTCGTCAGCACACGCGCCTCCGCCGAGCGTGGTGGGCACGCGCCGCGGCGACGCTCGCGGTCCTCGTCGCGCTCGTTGCCGTGCCCGCGGTCCGCGACGCGCGCCCGGCCGGCGCGGGCGCCAGCCGCGCGGTCGTGATCATCAACGGGAGCGTGCACGTCATCCACTTCGGTGGGTCGGTGTCCGGGCTCCAGGCGCTGCGGATGGTCGCGGGGGTCGAGACCCTCGGGTTCGGTGGGATCGGCGAGGCGGTGTGTCGCATCAACGGCCAGGGCAACCCGGCCACGCCGAACGAGTGCCTCGTCGGACCCAATGGCGAGTACTGGGCCTACTACCGCGCCGGTCCGGGCGCGAGCGGTTGGCAGTACTCGAGCCGCGGCGCGGGCGGCACGACCGTGACCGACGGCTCGGTGGAGGGGTGGCGCTACGGCACCGGGGGCCCGCCGGGGTTCGTGTCGTTCTGCGCCGCAGCCGGGTGCGGCCCGCCGCCGACCGCGGCCCCGCCCCCGCCGCCTCCGCCACCGGCGACGACGCCGGCCGGCGCCCAGGGGGACGCGGGCACCACCGCGACGACGAAGGCGACCGACGGCTCGGGGTCGAAGAAGAGCGACAAGAAGAAGGCGGACAAGAGCGACAAGAAGGAGGACGGCGCGGCCGCGTCGTCCGACGACGGCCAGCAGGCGAGCGGTCCGTCCGCATCCGGGGACGGCGCCGCAGCTGCTGCCGGTGAGGGTCGGCGCACGTCGGCCTCCGGGCAGGCGAGCGTCGATCCGTCGGCCGACGACGGCGGCTCACCGCTCCCCGTGATCCTCGTGGTGGTGGTCGTCGCGGCGCTCATCGGCACCGGCCTGTGGCTCCGACGGCGCCGGCAGATGACAATGCCGTCGTGACCGACGCGACCGAACCGGCGACCCCGCCGACCGAGGATCCCCGGCCCAAGCTCCACGCCGCTCCGTCGCTCGTGCTCGTCAACACCGGCGACGGGAAGGGCAAGTCGACCGCCGCGTTCGGGGTGGTGCTGCGCGCGGTGGCGCGCGGCTGGCGGGTCGCGGTCGTCCAGTTCCTGAAGTCGGGGGACTGGAAGGTCGGGGAGGAAGAGGTCGCGCGCAAGCTCGGCGTCGACTGGTGGGCGCTCGGCGAGGGCTTCACGTGGGACTCCGACGACCTGACGAAGGACCAGGCCGTCGCGCGGAAGGCGTGGGACCAGGCGGCGGCGCACATCCGCGGCGGCGAGTACGGCCTCGTCGTCCTCGACGAGAGCACCTACCTGATGACGTGGGGGTGGATCCCGACCGACGAGGTGGTGGCCACGATCCGCGACCGGCCCGAGACCGTCAACGTCATCTGCACCGGGCGCGACGCGCCGGCGGCGCTGATCGACGTGGCCGACACGGTCACCGAGATGCGCAGCGTGAAGCATGCGTACGACACCGGCATCGCGGCCAAGCGCGGCATCGACTACTGAGCGCCTTTCCGCACAAGGGTTGGGGGACCGTCCTACCGACGCGGGAGGGTGACACAATGCGAGCGATGGAACCGGCGGGCAAGCGGCGGGGCACCGAGACCTCCAACTTCGGCGTCGGCAAGCGTGAGAGTCACGACGCGTCGAAGTTCTACGACCGCTTCGAGCCGCCGAAGATCTCCGACGACGACGCCATCACGAAGCCCGTCGTCGTGGACGCGATCTTCCACGGCAACGCGGCCGAGATGACGCAGGATCAGGTCGCCGACGCCTCGGTCGCGCTGGTCGTCACCTCGCCCCCCTACTTCGCGGGGAAGGAGTACGAGGAAGCGCTGGGGCAGGGCCACGTTCCGGCGACGTACTTCGAGTACCTCGCGATGCTCGAGCAGGTGTTCGCGAAGTGCGTCGAGAAGCTCGAACCGGGCGGTCGCATCGCGATCAACGTCGCGAACCTCGGTCGGCGCCCGTACCGCTCGTTGTCGTCGGACGTCATCACCATGATGGGCGATCTCGGTCTGTTGCTGCGTGGCGAGATCATCTGGCAGAAGGCGCGCGGCGCCGGCGGCTCGTGCGCATGGGGCTCGTTCCAGAGCCCGGCCAACGCGGTCCTCCGGGACCTCACCGAGCGCGTGATCGTGGCGAGCAAGGGCCGCTTCGATCGGGCGAAGGGCCCGAAGGAGCGCTTGCGCGAGCGTGAGCATCCGTGGGACCGGTCGCTGTTCCGTGAGGAGTTCATGGACGGCACCACGGACCTCTGGGAGATCCCGCCGGAGAGCGCGACACGCGTCGGGCACCCTGCACCGTTCCCGGTCGAGCTCCCGCAGCGACTCCTCGAGCTCTACACGTACCGGGAGGACCTCGTCCTCGACCCGTTCATGGGTTCCGGGAGCACTGCGGTCGCGGCAATCCGAACCGGTCGGCACTACGTGGGCTTCGACACCGATCAGAAGTACGTGGACGCAGCGGTGGCGCGCTGCGAGCGGGAACGCGTCGAGCTGGCGGAGGATCCGAGTCGTCGGCCGTGGTCCGCGCTCGTCGACCTCACGGGTGAGCGTGCCGATGCCGACGAGGACGCGCTCGCACGCGCCGTCCGCGAGGGCCGGAAGGCCCAGGACATCGCGCGCCGAGTGCTCGAGCACTGCCACTTCCGGGTCGTCAAGGAGAACCACCGGACCGGCGGTGGCGTCGAGGTGGACCTCGTCGCCGAGGACGCCGACGGCGAGCAATGGTTCGTCGACGTATCCGGCGCCTTCACGACGACCCGAGCCGGGCTGCGTCGGACCGACACTTTGTGGAAGTCCCTTGGTAAGGCAGCCGTCTTGCGTCAGGCGGACAGCACCAAGACGACGCCGATCCTGCTCCTGACGACGGACCTGCCGCCCGTCGGGAGTGCCGGACACTCGGCCCTCCGCACAACCCGAGACACGGGGCTGATCCACGACGCCCTCGAGATGCTGAGCGATCGGGGCCAGGAGCGCCTCGCGAAGTACGGCGCGGGCGGTCACCGGGACCACAGCGAAGGCGACTTCATCCCTCCTGTGCGTCCATGAGCCACGTGCCCGGCGGGACGCGACCCGGTCGCGTCGCGTACGCCGTCGTGCGCGACGATCCCCCGCGAGTCTTCATCGCGGAGGACGAGTTCGTCCTCACGAGGCGCGTCGCCCTCGACGTCGTCGCGTCCATCCGCGCCGACGATCTACCGTCGCCGTCGGTGGCCGAGCGGCTGCGGGCAGCGCTGCTCGAGGAGCGGTGGGCCGACGCGATCGCCACGTGGATCGAGGTCTCCGGCATCGCCGTGGACGCGTACCCCGACGAGATCGTCTGGACCGAAGCCGCACTCGACGCCGAGCGGGCCGCATTCGAGATGCGCATGGCCCCGCTCTTCCGCGACGCGTGACCGACTTCCAGTCGCTCGCCGGGCGCCAGGGTCGGCAGTTCTCGGACCAGTGCGACCTGGTGCTCGAGAGCGAGGGATTCCTGCTCGACGGCAGCCGTCGGCTGCTCGACTGCGGCGTCGAGATCGACCGGGTCGCGCGCCGCAACGGGCGCGAGGTGTGGTTCGAGTACAAGGGCAGCTTCCGCGGCTCGACGCCCGGCATGCGCCGGACCGACACGGTGAAGAAGGCGATCGCCAACGGTGCGTTGCTGGCGGCGCTCGGCGAGCACCCTCCGTACGTCGTGCTCACCTCGCACAGTCCCGAGCGGGGATCGGCGCTCGCCATGGTCGACGCGGCGATCCGCCTCGGCTACCTCGCCGACGTGATCTGCATGAACGACCCGGCCGCGGTGCGGCGCCTCGACCGGCTCTGACCGTTCGGCGCATCCGCGGCTGACGCCGTACCCTCGACGGCGCTGTGCTCCGCCTCCTCGCCGCCACTGCCGATGCCGACAACCTCATCTACATCTTCGTGGCGTTCGGCGGCGGGGTCATCTCGTTCCTCTCGCCGTGCGTCTTGCCGATCGTCCCCGCGTACCTGAGCTTCGTCACCGGGCTCACCGTTGGGGAGCTCGAGGAGGCGGACCGGCCGAAGGTGCTCGGACGCATCGCGCTCGATACCGGCTTGTTCGTCCTCGGGTTCACGGTGGTCTTCGTGATCTTCGGGCTCTCGACCACCGCGTTGAGCCAGAACGTGTTCGAGAACCAGTCGACGCTCACGCGCATCTCGGGCGGCCTGGTGCTGCTGATGGCGATCTACCTCGCCGGCTCGCAGCTGCTCACGACGCCGCGGATGTACCAGGAGTTCCGCTTCCATCCCCACCTCGAGCGGTTCGGGCCCGCAGCCGCGCCGGTGGCCGGCGCCGCGTTCGGGTTCGGGTGGACGCCGTGCATCGGGCCGATCCTCGGCACCGTGCTGGGGTTCGCGGCACAAGGGCAGGACCTGCTCTGGGCCGGCGTGCTGCTCACCGCCTACTCGCTCGGCCTCGGTGTCTCGTTCCTCGCCGTCGGCCTCGCCTTCGGGCGCTTCGCCGCGCCGCTGGCGTTCGTGAAGCGGCACGGCAAGGCGATCACCCTGATCTCGGCGGCGATCCTCGCGGTCTTCGGGGTGATCCTGCTCACCGACAGCCTCGACGAGGTGACTGCCCGCCTCTCCGACTTCCTCGATTCGATCGGCCTGCGGTGGTTGGTCGAGATCGGTTGAGCCGCTAGGGTACGGAGAATGTCGTTCTCCCAATCGGCGAACCCCAGTCACCAGGACGCCGATCGCCAGGAAGCCGATCGCCGGGCGGGCTCGTGGCGAGAGCGGGGCGTCGAGCGCAGCCTCGGTGCAGCACGGGCCCGGTCGGTCGAGCGGATGGAGCGCCTCGTCGCCGCGGCGCGCGACCTCGCCAACGAGACGGGCAGCGCGGCGTTCACCGTCCAGCAGGTGTGCGGGCGCGCGGCCATCTCGTTGAAGGGCTTCTACGCCGCGTTCCCCGGTAAGGACGAGCTCCTGATCGCGCTCCTCGAGGAGGACAGCCGCATCGGTGCCGACCTGCTCGGCGAGGCAGTGGCGGCCCACGACGAACCGCTGGCGCGTCTGCGCGCCTACGTCGACGGCCTGTTCGCTCTGGTCGCGCTTCCCGGCGCGACCGGGTACGCGCGGGTGCTCGTACGCGAGCACCGCCGCCTCGGCGAGGACCATCCCGAGGAGCTCGCGGGCGCGCTCGCGCCACTCGTGGGGATCCTGGCAGCAGAGATCGAGGGCGCGACCCAGGCCGGCGCGCTGGCGTCGGCCGACTCGGCGCGCGACGCCGAGACCATGTTCGCAGTCGTGCTGGGCGGGGTGCACGACGTGACGATCGGCCGGGCGGACCCGGCCGACACCGCTTCCTACCTCTGGCAGTTCTGCTGCTCCGGACTGAAGGGCCCGCGATGACCACGACCGAATCCGCCCCCGCCGATCTGGCCACGCTGCTGTTCGACCCCGCGACGGCAAACTCGCCGCACGACGCGTACCGGCGCATGCACGCCGAGTGCCCCGCGGCGCGCAGCGACTTCGGCGGCATGCCGACGGCCTTCGTGACTCGCTACGACGACGTGAAGTGGGCGCTGCGGAACCCCGACGTGTTCTCGTCGGCGCCCGAGGCCGTCGGCATCGGTCAGGAGCAGCCGCTCATCCCGCTCCAGGTGGACCCGCCCGACCACGCGAAGTACCGCCATCTTCTCGACCCCGAGTTCTCGGCCAAGCGGATGTCGGAGCTCGAGCCTGGTGCTCGCAAGCTCGTCGACCAGCTGATCGACGGCTTCGTGGAGCGCGGCACCTGCAACTTCCACGAGGACTTCGCGACGCCGCTGCCGTCGTCGATCTTCCTCGAGTTCATGGGTCTGCCCCAGGCCGACCTCGCCGAGTTCCTGCGGTGGCGCGACGACACCGTCCGACCTGATGTCGCCCCCGACGACCTCGAGGGGGCGCAGCGGATCCGCGACCAGGTGGGCAAGGACATCTCGGCGTACTTCGAAGCTGCGGTCGAGGACCGCCGGCGCAACCCCGACGACTCCTTGCTGTCGCGCATCGCGGTCGCAGAGATCGAAGGGCGTCCGCTCACCCGCGAGGAGACGCTGGGCATCTGCCACCTGTTGATCCTCGGCGGGCTCGACACCGTCACGGCGACGCTCGACTGCGCGATCGTGCACCTGGCGCGCGACGACGAGCAGCGGCGGAAGCTGGCGACCGACCTGACGCTCTCGCAGAGCGCGGTCGAGGAGCTCCTCCGCTACGAGACGCCGGTGATGATGGTCGTCCGTGTGCTCGCGCAGGACTGCGAGCTCTCGGGTGTGCAGTTCAAGGCGGGTGACCACGCGACCTTGCTGATCGGTGCCGCCGACATGGACGCCGACGAGTTCCCGGACGCACAGGTGGCCGACTTCGAGCGCAGCCCGAACCGTCACCTCGCATTCGGCGCCGGCCCCCACCGGTGCCTCGGCTCGCATCTCGCGCGGCTGGAGCTGCGCGTCGCGCTCGAGGAGTGGCACCGTCGCATCCCCGAGTACCGCATCGCCGACGGCACCGAGATCGTCTACTCGCCCGGCATCCGCCAGGCCGACCACCTGCCGCTCGTGTGGTGAGGGGTTTTGGCGTCAGCAATGGGGCGCGGAGCGCCCATCCCTGACGCCAAAACCCCTCGGACGTCAGGTCTTGGCCGGGGCCTCGGTCTCGGTGGTCTCGTCGGCGTCGGCCGTCGCGGGCTCCTCGACCGGGTCGCCGGCGGGGACGTCGGCGTCGGCCTCGGGCTTCGGGGCATCGTCGACGGCCGGGGCCGGCTCGGGCGACGGCTCCACCGGCTCGGCGCCGTCGGCGGGCGGCGCCGCAGGTGCCGGACCGGCAGCGTGGCCCGCGCGCCAGGCCGCGATCACGATGGCGCCGATGCCGTAGAGGCTGGCCACGTACCAGACGATGAACCCGATGCCCGGGATCAGGGCCGCGGCCCGCAAGATGCCGAAGCCGGCGAAGAAGGCGCCGAACCGGGCGCCGGTGGTGCGGCTCTTCACCATGAGCCGGCCGAGCCGCAGGGACGCGGCCACGTAGCCCAGCGGCCCGAGGATCGTCAGGCCGGCGAAGATGCCGAGCCCGAACGGGATGCCGACGACGGTCGCCATGATGAAGGTGGCGATCACCGGCAGGCCGATGCCCACGAGGATGCCGAGCCCGAGCGACGCCCAGAAGCGCTGCCCGCCCTCGTCGACCGCATCGGCCGCACGCGGGAACAGCCCGATGAAGAGCAGGCCGAGGATCAGCACCGAGATGGTGGTGACGATCCACAGCGCGATGAGCAAGGCGATCACGATGCCGTTGACCGCGTTGGTGAGGTTGATCTTCTCGACGTCACCCGTGACCGAGTTGGGTGCGACGCGTGGCTGCTTGCGCGACTTCACGTCGCCGCTCACGTTGCCGCCGTCTTGCACCGTCGCCCGTCCGTCGATGACCGCGATGTCGCCGCGCACCGTCCCGCCGTCGGCGACGGTGACGTTGCCGCGGATCACCAGGATGTCGCCGCGCACGGTGCCGTCCACGGTGAGGTCACCCCGGGCGATGAAGATGTCGTTGCGCACGGTGCCGAGCACGCTCACGTCACCGTCGAACGACACGACCTCGCCGGTGACCGTCTCGTCCTCGCCGATCACGAGGCCGCCGCTCACGCTGATGCGGCGATCGTCGTCGTTGAGGCGGTCGCGCAGCCTCTCGCCACCACCGCCGGCGGCGGCCGGGGCCGCGAGGACCGCGATCGCGGTCGCGGCGAGCGCGAGGCAGAGGAGGAGGCGACGACGCATCTGGGGACCTTTCGGCTGCTTCGTGGGCTGCCGCAGCCTGGCAGGTGCGCCGGGCTCGCGCCAGGGTTTCGGGAGCCGGGGGCTCAGCGCAGGAGGCCCCGTCCGGTGATGAGGGGCAGGTCGGACGGCACGAGCAGCCCGGCCGGGGCCGCGCAGACGTCCGGGATCGCGTTCAGCAGGCGCATCGCAGTGGCGAGCAGCCCGCCGTGGTTGTGGTCGCCGTCGGCGCCGACCATGCCGAGCTCGCAGCGCCACGTGGGGTCGCCGGTGATGTCGATGCGATAGCCGCCACCCGAGGGCGGCGCGGGCCACTCGGGGGCCAGGTCGTCGCGCAGGCGGGTGACGTGCTCGAGCACGATCGCGGGGCGGCCGTCGACGACGCCCTGCACCTCGAACCGCAGGGCCGCGGTCGTGCCGGCGTCGATCGTGCCGCTCGGGATCGCGAACGTCTCGGGCGCGGGGACTCGCTCGTGCACCTCGCGCAGATCGTCGAGCTCGACGCCCAGCTCGGCGGCGAGCATCCGGACCGTCGGGCCCCACGTCATCGAGAGGACGCCGGGCGCGAGGATCAGCGGCACGGTGTCGAGCGGCTGCCCGAACCCGAACATGCCGAACAGGACGTCGGGCTGGTCGTAGGTGTCGTAGTTGAGGATCTCGGCGACGCGCACCGACTCGATGCGCGAGCAGAACCCGCTGAGCACGAGCGGCAGCAGGTCGTTCGCGAAGCCGGGGTCGATGCCCGACGTGAAGCACGACGCGTCACCGGCGCGGCACGCCTCCTCGAGCTTGGCCACCGCGCGCTTGTCGGCCGCGGGCGGGTACACGAGCGGCACGACCGCGGTCGACACGACGTCGATGCCGGCCGCGAGGACGCGGCACAGATCGTCGACCGCTTCCTTGGGGCGGAGGTCGCCGGTCGCCATGTAGGAGACCACGTCGGGTGCGGCGTCGAGGGCCTCGTCGACGTCGGTCGTGGCCAGCACGCCCGTGGGCCGGTCGAGGCCGCACAGCTCGGCCGCGTCGCGGCCGTGCTTCTCGTCGGAGTGCACGATCACCCCGACCAGCTCGAGCTCGGGATGGTCGACGATCGCCCGGAGGGCGAGTCGTCCCACGTTGCCGGTGCCCCACTGCACAACTCGGTACATCGCGCCGAGGTTAGAGAAGGCGGGACGAGGGCGCGGGGGAGCGTCAGGCGCGGAAGACCCGGTGCACGGTCCCGAGGACCGCGTCGCGCAGCTCGTCGGGGTCGGCGTCGGCGAACCCCCAGAGGCAGTCCATGGCGCCACCGAACGCCACCGCCCGTCGTACCTGCTGCTCCAGGGGAAGGTGGGTGCCGCCGATCGTGGCCCGGAACCGCTCCATGTGGGTCTCGAAGTCGTCGAGGCCGGCGACGCGCTCGAGCGCGGCGTGGTTGCGCACGAACATCGCGACGATGCGCTGCTCGGCGATGGCCTGCTCGAAGAACCGGTCGACCGCTGCCATCCAGCGCTCGTCGTCGGCGCCCACGGCCTCGAGCTCGAGGCTGCCCCAGGCGTCGAGGAACGGCTCGATCAAGGCCCGGGCGATGTCGTCCTTGCTCTTGAAGTGGTAGTAGAGCGCCGCCTTGGTCATGCCGAGGTCCTCGGCGATCTCCCGCAGCGAGGTGGCTTCGTAGCCCGCCTCGGTGAAGCGGTCGACGGCGACGTCGAGGATGCGCTGGCGGGTCGTGGGCGACGTCTCGACCGGGCTCGGGGTCACGCCCAGATCCTACTTGACGGCCGGTAAGTGCCTGGCTTACCGTGCGGCAAGTCAGTCGGCCCAGCCCCCCGGGTCGGCTGGCGTCGCGTCCACCCCCCTGTCGCGGGAGCCTCCATGACTGCTGCCATCGATGCCGAGGGCCTGGTGAAGGTCTACGGCGAGACCCGTGCCCTCGACGGCCTCGACCTGCACGCCGAGCCGGGGAGCGTGCTCGGGCTGCTCGGCCCCAACGGCGCGGGCAAGACCACCGCGGTGCGGGTGCTCACCACGCTGACCCGGCCGACCGGCGGGCGGGCGCGGGTCGCCGGGTTCGACGTCGTGAAGGACGCCGACGAGGTGCGGGCGCGCATCGGGCTCACGGGCCAGAACGCGAGCGTCGACGAGGCGCTCACCGGCCGGCAGAACCTCCAGATGATCGGGCAGCTCGCGCGGCTCTCGGGCCGGCGGGCGAAGGCGCGCACCGCGGAGCTGCTCGAGCGGTTCACCCTCGAGCACGCGCAGGACCGGCCGGTGAAGACGTACTCGGGGGGCATGCGCCGCCGGCTCGACCTCGCCGCGAGCCTGATCGGCGAGCCCTCGATCCTCTTCCTCGACGAGCCGACGACCGGGCTCGACCCCACGAGCCGCCAGATGATGTGGGACGTCATCCGCGGGTTGGTCGACGGCGGCACCACGCTCCTGCTCACGACGCAGTACCTCGAGGAGGCCGACCGCCTCGCCGACCAGATCGTGGTCGTCGACGCCGGGCGCGCGATCGCCACGGGGAGCGCCGATGAGCTCAAGCGCATGATCGGTGGCGAGTACGTCGAGGTGACGTTGACCGACGGCGCTGACGTGAGCGTGGCGCGCGACGTGCTCGACGGATACGCGACCGGCCCGATCCGGGTCGAGGACGACGGCCGACTCTCCGTGCCGGTCGAACCCGCGCCGGGGCTCGTCACCGAGGTGGTGGGCGCGCTCGGCGCCCGGAACGTGAAGGTCGACGTGCTCGACGTCCACCGCCCGTCGCTCGACGACGTGTTCCTCGAGCTCACCGGCCACCGGGCCGAGACCGAGACCGACGACCTCGACGAGGAGGATGCCGCGTGACCACGACGACCGCCCCCACGACGATCGCACCCGACGTCGCGTTCGCACCGTCGGAGCGCCGCCGCGGCGGGCGCATCCGGTGGGGCGTCAAGGACGCGATCGTCATGACCCGGCGCGGGCTCCAGCGGATCCGTCACGAGCCGATGCAGCTCTCGGACGTGACCATCCAGCCCGTCGTGTTCGTCCTGCTGTTCGCCTACGTGTTCGGCGCGGCGATGAAGCTCGGCGCCGCGAACTACCGCGAGTTCCTCGTCGGCGGGATGTTCGCCTGGATCATCGTCCAGGCAGCACCCGGCACCACGATCGGCATCACCACCGACATGAGCACCGGGGTCATCGACCGCTTCCGTGCGCTCCCGATGAGCCGCAGCGCGGTGCTGGCCGGTCGCACGATCGCCGACACGATCTGCGCGGCGCTTGCCGTCGTGATCGTCGCCATCACCGGGTCGCTCATCGGTTGGGGCGTGCACAACGGCGTGGGCAACGCGCTCGCGGCCGTCGGCATCCTGCTGCTCTTCGGCTACGCGATCAGCTGGTCGGGCGCCGCGCTCGGCACCACCATGACCAACGTCGAGACCGCGCAGGCGACCGCGTTCATGATCTTCCTGCCGCTCACGTTCGTCTCGAACGCGTTCGTGCCGACGCAGGGGATGCCCTCGTGGCTCCAGACGATCGCCGAGTGGAACCCGATCAGCGCGGTGGCCACGGCGTGTCGCGAGCTGTTCGGCAACCCGAACCCGGCCGCCAAGCTCGACGCGTGGCCCATGCAGCACGCGATCCTCGCGTCCATCCTGTGGTCGGTCGTGCTGATCGCGGTGTTCGCACCGTTGGCCGTCCACCTCTATCGGCGCCGCGCCGCTCGCTGACCCTCCGCAGGCGCGCGAGGCTGGCGGGAACCCGCGCCACCCCCGAGGAGCCACCATGTCCGTTCGCACCGAGTACGCACCCGGCACGCCGTCGTGGACCGACGTCATGACCCCCGACATCGCCGCGAGCAAGGAGTTCTACGGCTCGCTGTTCGGCTGGTCGTTCGACGAGCGCGACACCGGCGCGCCGGACATGCCCTACGTGATGATCCAGCAGGACGGCAAGGCCGTCGCCGGCATGATGGCGCTGACGCCGGAGATGGCCGCGGGTGGGATGCCGCCGGTGTGGTCCACGTACGTCACGGTCACCGACGTCGACGCGAGCACCGCGAAGGTGGCCGGCCTCGGCGGCACGGTGCTGAACGGACCGATGGACGTGATGGACGCCGGCCGCATGACCGTGGTCTCGGACCCCACCGGCGCCGTGATCTGCCTGTGGCAACCGAAGGAGAGCATCGGTGCCGAGCTGGTGAACGAGCCGGTGTCGATGACGTGGAACGAGCTGCTGACGTCGGACGTCGCGAAGGTGAAGCCGTTCTACGAAGGGCTCTTCGGCTGGAAGGCCGAGGATGTGGAGATGGCGGGCGGCCCCACCTACACGGTGTGGAACCTGCCCGGCTCCGAGCCGGGGATGGGCGGCGCGGTGAAGTCGCCGATGGAGGGGATGCCCTCGTTCTGGAACGTCTACTTCCAGGTCGACGACGTCGACGCGACGGTGGCGAAGGCGAAGGAGCTCGGCGCCTCGGTGCTGGCGGAGCCCATGGACATCCCCGACGTGGGCCGGATGGCCGGGCTCGTCGATCCGCAGGGCGCGGCGTTCAGCATCCTCAAGAGCTCGAACCCGCAGCCGTAGGCCGCGTCACGCGTCGGCCGCGTACACCTGCTCGCCCGCGCGCCAGGTCTCGCTGACCGCCAGGCCGCCGTCGGGCGCGCGGTCCAGCACCACGAGGTCGGCCACGAGGCCGGGCACGAGGCGGCCGCGCTCGTCTTCCTGTCCGCCGGCGAAGGCCGCACCCGCGGTGTAGGCGTGCAGCCAGGACTCGATGTCGACGGCCTGCTCGGGCTCGAAGCGCAGGCCGGTCGACGTCGTGCGGGATGCGCCGAGCGCGGCGCCCCAGAGCGGCGCGACCGGCGCGCAGGGTTCATCGCTCGAGCCGGCGAGGGTGACCCCGGCATCGGCGAGCCCTGCGAACGCGAGCCAGTGGTGGTCGTCGAAGCGGACGCCGCCGGACGACTCGCCGACGTGCTCCACGAAGCCCGGCTGCACGACCGCGACGGCGTCGAGCGCGGCGAGGCGCGTCCACTGGTCCGCGCTGGTCACGCCCGCGTGCTCGACGCGGAAGCGGTGGTCGGCGTCCGCGCGACCGCGCACGGCGTCGAACGCCGCGAGGGTGTGCTCGACCCCCGCGTTGCCGATCGCGTGCACGGCGATGCGGAAGCCCGCGTCGACGGCGCGGGTCGCGCAGTCCTCGAGGTCGTGCATGAGGAGGCCGTAGCGGATCGCGTGACCCGAGACCGTGGTGTCGAGGGCGATCGCGATCCCGCCGTCGGCGAAGAGCTTCATCGCGCCGACCCGGAGCTGCTCGTCGCCGTCGCCGGTGCGGGGGCCGTCGAGCCGGGCGGCGTGGTCGTTGACGAGGATCGCCGCCGGGTGGGGCATCGCGACCACAGACACCGGAAGGTCGCCACTCGACGCGAGCTGCGCGTACACGGCCTCGGCGTCCGGCGAGCATGCGGCGTCGTGGACCGCGGTGATGCCGTGGCGCCAGAGCGCGCGTCCGTGCGCGGCGACGTGCTCGGCCCAGCGGTCGGGGTCGGCGTACGCGGCGAGGGAGCGGGCGTGCGCCTCGCTCCACGCGCGCTCGAGGAGCAGCCCGTTCGGCTCACCGTCGGGAGCGCGGAGGATCTCGCCGCCGTCGGGGTCCGGTGTGCCGCGGCCGATGCCCAGATCGTCGAGCGCGGCGGAGCTCACCACCGCCTGGTGCAGGGAGTAGTGGGTGACCACGACGGGGCGGTCCAAGCCGACGGCGTCGAGGTCGGCGCGGGTGGGCGTGTACCCGTTGCCGGCCTCGTTCCAGTCGTGGAGCCGGACCCAGCCCGTCTCGGTGTCGATCGCGGCCTGGCGTCGGATCGCGTCCGCGAGCGCATCGGGGCCGTCGACGCCGGACGCGTCGCCCCACATCGGGTGCAGGGCGGAGACCGAGAGGTGGTTGTGGGCGTCGATGAACGCCGGCGCCAGCGTGCGCCCGGCGAGGTCGACGACCGTCGCCTCGGGGTATCTCGCGCCGAGGTCGCGTCCGCCGACCGCGGCGATCCGTCCGCCGTCGACGACGACCGCCTCGGCACGCGTGCCGTCCATGGTGGCCACGGGACCGCCGGAGAAGAGGATGGGCACGGCGAGACCGTACCGTCCGGCCTCCTAGGCGCGGTCGACGAGCGCGTGCTCGTACGCGAACGCGGTCGCCGCGGCGCGGGACGTCACGTCGATCTTCGTGAAGATGTTGGACAGGTGCCGCGAGACCGTCTTCACGCTGAGGTGGAGCGAGGCGGCAATCTCCTTGTTCGACTGTCCGGCAGCGACGAGACGCAGCACCTCGACCTCGCGCGTGGTGAGCCCGGCCGGGAGCGGGGCATGATCGGCGACGTCTACCCCGCGCGCGTCGAGCCGCGCACCGATCTCGTCGAACAGGGACCGGGCGGCGGCGAACGCGACCTGCGCGCCTTCGTCGTCGCCGGACTCACGGAGGGCATGACCGAGCAGCGTGCGCGTGGTCGCAACCTCGTACGGCACCTCGAGCTCCTGCCATCGGCGCAGCGCGTCGCGCAGGGTGGCGACGGCAGCGGTCACGTCACCGCCCGCCAGCTCGACGCGGCCTCGTGCCAGTGTCGCCATCGCGTGCAGCATCGGCGTGTCGTAGTCCGCTGCGGTCGCGGTCAGCTCGTCGAGCGCAGCACGCGCGCGAGGCGTGTCGCTCGCGGCGACGGCGACCTGGACGGCGGCGGGCAGCATCCGGGCCCGGGCGAGACGGTTCGCGGGCTGGTCCGCGGTGCAGTCACCGATGATCCGCGCCGCGGCGTCGACGCGCCCCTGCGCGAGGCGCAGGAGTGCGATCCCGTCGCAGACCCGGCCCGACAGCTCCTCGGCGCGGGCGAACGCCTCCTCGGCGCGCGTGAGGTCGCCGAGTCGGCGACGGATGTCACCCACCTCGGCGAACGCCGCCGCCGCGTTCGGCAGGTGGCTCGCCACCAGCTCGTCGCACGCCTTGGTTGCCTCCCGCTCGGCGTCCTCGAGCGCGCCCCGACGACTGAGCACGCCGGCGCGGTGGATCCGGCAGATCCCGGGGAAGATCGCGAACGGGTGCTGCTCGGCCCACTGCATGGTGGCCTCGGTCCACTCCGCGGCACGGCGGAGGTCGCCGATGTCCTCGCACGCGCTGATCAGGCTGCAGTACACCTTGCCGGTCGAGTACGGGCTGAGGCGCCCCTCGATCGCGAACAGCATCGCTTCGTCGAGGTGCGCGAACCCTTGGTCGATCCGGCCGTCGTCGATCTGCACGCGCCCGATGGTCTGGAGCGCCTCGGCCTCGAGGTCGGCCGAGCGGAGCTCGCGCCCGAGTGCGAGCGCGCGCTCGGCGAGCTGCGCGGCGTCATCGAGGCGCCCACCCCCGTGGGCGAGCTCCGCCTCCCGCAGGAGGAGCGCGCCGTGCTCCGCGCACGCGGCATCCTCGTCGAGGACGCGCCGCGCCCGCTGCAGCCAGCCGGTCGCGACCGCAGGGCGAGCCCGCATGCCGTGGTGCTCGTACAGCCAGACCGCACACTGCCCGGCCCGGCGCGGCTCGTCGAGCTCCTCGAAGGCTCGGTACGCGCGCTGGCGCGCGTCGATGCAGTCGTCGAGCCGGCCGAGCCACCACGCCGCGTCCGCGCAGAGCTCGAGGCGCTCGGCCTCGGCGACCGGGTCGTCGACGCGCGCCGCGGTGGCGAGCGTGAGGCACTCGTCCCAGTCGCCGCGGCCGAGCGCGTCCCGCGCGCCGGTCAGTGGGTCAGCGACCATGCGTGCTCGCAGTGGTCAGCCGGCCGGCGACAGCTGCGCTCCCAGGTGCTCGAGCACTGGCGCGATGTCGGCGGCCGGGCTCATCTCGAGGAACGTTACGCCCTCGTGCGTCCAACCCGTGTGGCCACCGCGCCAGTAGAACGTCTCGCCCGCGATCGTCGTCTCATCGGTGCCGTCGGCGTAGCGGACGGTGATGGAACCTTCGAGCACGATGCCCCAGTGCGGGCACTGGCACAGGTCGCCGGGCAGGCCGCGGAACAGGGGGGTGAAGTCGGTGCCGGCCGGCAGGTCGATGGAGCGGACGACCTGTCCGCCCCAGTCGACGCCGCGGGTCTCGATGTCGTTGACCTTCATCTCCAGGGGCAGATCCCCGAGTCGAGCGTGCATGGTGACCACCTCTTCTCTCATTTCCGGGACCGTCCCGGTCACCGGATCATCGACGGCGGTGGGCGTTGCCGCATCGGTCAGAACCAGCATTCCGGCATCGGTGGCGGTGCGCCCCGCGTGGGACGAACACCCCACGGGCCCCGTTCACGGATGGGGCGACCGTCCGATGCGCCGGGCGGCGCCACCCGAGACACTGGCAGCATGATCGAGCCGGACGTCGCCAATGCCCGTGTCGCCGAGCTGCTCGCGCTCGGCCGCGATCGCGAGGCGGCGGAGCTCGCGGACCGAGGAGGACCCATGGATGTGCTGGATCAGCTGGATGAGCTCGGGCCCGTGCTCGGCGCGGTCGTCGCGGGGATCACCGAGGACCAGCTCGATGCGCCGACGCCGTGCGCAGACTTCACCGTGCGCGGCGTGCTCGAGCACATGGTCGGTGGTGCGACGACGTTCGCCGCGGCGTTCCGCGGGGTCGAGCCGCCGGCCGAGCCTGACTCCTCGGATGTGCTCGCGGCGTTCGGTCCGGCGCTGACCGGCCTGGTCGAGGCCATCCAGGCGCCAGGTGCGCTCGACCGCACCGTGCACGCACCGTTCGGTGAGCTGCCGGCCGAGTCGTTCGCCCGATTCGTCGTGCTGGACGGGCTCGTGCACGGCTGGGACCTCGCGGTGGCGACCGGGCAGGCCTATGACCCCCCGGACGCGCTGGTCGCCGACGCAGCGACGTTCGCACAGGCGACGATCGACCCGATGCGTGATGGCAACACCTTCGCCGCCCCAGTCGAGCCGTCGCCGTCGGCCACCCCGATCGAGCGCCTCGCCGCCTTCACCGGCCGCAGCGTCTGATCGCCCCGCTGTGACGGGTCGCGTGATGCGCTGGTACTCTGGTCGCACGCCGCGGGGTGGAGCAGTCTGGTAGCTCGTCGGGCTCATAACCCGAAGGTCGTGGGTTCAAATCCCACCCCCGCCACCATCGAAACAGCAGGTCAGGGCCGGTCTCTCGGGACCGGCCCTCTGCGCGGGCAGACCGACTTCTAACGGGTCCTCTAACGGGCCAGTTTCAAACTCCGCTCGGCCGTACTTGTCCGAGAACCCGATGGTGCCAGATCGTGAAAATTGGGAGTGCTTGTCGCACCCTTGCTGTTACATGGACACGTGCCGGATGCCGACGACGGGAAGCTCTTCGATCACCTCATCGAGGAGTTTGGTCATGCTGGGCGCAGTTCGGTCGAGTTCCTCAGGACGGCGGCGAGCTACCTCGAAGCAGCCGACCCCGCCACGCATCCGCGGGTCGCCGAGACCATCGCGTATTGCACGAGAGAAGCTCTCAAGCGGATCCTCGACACCGTTGAAACGCCGCCCGGGGGGACACTGGGATCCGCCTCGCGAAGCGTTGTCGCCGCTCGTGATCGCTATCTGATCGCGCAAGGACTGCCAGGGGCCGATGAGGCTGGTGCGCTCGACGATCTCCTTCGTGCCATCGATGAGCTTGAAGAAGGCCGACAACAAGAAGGCGTCCACCAGCGCCGACTGATCGCGGTACTGGTTAACAGAACCGGCGCGGTACCGCTGTCGGCAGCGTCCAACCCGATCAGCGAGTACCAGGAGCTGATCGAGCATCTCAACCGCATCGTGCATGAGCACGGGAGTCTCGACGAGGTACAGGGCGCGTTCGAGCACGCGATCGCACTGATCCGTCGGCTCTTCGCACCTCCCGATGTTCGGATGGCAGAGCTCGACGCGCTCTCCGCTCTCGCAGCGCCGACGACTGCCGATGCCGACCGGCTACTGAGCTTGGTCTCGGCATCTAGCCACTTGGACTACTTCTTCCGAAACGCTGTGAGCCCGTCCTGGCTGACGCTGCTGTCGGACAGCGAGGTTCTGACGCCTCCCGATGGGCAAGCCAACTGGCCGGTGTTCCGCGCCGTCGAGAAGTTGGGTCCGACGCACGCCGACGAGGTTGGTGCCTGGCTAGATCACGCTTACGACAAGTGGGGTTCTTCGGCAACGCGCGCTTGGTATATCGCCCGCGCCGCGATTGACTTGGGACCTGCAGGTCATGATGTGATGCTTCGTGCGCTGCGGGATTACCCGACCGAAGGATCGGTCAACTTCGTCGCTGCATGGGCGCTGGAGGAGGTCGATGCCGGTGACCGCGTCGTGGAGGCCGTCGCAGACCTTGCGCTCAATGCACTTAACGACTTCTCGGTGACGGGACATCTCAAGACGCTCATCGACAAGCTCGGTTCAGGTGTCAGCGCTGACAATTGGCGCGACAGGGTTCGTCTCCTTGCCTTCAAGATCCGGGCCGTCCCTGAGGATGATCCCGGTCGAAGAATCCGTCTCTACGAACGCGCCGGCTCGATCGCCGAGCCAGTTGACGCGTATGACGACCGACGGTTCGCTGTCCTTCTCGGGGGCCTAACTGAGGTGTTGACGCGTGCCGTCGGATTGGGTGTGTCGTTCGACGATCTCCTCGAGTCGATCGCGGATCTCCCGCAGGACGTTCGGGATCGCCTCCGGCCGTGGATCCTGGGCCAAGCGCCGGACGTGAGTTCCTCACGGTTGATCTCGGAGGTCGCCGACTTCGTCGCAACTCGGCACCCCTGCGGAGACGACCTCGCACTGATTGACCGCGTTATTGAGGATGCTGAGGAAGTCGAGTACGTCGGGCCGTGGAGAACCGCGCTCGGTCCCGCACCAACGCCGGAAATGATCGGTCCCGCGCTCGCCGAGCACACGGTTCCTGACGAATGGTTCGCGCGGCGGGAATGGTCTGCTGTCCTTCCATCGCCTTGCCCGAGCGAATGGGCGAAGGCCGGTGCCCTCATCGCCGCCGCGTACGGGCAGGCAACACGCGAGGCGCTCGAAAAGCGCTTCGACCGCGTCGAGTTCAGCACCGGCCGAAGTCCGTTTAGGGATGAAGAGTTGAAAGGGCTCACACCACGCGACGCCGCGATCACGATCGCGAGGTGGAGGCCTGACCCATCAGACTGGCTCGTTAGCGCTGGCGAACTCGCGCGAACCCTTGAGCAGCTGGTCAAGGAGAATCCCGAGGCGTGGACCGAGTCACCACTCGACACGGTGAGCAGCCTGCGACACCCGACGTATATCGGTCGCTACTTCCGCGCGCTCTCCCAGGTTGATGGGGGCCTTGCCGCCCGAGCAGACGACTTGATCGAAGCGGTCGTCTTTTGCCGGAGCCACCCCTGGCAGCCGGAGGTGCTCGGCAGAGATGACTTCGACTACGACGCCGACTGGCGCCACGTTGATGCTGCAGGAGTCGATCTGATCAAGAAGCTCGCGAATTCGGATGCGGGCTTCGGCGACCGCATCGAACAAGCCTGGGCGGTGGCACTTGAAAGCGCGGCGGATCGATCAACGAGCTCGTCTCTGGTTTCCGATCGAGATCCGCTGGAAACAGCTTTCAACCGACCGTGCACGAGTGCGCTCGAAGCGGTCTTCGCCCTCATGGGATACGAGTATCGATCTTCGGGGACAGTGCGAGTGGACGCGCTTGCGCTCCTTGACACTGCACTCAGGCTTCCGGAATGGGATGGAGCTGAGCACCGGGCCGTGATCGCACCGCGGCTCGGTTTTCTTCTTCACATCGCGCCTGACTGGGTTGCAGAACGACAGGAGTTGCTCTTCGGATCGAGCGCGCCTGACGGACTGGGGCAGCAGACCGTCGACCTCGCGGTGAAGTGGGGTCGACCCCAGCCATGGGTCTTGGAGCACACCCGGGGTCAGGTCATCGATGCGGCTGCCCGCGATGTCGAGAACGCCATGAGCACGCTTCTCATCGGGATGCTGTGGGACGTTCCCGGCTACGACGTCGATTCAATCGTTGACCAACTGGTCAGTCGGCGCAGCGACCTGCTCTCGGCCGCAGGCGAAGCGCTGGGAAGGCTCTTGCGTCATGATGACGTGGAGCCGAAGCATGTTGAGCGGGGGGTCGAGTTCTGGCGTGGTGTCGTCTCTCGGAATGATCCGGACGCGATGTCCGGCTTTGGGTGGTGGGCCGAGGTGAAAACTCTCGACCGCGAGCGATGGGAGTTGCTCACGCTCGCAAGTGCCGAACTCGCTCATGGCCGCTTGGATTGGGCGCACGAAGTTGCCAAGCGCGCGGCGGATGAAGGCATCACGGAGACGGGCCTCGCGATCCTGAATGAGCTTGTCCGCGGTCAGGTCGACGAATGGGATCGACTGCAGGTCATGCAGACGGCGCTAACAGCTCTCAGCGTCGCCGCTGAGGCCCACCGCGAGTCCGACGCCTTTGGGCGCCTTCGTACGTCACTGATTGAGCGCGGGTTCTTCGACGCACGCGACGTCTAGTTCAGCGCGGGCTGTCGGCATACCGAGCCGCCCGTCTCACTCGTCGTCTGAGATGTCGTCGTCATCGCCGGCGCCCTCCGGTAGCGGAGGTATTCCGCCCGTGGCAGCTATGGCCGCGCGCAGACGCGCCTGCGTGTCCTCGAACCACTCTTGGTACTCGAGCCATTCGTCACGATCGTCTACGGATTCGCCGCCGTTCCGCTTGATCCCAACCCGGCAGCCCTTTCGCGTCGGGAGATCGTCGAAGATCAGTGGCTCCCCAAACGCTTCCTCAATCTCCTTTTGTCGCGCGTCGAGAACCTGCCATCGCGCCAGGTTGACCGCTGGCTGTGCATGATGGAAGAAGAGCTCCGAGAGAAGGCCTTCCGTTCGAAATGAGACGCCGTACCGCGCCTTCCGCGCACCGGACGGCAGG
The DNA here is from genome assembly GCA_964555735.1 of uncultured Bifidobacteriaceae bacterium. Lineage (GTDB taxonomy): Bacteria > Actinomycetota > Acidimicrobiia > IMCC26256 > PALSA-555 > CAZKTS01. Next base: position 23,090 of record CAZKTS010000114.1, read on the forward strand.
TACAAGAAGTGCCTCGGTGGTGCCTTTCGGTTCGTCCACGATTGCTGCTTCACTCGCTCCAACCACTCAGTCCAGAACTCGAGATACATCTCCTCGCGCTCGGACGTCTCAGCCGTCGCCTTCTTGACGGCCTTGCCCCAATCGTTGGGCTTGACAACGACATCGAGAAGCGGAGCAACGAGTCCAGAAGGGGCGCCTTCGAGCGTGACCGCCTGCAACTCGACCCCGAAGAAGCGCGTCAGGGCATCGGTCCGCTGATTGAGCCAGTCGAGCGCGGCGCGGTGTTCGTCGCGGAACTGCTCCGCGATCCATACGACGGTCGTGGGTTCAGTGCCGCCTGCATAGGTGAGAAGTTGTCCAAGGTGGCGATGATCTGTAGGACCAAACTGATTCTCAACTATCACGATCTCGTCAGCGGTTACGTCGCGGCCAACGAGATCCAGGCTGAAACCACCCACTTTGTGCTCGGCTGCCTCGAGTTCTAGGTCGATACCAAGTGCGTCGCCCAGCACCTCGGCATTGGCGAGCAGCCACGGCGTGAAACTCGATGCCTCCATCGGCCAAACGTCGCGCACGGCGACGGGGAGCAGCCGCGAGAGTTTCGGTGAAGTCATAGTGGGACGCTATTCGGGTTGCTCGCTTGATGCCCGAGGAGTGCCCGCTTTCCGTGCGCTATCGCTCGAACACAGCGCGCGAGAACGCTGCGGCCGCGTCGGCTTGCATGCCGGGCAGCACGTGCTGATAGACGCTCATCGTGAACGCGGGGCTTGAGTGGCCGAGGCGTTCGCTGACGACCTTCACCGGGACGCCGGCTTGGAGCAGGATCGTCGCGTGGGTGTGGCGAAGATCGTGGAGTCGGATCCTGGGTAGCTCGCTCTTCGCGATGTGGCGTTCGAAGAGCTGGCTGAAGGAGTCGGGGTGAACCGGCGCCCCGTCGGGCTGCGCGAAGACGAGCGCTGACTCGTCCTCCCGACGGCCGACGAGGAGCTGCTCCTCGAGTTGTCGCTTTCGCCAGGTCCGGAGCACGGCGACGGTTCGCTCGTCGAGGTCGACGACGCGACGGCTGCTTTGGGTCTTCACGTCAGCGAGCTGGAGTTGGTACGCGATGTTGACGAGTGCCTGTCGAACCGAGAGTCGCTGGCCTTCGAGATCAACGTCCTGCCACCGGAGCCCAAGCACTTCGCCGCGTCGCATGCCGGTGTTCGCTGCAACGAACAGTGCGGGGTAGAGGCGATGGTCCGACACCTCGTCGAGGAACTGTCGGAGTTGCTCGGCGGTCCACGCCCGCATCTCGGGCTTCCGGGTGGCTGACGGCTTCGGTGGGTCGGCGACATCCGCGACATTCCGAACCACGGTGCCCTTACGGTGAGCGTCGGACAGTGCCTTGCGCAGGATGCCGTGGATGTAGCGAACTGACTTCGGAGCCAACCCGCCGCCGGCACCGTTGAGACGGCCGTCGCGGAGGAGATCCGCGTAGAAGCCGTCGAGGTCTTCGGCCGTCAGTCGCTGCAGCGGAATCGAGCCGATGCGCGGCACGACGTGGTTCTTGATGTTGCGCTCGTAAGAGTCGAACGTCGATGGTCGCAGTTGCGCCCGCTTGCTCGGTAGCCACCGCTCGGTGAGGTAGTCGCCGAGCGTTGTCCGTTCGGGTGCCCGGTAGTCGCCATCGTGCTGGCGCTTGACCAAGTCTCCAAGGACACGCTCCGCCTCCTTGCGAGTCCCTCCGCCTGCGTACCAGCGGTGGCGAGGCTTTCGGGTCGCGGGATCGAGTCCCTCGTAGATGACCGCGTAGTACCGCTTGCCCTTCTTGGCGATGTGTCCGCGCATGCCGCCTCCCGTGTGCCGGACCGTGCTGCCTGGTTCGCTCGCCGTTCGGTGTCGCTCGGTTCGCCGATCCCAGCGTTGCTGACATCTCGGCGCGCTCCTCCAAGGACACGCTGCTGGTCAGTCAACTACCGAGGTGTGACGCCGGCCACCGCCGTTTCGCGTGTCGGATTCGTCGCTCTCGAGGTGCGTTGGGGTGGTGTCACGAGCGATGCCCGGGAGGCCCTGATGTCCACGCCCCAGCCTGACAACACCGACTTCCTGACCGTGGAAGAGGCAGCGCGCGTGCTGCGTATCGGCCGCACCGCGGCATACGCCCTTGCACGCATCTGGCGCGAGACCGACGGTCGGGAGGGACTGCCGGTCGTCCCCTTCGGCCGCCTACTCCGGGTCCCGCGAGCTGCGCTGGAGGCGATCTCGGGCGCGCCGATCACGCCACCCGCGCCAACGAACGTGCCAGCGCAGGCCCGGGTCGAGTCGCGGGGGGAACCGCGGCTACCTGCGGGTCCACATCGAGGCCGTCATCGACGCACTCGACGCGTCGATCCCGATCAGGCCGTTCTCCCGCTCGACTGAGCAGCACGATGCCTGTCCTCGCCGCGACCCGCCTGTCCTTTCCAACTGACGCACTTGCACCTGGGGTGCGGGGTGTCATTCCGCGCGTCCTCGGGAGTGTCCTCGCGTACGCGAGGAGTCACAGAGGGAGTGGGGTGGGGAGTTGCTGAGTCTCGGGAAGCTCGCGCCGGGCCAGCAGGGCTACTACCTCGACACTGTCGCGCGCGGCGCGGAGGAGTACTACACGGGTGCGGGGGAGGCGCCGGGTCGATGGGTCGGCGCGGCTGCCGTCCGGCTCGGGCTCGAGGGCGAGGTCGACCCGCAGGCCCTTCACTTGGTGCTGGAGCACCGTGACCCGCGAACAGGCGAGCCGCTCACTCGGGCGCAAGGGGCGGCCCGGGTCCCCGGATTTGATGCGACGTTCTGCGCGCCGAAGTCCGTCTCGCTCCTCTTCGCGATGGGCGATGAGCGTGTCTCACGAGAGGTCCGCGAGGCACACGATCTCGCGGTGGATCGGGCGCTCGGCGTGCTCGAAGGGGAGGCCGCTCGGGCGCGGCGGGGGAAGGGCGGCGTCGAGCAAGTCGCCGCCGACGGGTTCGTCGCCGCTGCGTTTCGGCATCGCACGTCTCGGGCCGGCGATCCGCAGCTGCACACCCATGTCGTGGTCGCGAACCTCGTCCACGCACCCGACGATGACCGCTGGTCAGCGCTCGATGCCCGGCCGTTCTACGCGTGGGCCAAGACCGTCGGCTACCTCTACGAGACCGAGCTGCGCACCGAGCTGACTCGCCGTCTCGGCGTCGCGTGGACCACGACCCGCAATGGGATCGCAGACGTCGCGGGTGTACCGGCGGAGGCGATCCGGGCGTTCTCGCAACGCCGCCAGGAGATCGAGCTGCACCTCGAACGCGTCGGGGAGAGCACTGCGCACGCGGCCCAGATCGCCGCCTACGCCACCCGCCGCACCAAGACGACCGAGCCGGAATGGAGCATCACGGAGTGGCACGAACGAGCAGCCCGGGCCGGGCTCGACGACCAAGCCATCACGAACGTCCTCGGCATGGGCGCGACGGTCGAGCCACCCACCCCGGGTACTGACGTCGCGGATGCGCTGTTCTCTGCGCTCGCGAGTCCGGACGGGCTGACATCGAGCCACTCGACGTTCGGTCGCCGCGACGTCATCCGCGCTCTGTCTGAACGGTGCCCGCCCGGCACCACGATCGGTCATGTCGTCGCGCTGAGCGAAGCGTTCCTCGCCTCGCCGCACGTGATCGCCCTCGGCACCGGCAACGGGCTGACGACATCGGACGTGATCCGACGCAGCGATGGCCGCATCGTCGCGACCGGAACCGACCAAGCCCGCTGGACGACGCCCGAGCTCCTCGCGATCGAGGCCCGACTGGTCGAGAGCGCAGGCGACCGACGCAACGACAACGTCGCGGTCGCGGACCGCGAGCAGACCTCGCGAGCCGTTCGGGCTCGCCCGTCACTCGGTCCCGAACAGGTCCAGCTCGTCCGACGGATCACATCGTCGGGCGCGGGCGTCGACATCGTCGAAGGCGCCGCCGGAACCGGCAAGACCTATGCGCTCGACGCTGCACGCGACGCTTGGGAAGGCTGCGGCCACCGAGTCCGCGGCTGCGCGCTCGCGGCTCGTGCTGCGGCCGGACTCGAGCGCGGCTCGGGGATCCCGTCCCAGACGATCCACCGTTTCCTTCGCCAGCTCGACAACCCACGTGGCGACGCGCTGCGAGCCGGCGACGTGCTCATCGTCGACGAAGCCGCCATGGTCGGCACTCGGGTGCTCGCCCAACTCCTCGACCACGCGGAAGCCGCCCGAGCGAAGGTCGTCCTCGTCGGCGACCACCACCAGCTCCCCGCCATCGATGCCGGCGGCGCATTCGCTGGGCTTGCTCAACGACTCGACGCGACACGGCTCTACGACAACCGCCGCCAAGTCGAACCCTGGGAGCGCCGCGCCCTCGCTCGTCTCCGCGTCGGAGCCACCCAACGCGCCATCGCCGCCTACCAAGAGCACGGCCGAATCAAGGTCTCACCCACGCCCGACCTCGCCCGCGAGCGACTCGTCGAGGACTGGCTCGACGCCCGACGCGCCGGGCACGTCGTCACGATGCTGGCCGCACACCGCAGTGACGTCGACGAGCTCAACCGCCTCGCTCGCGAACGACTCCACGCCACTGGATTGCTCCCACCAGACGAAGCCGTCATTGCCGACCGACCGTTCGCCGTCGGCGACGACGTCATTGCCACCCAGAACGACTACCGCCTCGACGTGCTCAACGGCACCCGCGGCGTCATCACCGCGTGCGACTCGCTCCAGCAGGCGATGACGATCCGCACCGACGACGACCGCAGCGTCGATCTCCCCGCTGAGTACGTCGTGGACGGCAACCTCACCCATGCCTACGCGCTCACCTTGCACAAGGCCCAAGGCATCTCGGTAGGCGAAGCGTTCGTCCTTGGGACTGAGGGCCTCGATCGCGAGCACGCGTACTCCGCTGTCTCCCGAGGAGCCGACGGCAACTGGCTCTATCTCAGTGAGGAGACCATCCGCGCTGAAGACGGCCACGCGCCCGAGGTCGAACCGGATGCCATCGAGCGCCTGGAGGCCGGACTTGGGCGGTCCACGGCCGACGGGCTGGCCATCGACTTCGCCGAGAGCATCGGCCTCGAACTCTGAACACCAGACGGTGCAGCGAGCCGAGCCGCTCTGGTCACAGTCATTGTGACTTGACATCACAGACGTTGTGGTTCATAGTCAAGCCATGCGAACGCACTTTCCTCACCGATCGATTCACCTGGTGGACATCGAGAACCTGCTGGGCGACGCCCGCCCGGGTTCAGACGCAGCTGCTGCCTGCCGAGCGCAGTATGAAGACGTCGTGGGCCGAGGGGAGGCAGACCTTGTGGTCGTAGCGTGCAACCACGGTGCAGCCGTCGATGTCGGACTCACCTGGTCCAGTGCCAGGTTGGCCGTTCGATCGGGGCCGAGCGGCGCGGATCTCGCGCTGCTCGAAGTGATCGAGCGCGAGCAGATCGAGTCTCGGTTCGACCGAGTGGTGATCGCCTCCGGTGACGGCATCTTCGCCGACGCGGCAGCGGATCTAGCCGGCCAAGGTTTGCCAGTGACGGTTGTGTCCCGACGCGCTTCTCTCTCCCGGCGCCTGCGCCTCGCGGCAACGGACGTGACGTACTTTCCTGTGCCGGGACCGCCGGATTGCGGTGTCTTCGAGGCGGTCGCGTGAGTGCATTGCCGAGCACTGAGGGAACGCTCGTTGGAATTCCCGAGATCGCTTCGATCGCCGGCGTTCAACGGTCGGCGGTCAGCAACTGGCGGAAGCGTCATCCCGACTTTCCGCACCCAGCCGTCGAGACTCCGTCGGGTCTGCTCTTCGATCTCGGCCTCGTGGAGCTGTGGCTATTCGAGCACGGGAAGGTGACGACGCCGATCTCGGCGACGTCGATCCTTTGGAGGTTCATCAACGCGACGCAGTCTGAACCGGGACCGCTCCGAGACTTCTTGATCTCTGCACTGGTCTACCTCGAGGCGTGTGACCGTGCGCAAAGCGGCGGTGTGATCCGCGTCGCGGACGCGGACCGCTGGTCGAGCATCGACTCCCTGCCCGAAGCCGAGCTCGGTGCCCGATTGCGGATGGTGCTTGCGAGGATCGAGGAGGAGAACGAGCAACTCCGTGGTCTCCTGCTCCATGGTGTTGCCTCGCCGGGTGCGCCACCGATGGAACGACAGCTCGAACTCCTCGGCCATCTTGACTTCGTCTCGCGTGACTCAGAGACCCCGCGGTTCGAGTTGTTCGAGGAAGTCGTTGCGCGAACGCACCAGAGAGCGCGCTTCACCGAAGAACATGCAACCCCAGATGGCCTCGCCCTTCTCCTCGCCAAGCTCGCTGGTGAGGCCGAGCGCGTGTTTGATCCCGCGTGCGGGGAGGGCGGAGTTCTCCTCATGACTGCAGTCGCGTCGGACCTACCGGGACAGAGCACGCGGGAGCTGATCGGGTGGGAGGTCGATGCAGATGCGCTTCGACTCGCTCGCGCACGCTTCTTCCTGTACGGCATCGACGCAGAGCTTTCCCTGAGGGACAGCCTCACGGCGGCGCCGAACGAGCTGCCCTCGGCCGACGCTGTTCTCCTCGACCCTCCATACGGCGTTCGCCAGTGGGGAAACCCTGATATCTATCGAGACACCACCAGGTGGCCGTTCGGCACGCCTCCACCAAACTCTGCCAACCTCGCTTGGTTGCAGCTCGCCGCTGCTTCGTTGAAGCGTGGAGGCATGGCCTTCGTGCTCCTCCCCGCAAGCGAACTCGCAAGAGGCGGACGCGAACAAGGCATTCGTCAGTCGATGCTCGAAAGCGGTGCAGTCGACGCCGTCGTTGTTCTCCCCGCCCGACTCCGACGGGACACATCGATCCCACTATCGCTCTGGTGCATGCGACCCCCGAAGAGTGGCGGGACCGATGGCTCGATTCTGCTCGTCGATGCGTCACAGATAGGTCGTTCGAGCCGGTCGACCGTCTCGTTAGAGGAGGAGGACGTCGAACTCCTTGCACAGACGCTTGGCAAGTGGTTCGACGACCGCGCGATCGATACTGCAGACACGACGATTACCGCAGTCGTGGTCACCATTGCTGACGTCGAGGAGGCGCGGCTTGTCCCAGCGCACTACGTCCCAAAGCCGCAGGTTGATCGTCGTCAGCTGTCGCGCGAACGCGAGGTGCTGGTCGAGGAGCTCCGCGACGGTGCATCGGTACTCGCATCGGTCCTTCGCGCGGTCATCAAGGGATCACCGGGCGAATGAGCGAGCACTCCGTCCGCCTCTCCGAGGTTGCCGACGTCCTGCGCGGAACCGTTCCAGCAACCACGACGCCAGAGCCGACGGGCCCAAAGTTCTTCGGGCTCGCAGAACTCAGTGATCGCAGCCTCACCCAGGTGCGCTACCTCGACCCTGACATCGAGTTAGGTCGCGCGGTCTACCTGCAGACTGGTGACATCGCGGTCGCGCTACTCGGTCGACTCGGCGAGTCTGCTCTGGTCAGGGATGAGCGTGCCGGTTCTGTCCTGGGTCGTGAGTGTGCGGTGATCAGACTCCGGCCGCACGAGGAGGCGATCACGCCGCCTTGGCTCTACGCGTGGACTAGATCGAGCGCCTTCGACCATGTCGTCGCAACGAGCACCTCGGGTACGACGATGCCGCGTCTCTCGATTCGCGGCCTACGTGAGTGTTCAGTTCCGCTCACGGAACTCGACACGCAGCAACGGCTGGCGGACAGGCTGGGCAAGTTCGAAGATGCACTTGAGCTGACTCAACACGTCACGATGAAGCTCGAGAGATTGCGCCAGATTGAGATCGACCTGACCTTCGATGCAACCGATTCGAAGGGGTAACGCAGTGCTCGCGTCGCCTGCCGCCCCCATTGCGGTTGACTCGATGACTATCACGCGCTTGCCCGGATGGGTGCCGGACGTCCCACCCACTGCATAACGTGGGGACCAGCATGACGGGCAGGGGCGACTCGGACTATCTGCAACCCGAGCAGAAGGCGCGCCAGCGAATCGACGAGATGCTCGTCGCTGCTGGCTGGGAGGTCCAGGACTACAAGGCCGTCAACCTCCACGCCGCGACCGGTGTCGCCGTCCGGGAGCTCGTGACCGACGCCGGCCCCGCCGACTACATGCTGTTCGTGAACCGACAGGCTATCGGTGTGATCGAGGCGAAGCCGCAGGGCACGCCGCTGTCGGGCGTCGAGCCTCAGACGCTGAAGTATCAAGCCAACGTCCCGGATGCACTCCCGGCGTACCGGATCGATGGTTGCTTGCCCTTCGGATACGAATCGACGGGCGACGAGACGTGGTTCACCTGTCGCATGGATCCTGAGCCAACCGCGCGCAGGGTGTTCTGGTTCCATCGACCCGAGACGCTCGAATGGCAGCTCGAGGACCATGCGAATCACGGCGGCGGGACGCTGCGCGCTCGCATCCCCGACATGCCGGAGCTGGAGCCCGATCCGGCGCGGTTGCGTGATGCTCAGTTCGATGCGATCACCAACCTCGAGCGATCGCTGAAGGACAACCACCCCCGCGCGCTGATCCAGATGGCCACAGGGTCGGGCAAGACATTCGCGGCTGCGAACATCTGCGAGCGGCTGATCCAGCACGCCCAGGCTAAGCGAATCTTGTTCCTGGTCGACCGGGCCAACCTGGGCAAGCAGGCCCTCAGGGAGTTCCAGGGCTTCGACGTGCCCGGCTCGGCCCACAAGTTCACAGAGCTCTACAACGTCCAGCACCTCACCCACAACAAGGTCGACCCAGTCGCGAGTGTGTGCATCGGGACGATCCAGCGCGTGTATTCGATGCTGCGCGGCGACGCCGAACTGCCGGAGGAGATCGACGAGGAGTCGGGCTACGAAATGGCGCCCGAGCGACCCGTCGAGGTCGACTACAGCAGCGCGCTGCCCATCGAGATGTTCGACGTGATCATCATCGACGAGTGCCACCGCTCGATCTACGGCGTGTGGCGCCAGGTGCTCGAGTACTTCGACGCGTCCCTCATTGGGCTGACCGCCACACCCGGCAAGCAGACGTTCGGGTTCTTCAACAAGAACCTCGTGATGGAGTACGGCTTCCCCGCGGCGGTCGCCGACGGCGTGAACGTCGACTTCGACGTTTTTCGGCTCTCTACCGCGATCAGCGAGGGTGGCTCCACGATCGAGGCCGGCTATTGGACGACCTTCCGGGATCGCGAGACCCGCGGGGAACGGCTCGAGCTGGTCGACGAGGACCTCACCTACGACGAGCGCGAGCTCGACAAGAGAGTGGTTGCAAAGGACCAGATCCGCACCGTCATCCGGTCCCTGCGCGACAACCTGCCAGCGATGTTCCCGGACCGCGAGATCGACGAACACGGCCGGCTCCGTCACATCCCCAAGACCCTCATCTTCGCCAAGGACGACAGCCACGCAGAGGACATCGTGCGCATCGCCCGCGAGGAGCTCGCCAAGGGCAACGATGTCATCGCCAAGATCACCTACAAGGTATCCGACGGCGCCAAGCCCGAGCAGCTCCTGCAGGACTTCCGCACGACCTACTACCCGCGCATCGCCGTGACCGTCGACATGATCGCCACTGGCACCGACGTGAAGCCCATCGAAATGGTGGTCTTCATGCGGATGGTTCGCTCCCGCAACTTCTTCGAGCAGATGAAGGGCCGCGGGGTGCGGACTATCCCTGACACCGACCTCCAGGTCGTCACTCCAGACGCCACCCACAAGGACCGGTTCGTGCTCGTTGACGCGGTCGGCGTCACCGAGACCAAGCTCATCGAGTCGATGCCGTTGGAACGCAAGCGCGGCGTGCCGCTCCAGAAGCTGCTCCACCAGGTGGCGCTCGGCCAGGTAAGCGAAGACCTCGTGTCGACGCTCGCCTCGCGAATCGCCCGCATCCAAGGCCGGATCGCTCCGGCCGACCGCGAGAGGCTCCAGGCACTTGCCGGCCAGTCGCTCGAGTCGATCGAACACGGACTGATCGAGGCGATTGACCCCGACCGCCAGCTCGCCGCCGCTCAAGCTGCGAGCGGCAACCCCGACCCGACCGAGGAAGAGCGCGCAACAGCCAAGGCGACGATGCTCGATCAGGCCGTGCTCCCGTTCGCCGCCAACCCTGAGCTTCGTGAGCAGCTCGTGAACGTGCAGCGCACGTTCGACCAGGTGATCGACGAGATCAGCATCGACCACGTCACCCGCGCTGAGTTCGCGGTTGACGCCCGCGCTCGCGCGGCGGAGACCGTCGAATCGTTCAAGGCGTACCTCGATGAGCACAAGGACGAGATCACCGCCCTCCAGGTGCTCTACAGCCGCCCCTACGCGAAGCGGCTCACTTATCGCGACGTGAAGGAGCTGGCCGAAGCGATCGGGCGGCCACCCCACCGTTGGACTCCCGCGCGCCTCTGGGAGGCCTACGAGACACTCGACGCCTCGAAGGTCCGCGGTGCGGCCGGAACCGTGCTGACCAACGTCGTGTCGCTGGTGCGCTTTGCGCTCGGCGATGACGATGAACTCGCGCCGTTCCCTGAACTGGTCGAGGAGCGCTTCGAAGCTTGGCTGCTCCAGCAACAGTCTGCCGGGCGAAACTTCACTGCGGATCAGCTCGACTGGCTCCGCCTCATCCGCGACCACCTCGCCGCCAGCCTCTCGATCGAGTCGCGTGAGCTGCTCGATCCTCCCTTCAGCCAGCATGGCGGCCTTGGTCGCGCGCGCGAGCTCTTCGGTCACGAACTCGACGGCCTCCTGGTCGAGCTCGGTGAGGCTGTCGCGGCGTGACACTTCGAGCGGATCCGGCGGAGATCGTCGCAGCATCGACATCGCCCCAACTCGCGGCCGCGCCCTGGTGGGTCAGGGTTCGCCTCGGTGACATCGCCGAAGTGATCAACGGTGCGGCCTTCAAGTCATCGAGGTTCAACGACGAGGGCCGTGGCGAGCCACTCGTGCGGATTAGGGACGTGGGAAAGAACAGCGTTCAAGCTCACTATGACGGTCCGTATGAGGAGCGACATCTCGTCAACCACGGAGATCTGCTCGTCGGAATGGATGGCGACTTTCGCGTCGCCACCTGGGAGGGGCCTCGCGCACTGCTTAACCAGAGAGTGTGTCGTATTCAGATCCGTGAGCCGGACTACTACAGCGATCGCTTCCTGCTACACGTGCTCCAGCCCTACTTAAACGCAATCCAGGCTGCGACGTCATCCATCACGGTGAAGCACCTGTCATCACGCACGATTCAGGATCTACCTGTTCCTCTTCCTCCGCGTGCAGAACAGTCGCGGGTCGCCGCCGCAATTGAGGAGCACATCTCCCGCCTCGACGGTGCCGTAGCCGCCACAGCGTCGGCGCGGCGAAGGCTCGCTGGCTTCTACGACTCGGTATTGCAGGCGACGTTCGATCCAGCCTGGCCGCGGGATCCGCTGGACTCGCTCAACGATCGCGAGCGGCCGATCTGCTACGGCATCCTCAAGCCGAAGACCCCGGAGCCAGGCACAGTGCCCTACGTCGAGGTCAGGAGCATTGCCAACGGCCAGATCAACGTGAGTGAGCTCCATAAGACGACGATGGCTCTTCACCACGAATTTCGGCGGTCCGAGTTGCGGGCAGGGGACGTGACCCTTGCCATCCGAGGTTCGTTCGACAGAGCAGCGGTCGTTCCAGACGAGCTCGGGGGAGCGAATGTCAGCAGGGACGTCGCGCGCATCGCGCCGACTCACTATCTGCTTCCCGAGTTCCTGGCAGCATTCTTGGTGAGTCCCGAGGCGCGGCGGTTCTTCCGAACGCATGCGCGTGGGGTCGCCGTCCAAGGCATCAACATCGGCGACTTGCGGCGGCTGCCGGTCCCGAAGCCCAACGCCGATGTTCAACAAGCAGCCGTCCGGAGGATTGCAGCGGCACGATCGGCGATCGACCACATTGAGGGCGAGGTCCGAATCGGCGATGTGCGCAGCCATCAACTACGCCGCTCAATCCACGCGGCGGCGTTTGCAGGCCAGCTCGTGCCGCAGAATTCTGATGATGAGCCAGCTTCGGCGCTACTCGAACGTATCCGGGCCGAGCGAGCATCGGCACCCCCCGCGAAGCGCAGGCAGAAGGCGACGACATCGTGAGCGAAGCCAAGGTGATCGTCGACAAGCTTTGGAACTACTGCCACATCTTGCGCGACGACGGATTGTCGTATGGCGACTACCTGGAGCAGCTCACGTATCTGCTGTTCCTGAAGATGGCTGAAGAACAGCATCAGTTCGGCTTCGAGCGGATCGTGCCCGAGGGTTACGACTGGCCCTCGCTGCTCGACTTGAAAGGCGAGACGCTGGAGGCGCACTACATCACGATCCTCAACGAGTTGGGCAAGGGCGACGACATGTTGGGTGTCGTCTTCCGCAAGGCGCAGAACCGGATCCAGGACCCAGCCAAACTCGAACGGCTCATCAAGGATCTCATCGGCAACGAGGAGTGGATGAGCCTCGACGCCGACGTGAAGGGCGACGCGTATGAAGGGCTGCTCGAGAAGAACGCGGCCGACACCAAGTCGGGGGCGGGCCAGTACTTCACCCCGCGCGCGTTGATCGCCGCGATGGTCGATGTCATGCGGCCGGGGCCGGACATGCAGATCTGTGATCCGGCGTGCGGCACCGGTGGCTTCTTCCTCGCCGCGTTCGATTACATCCTCCGCAACCATCCCAACCTCGACCCCGACCAGAAGCGCCACGTCCGCTCGGGGTTGTTCACCGGCTGGGAGATCGTCGACAACACGGCGAGGTTGTGCGCCATGAACCTGTTGCTGCACGGGATCGAGAGTCCCGAGTCCGACAGCCCAGTTCACGTCGACGACGCGTTGCGGGCCGACCCGGGCGAGCGGTTCGACATAGTGCTAACTAACCCGCCGTTTGGGAAGAAGTCGTCAGTGACGATCGTCAATGGCGAGGGCAAGGCCGAGAAGCAGAGTCTCACCGTTGTTCGGGACGACTTCTGGGCGTCGACGTCGAATAAGCAACTCAACTTCGTGCAACACGTCAAGACGCTCTTGAAGGTGGAGGGCACCGCAGCAGTGGTCGTGCTCGACAACGTCCTGTTCGAGGGCGGAGCCGGCGAGACGATTCGTCGCCGGCTGCTCCACGAGTGCGACGTCCACACGTTGCTCCGCCTGCCGACTGGGATCTTCTACGCCCAAGGCGTCAAGGCCAACGTGTTGTTCTTCGACCGCAAGCCTGGCTCCGACACGCCCTGGACCGAAGAGCTGTGGATCTACGACCTACGCACGAATATGCATTTCACGCTCAAGACCAAGACCCTCACTCGGGCCGACCTCGACGACTTCGTCGAGTGCTACCAGCCTGGAAAGCGCTCCAAGCGCGAGGAGAGCGACCGGTTCCACCGCTTCGCTTACGACGATCTGATTGCTCGCGACAAGGCCAGCCTCGACATCTTCTGGCTGCGCGACGAAAGTCTGGAGGACACCGACAACCTGCCGTCACCCGGCGTAATCGCCGCGGAGATCGTTGAAGATCTCGACGCAGCGCTAACCGAATTCACCGCGCTAGCCGAGTCGCTACAGGGGATCGGCGAAGAGGTCGATTCGGCATGAGCAGAACCAAGCTGTTCAGCAGCGCCGGCGGGGTAGCCGAGCTGGCGGTCGCCGATCCCTGGGATTGCTCGTCGTGAGCCACGGCCCGCCATCCCAGGTGTGCCCGCTGTGTGCGGACGACGACCAGCTGAGTGCGCTCCCGGGGGAGCCGGGCACCTGGATGTTTACCTGCACTGGTACTCGTGGTCACGAGACTCCGTACTCATGGCCAGTCAAGGTCGAGTCCACGGTTGAGGGCCGAGAAGGAATCACCGAAGAGCTCGGCGTCTATGACGATCTTCTTCTGTGCGTGCACTCGGACGAACCGTGGGTCGAGCATGGTGTCGTCGAGCATCGCTACAAGTTGTTGAAGCCGGCCGTCTACTTCAAGGAGCTGCTTCCGACGTACGGCCATGTCGCTCAAGGCCCGAAGCAGTACACGCTGTCGGCGTTCCTGGCTCGGGCGCTCGGACAGCTACGTGACGAAGGAGCACTCGCGTGGCAGTACGCGACCGCGACCGGGTTCTGGGCCTACAACGGGTCGATCTCCTACTGGGCGATCCCGCCCGCCCCGCCTGCTGACGAGCGCGCTACCTGGGAACAATTCGCGTTGGACGCAGGCCTCGATCCGAAGTCATGGAATCTCGACCCGCCGTGAGCGATGTGACTGCCGAGGATGCGAAAGCACGGAATCGACGGGTGACGCGCGTGCTCGTCGACTGCGCAGATCGTTTCGGACTCAGGGCGGTCACCGAGTACCCGGTGCCAGGCGGCCGGCTCGACGTCGTTTGGCTTTGGAAGCCGAACGACGGAAGCGAGATCCCAGGCGTCGAGTTGGAACTGCCGCTCGTCGCGTTCGAGATCGAGTCGAGTTGGCGAACCCGCAAGCACATCAAGGGCGACCTGATGAATCTCCAGGACGTGTGCCCTCTCGTTGGTGTCATCGTGTTGCTCGGCGAAGGACCAGATGTAGAAGGAACCCGTCGGTTCGCCTCTCAGCTTGTCGACCGGCCGGGGGCTCGCGTCGTCGTGTGGTCCGAACAGGATGTCGAGGCTCTCGTCCGGAGTCATGGCGAAGGCGCCGTCGCGTCCGAGGAGGCTGACGCGCGCCCACTGGCTCTCGCGACCGACGAAGACCGTGAGCACGGTGGCAAGTACCGGCCTCTCTGGAACTGGTTGCGGTTCCAGGAGACGTCCCCGGTCACGGCGACCTTCGGAGAGATCGAGACGGTCCTGGGATTCCCTTTGCCGCCGTCGAGTCGCCGGCACCTTCCTCATTGGTACGGCTACGAAGGCACGGCAGTAGGCCGGGCGATCCGCGACGCCGGCTGGCGGGCGCGCCACGTGGACCTCGATGCCGAAACGGTGCTCTTTGAGCGAGTCGAAGAGTCCGACCACCCTTGATGCCGCTTGGTCGGCCCATTGAGTTTGCGTATCACGCAAGGTATATTGCGTGATATGAAAGAAGGCGGGTCACCCCTCTTGCCGTTGCTCCGGTCTCGGATTCTGGCCGAGATCCTCACTGTCGTCTTGTTGAATCCGGCTCGCGAGTGGTCGCTGACCGAGCTCGCCGAGCACGTCGGCGCATCAGTCGCCACGGCGCAGCGAGAGGTGCAGCGTGCCGAGGAGGCGGGCGTCGTGGGTAGCCGCAAGGTCGGCAATACCCGACTTGTGCGCGCCGTTGTCGATGGCCCACTCACTGAACCCCTGACAGAGCTCCTGTTGCGCTCGTTCGGTCCGAAGCAGGTGCTCGCCGAGGCGCTCCGCGACGTGCCCGGCATCGACGCGGCGTTCCTGTTCGGCTCGTGGGCGGCTCGCTACGCGGGGGAGAGGGGGCGTCCGCCGGAGGACATCGACGTGCTCGTGATCGGTGAGCCCGACCGCAACCGGCTCGATGACGCGATCACTGCTGCCGAGCAGCGCCTTACCAGACCGGTGCAGGTCACCATTCGGCGCCGAAGCTGGTGGGCCAAGGGCGATGACGCGTTCCACAAGGAGATCTTGAAACGGCCAATTGTCGAGGTGTTCCCTCCGCGGTGGGAGGAGGTCGCATCATGACCTGGACAACGGGAGCCGACCACGTCCGCGAGCTCCTCGACCAAGGCGAGCTCGAGCAGGTCGAAGCCAGCGAGCAGATCGCCCGGCGGCTCCTGAGCGATGCCGAGCAGCACCTCGCGTCCGCTCGGACGATCAGCACACAGGGGGATCTGACCGGCGCTTACCAGCTTGCATACGACGCGCTCCGCAAGACCGCGTCAAGTCTTCTCGCCGTGCAGGGGCTGCGGGCTACCAGCCGCGGTGGGCACGTCGCAGTTCAAGACGCGGTCGTCGCGCAGTTCGGATCGGGCATCAGCGAGCTCCGGGCCTTCAGTCGCATCCGCCGAAGCCGTAACCGCTTCGAGTATCCCGGCGATGCCGCGAGCGAGGCCACCGAGGACGATGTTGCGGATGCCCTGCAGATCGCCGAGGGCGCACTCGACAAGACGATCACGATCTTCGATCGGGGACTCCTCGGACCCTGGCGTCCCTAGGAGCCGTCGTTCGCGAGAGGATCGAAGATCTCCGCGAGTTCGCAACTCGGTACGTGGATCCAACCCTCCCGGCGGGCTTGGGCAAGGTCAGCCTCGGCGGGAACTTCGGTCAGCCCAAGCATCGCAGCGCGCGCCACCAGTGCGCAGATCAACGCGTCGAGGTCGTCGTCGTCCTCTGCGCAACGCTCTGCGATCTCGGCGGTGACCGCCAGACCGTGACACTGCGCCAACAGCTTCCCCGAAAGCACGACCCGGTTCTCTCGGTGCTCCTTCCCCTTGTAGGAGATGTCTTCAAGGTCCATGCGCGCAAGGCGGCTGCGGGGTAGACCTCGACGAGCCTGCTGTCGAGGCCGGCTCGATCGACGGGCTCCTCGCTCGCGACCAGATCCTGGACGGCTGCGCAACGCATGGTGGTTACCGCGATTCGGTCAGACGACGGGCTGAGCGGGAGTCGACCTCGCTCGCCGACACGCAGGTCCGTGCCCCGGAAGCGCAGAGTCTTCCGATGGCTCTCCGGATCGAGTCCCCGACCTGGCCAGGGCTCCTGTCGTCGATGCCCGTCGATCGCCGTGACGAAGGCGTCGGGCCAGCCGAAGGGTGCATCGATCCCGACGTTGTCGATCGTCAACGCGAGCGCGGCAAGCTTGGAATCTGTCGCGCCGCGTTCATGGAACGTCACGCAGCCCGTTTTCCAGTCGACTGAGCAGATCGACGTTCGACGGACGTCGGAGGACAGGTCGATCCCGAGCGTTCGCACGCTCGTCATCTTGGCCGGAGCAGCCGGCGGAGGCCTTCTAACGGATCTTCTAACGGATGGTCCGGCATCGGGCGATACCCGCAGGTACGCGCCGAGAGGACGCAAACACGAAAGCCCAGGTCAGCGGCAGTATCCGACACAGCCCGACACCAGCCGCGATGGCCCGGCGATGGCTCATAACCCGAAGGTCGTGGGTTCAAATCCCACCCCCGCCACCATCGAGAACACCATGCACCGAGCGGGCCGTACGGCCCGCTCGGTCGCGTCGAGCGCACGTCATCGACCGAGTGCGGCCCGCGCGGCGACGCCGGGACCGTCACGCCGTGTCGGCGGTCACGATCCCGTCGCACTCTGGGGCCGCGTCGAGCGCGGCGATGAGCTCCGGGTCGCGCAGGCGCGTGAACGGATCGTCGAGGTTCCGTCCCAGCTCCTGGAGTCCGGCCTCGAAGGTCGAAGCCTTCGCCTCGAACACGGGCTTCGACGGGTCGGCCGCTCGGAGGTCACGCGCGAGCCGGCGGACCTCGCGGATGGCGTCCCGCAGGTAGCGGTCGACGCCCCGAGCGGCGTTGCCACCCTCCGGGGGGTTGAGCTCGGCGAGTGACGATCGCGCCTCGCGGAGCGCGCCGAGGTAGGCCTTGGTGTTGGCGAGGGCGCCGGTCTGGAACTCGTCCGGCGAACCCAGGTCGAGTGTGGCGTGCGCCGTGACGAACGCCTCTTCCGCGGTCCGCACGTCGACGAGCGACGAGCACACCGCCGTGGCCCACTCCTCGTTGGAGACGTCACGTGCCGCGGCGGGCAGCGCCATGATGCCGAGTGCGGTCGCGCCGACGAGCAACGTCCCGAGTGCGCGCCTCGTGTTCCTCATGACCCACCTCCGACGACCGTGCTCCGCTCGAGGTTCACCAGCGCGCTCCCGATGGGCGGTGCGCCGTCGAACCGGGCGATGGTCGAATCATTGGGTGGCGGGGGCGACGAGGTCGGCACGCTCGGCCCACGCGTCGTCGTCGTCACCGGCGCCGCGGTCGTCGGCGTCGTCGCACCGGTGGTCGTGGTCCCCGGACCGCTCGTGGTCGTCGTCTGTCCCGCGCTCGTGGTGCTCGTCGTGGAGGTCGTGGTCGTGTCGACGGTGTCCTCCGACGGCGTGCCTGCCTGCGGGTCGAAGAACGTGATGATCACGTAGCCGTTGCCGTGCTGGTGACTGTCGATGAACTCGACGTCCGTCGCGCTCCCGGAGGTGCACGACGAGCCGCCGCCTCCACCCGCACCGGGCTCCGCGTCGGCCGGGTTCTCCGGCTGGTTGTCGCCGCCGCCGCCGCCGTTGCAGCCGCCGCCACCGCTGCCGCCGCCGCCGTAGTCGTAGAGCCCGTAGTTGTCGCGCTCGTAGTTCGGCGCGTCGCCGCCGCGGCGTCCGCCCTGGTTGGCGCCGCCGCCACCCGGCCCGGCGTAGCAGCAGCCGTAGCTGCCGGCACCGGCGCTGCGGCCGCCGTGCCCGCCGGTGCCGCCGATGCCCTCGCCACCGTCGCCGCCGCCGGCGCCGCCGCCGCCGCCTCCGGTCACTTCCCAACCGGGCCCGGTCACGAAGCTCGCGCCGCCGCCGGTCGCGCCGTCGTAGCCGCCGGGGTCGCTGTCCTGGGAGTTTCCAGCCTTGCCGAGTGCGCGGTGGCCGCCGGATCCGTTGCTGCCGTCGCCCCAGCCGTCCTGGCAGCCGACGACGATGCGGAGGTAGTCGCCTTCCTTCACCGGCACGGTCGCCTCGACCTTGCCGCCGAGGCCCGCGCCACCGCTCGAGTCACCGCCGTTGGCGTGGTTGCCCTGCGCGCCGGCGAGGCGGATGGTGGCCATCGTCCACCCTTCGGGGACGACCAGGCCGCGGACCTGGTGGGAGCAGCTGTACTTGACCTGCTTCTGGGTGCCGGTCTGGGCGTGGCCCGGTACGGCCAACGCGCCCCCGGTTGCCATCGCGATGGTCGCGACGACGACGGCGAGACGTCGTTTCACCTCGTGCTCCTGGGTGTCGGTCCCGCGCCGCGGTCGACACCTTATCGTGGTCACGCGACCACGGAGAGCGCGCAAGGCCCTGCGCGCTGGCCGCACGGAGTTCGAGCCGTAGTGACGCCGAGCTACGAGCTCGGGGACGACCGGTGCGTTGCGCGGCGGTCTCGGCCGCCGCGCTCGATCAGCTCGATCGCTTCGTGAGCGTGAACGTGTAGGTGCCGGGGAAGACGAACTCGCCGCCCGATGTCCGGAGCGACTCCTCACCGTGGCCGCGGACCTGCTTGAGCTTCCCGGTCCCAGCCGTCACCTTGGTGACGTAGTCGCGTGCGGTCGCGCCGGGAGACCCTGTCCACGTCGAGCTCCACGTGAGCGTGCCCTTCCCGAGCCCTTTGATCGTGCCGACGAACTTCTCGGTGGCGTGCTCGGTCGTGGTACCGGCCGCGGCATCGAGCGTGATCGTTCCGCTCGTGGTGACGACCCCGGCAAGATCCCCGTCGAGCTGCCAGCTCAGCTCGTACGGGATCGATCCGTCGGTCGCCGCGGGCAGCAACGTGAGCGCGGTCGGACCGAAGGCGGTGATCGATCCCTCCGCCTCGATCTTCTTCGACTTCGCCGGCGCCGACCACGCTGCGGGCGCGCTCGCAGCCACGACGAGAGCGGTCGCGCAGAGCACGACGTTGACCTGGAGCACGCGCTTCATGACCCCCCACCCCGCGCGCCTGCCGAGATTGGGGCAGGATTGCTGCGCTCGTGCGACGTACGGCTGCGTGAGCATAGAGCGATCTGACGGTTCCGGCGGGCGAAGGGGCGCATGATGACGGAAGCGCTGTTGCAAGGCATCAACCATGTGGCGCTCGCGTCTGCGGACGTCGACGCGACCGCCTCGTGGTACGCCGAGCTGTTCGGGCTCGAGATCACCGACATCACCGAGCCGGGGTCGTACCGCAACGTGCTGCTCTTCTTCCCGAACGGATCGTTCGTGCAGGTGCTCGACGCCGCTGACGCACCGGTGGTGCTCGCCCCCGAGGCGGGACCGGGTACGGGCCGGTACCTCGACGGTGCTCCGCTCGACCACTTCTCGCTCTTCGCCGCGGACGTGGCTGCGCTCGAGCAGCTTCGCGATCGTCTGGTCGCGCGCGGCGCGACCGACGGTCACATCGAAGACATCGCCGGGCTCGTGCGCAACCTCGAGTTCAAGGATCCCGATGGCCGCGACGTCGACGTGACGGCGTTCGTCTGACGGAGACGCGGCTCGCTGCGCACAGGAGTCGGGCCGCGGACCGGCGGGCGCCGTCCGGGTCAGCCGGTGAAGCGCAGCTCGACCGAAGGCAGGCTGGCGGCGGGAGAAGCGCACCCCGGATCCGGGGTGTAGGTGATGATGACCTCGCCCCCACCGTCGTTGACCCCGTCGCTCATGCCGCTGCCGTCGGGCGTGAAGCCGGAGCCACCTCCACCACCTGCGCCGCCATCGCCGCCGGCGCTGGTGCCACCCCCGCCTCCGCCACCGAGGACACCGCCGCCGCCGCCACCGCCGCCTTCGCCGGCGTTCGTCGCAGGTCCACCCGCCCCGCCCTGGCCGGTACCGCCGGGGAGGCCGTTCGCCGGGGCGACTTCGCCAGTCCCGCCGCCACCGCCGTTCCCGCCGGAGAACCCGCCCTGCGCGCTCGCGGCCTGGTTCGATCCACCGTCGGCACCGTCGCCGCCTCCGCCACCACCGTTGCCGGGGGTCTGGCCGTCACGGCCGCCGCCGCCAGCGCCGCCACCCGCCGCCACGAGGAACACGCTCCCACGGCGGACGTCTGACATCCCGCCGCCGCCGCCACCACCGCCCGCGACGCCGGTGCTGTCGCTGCCACCGGCACCGCCGCCGTTCACGCCCGCGCTGCCGCCGGCGGCAGCGGAACCGTTGCCACCCTGGCCTCCGACCGACACCGTCAGGCTCTCGCCGGGAGTGGTCGCGACCGTGCCCGTGGCGCTGCCTCCCAGCCCGCCAGTGCCACCCGGGTCCACGGTGGGCGTGGCCCCGTCGCCGCCCTCGGCACCGAGCGCGGTGATCGTGATCCCGCACACGTCGGCAGGCACCAGGAAGTCGACGGTGCCGGGATCGTCGAAGACGACCTCTTGCTCAGCGCCGGGCAGTCCGGCGCCGGCGCCGGCGGGATACCAAGCAAGGCAGATCCCTGCGGCGAGCGAGCCGATCACAACGAGGCGCTTGAACATGGCGGGCGACGCTAGCGCGGGCCCGCACCTGCCTCACTGCTGAACGGAACCTGCCGCGGGGGTCGCAACGGCCTGCTTGACTGACACCCGCTCGAAGGGGGATGGGGCCGTGGTCGAGCTGCCGACGGGAACGGTCACGTTCCTGTTCACTGATCTCGAGGGTTCGACGCGTCTGTGGGAAAAGCATCCCGACGCGATGAAGGGCGCGCTCGCACGGCACGACGAGATCGTGCGCACGGCGATCGAAGCGAACGATGGTCTCGTCGTGAAGACGACGGGCGACGGCTTCCACGCCGCGTTCGCGAGGACCCACGAGGCCGTCGAAGCCGCCGTCGGCGCCCAGCTCGCGCTCGCCGAAGAACCCTGGGCGCATACCGGACCGCTGACGGTCCGGATGGGCGTGCACACCTGCGAGGCTGAGGCGCGCGACGGCGACTACTACGGCACCGGTGTGAATCGTGCGGCCCGACTGATGGGCGTCGCGCACGGCGGCCAGATTCTCGTCTCGAGCGCCACGAGCGAGCTCGTGCGGGATCGGTCAGTGGAGCTCGTCGACCTCGGCGAGCACCGGTTGCGCGATCTCGGTCATCCGGAGCGGATCTTCCAGGTGCTGCATCCGGCACTGGAGCGCTCGTTCCCGCCGTTGCTGACCGTCGACACGGTCCCGACGAACCTGCCGACCGTGCGCACCGAGCTGATTGGTCGCAATGCCGACGTGGACGCGCTCTCGGAGCTCGTCACCCGCGAGCGGCTGGTCACGCTGACCGGTGTCGGTGGCGTCGGCAAGACCCGGCTCGCGCTCGGTGTGGCTGCGGCGGTCGCCGCGGACTTCGCGGACGGGTGCTGGTTCGTGGAGCTCGCGCCGGTTGCGGGTGATGAGGAGGTGACCAAGGTCGCCGCGGCAGCGATGCGGGCGCCGACGATCGATCTCGACGGATTCGCCGCCTACCTCGGTGATCGTCGCGTGCTGCTGGTGCTCGACAACTGCGAGCACGTCCTCGACGGCGCCGCCGATCTGGTGGATGCGGTGCTCGAATCGGGTCTTGATGTCCACGTGCTGGTGACGAGCCGTGAGCCGCTAGGGCTCGACGGTGAGCAGGTGCGACGGGTGCAGTCGCTCGGTGTCCCCGACGAGCACGCCGATGCGGAGTCCGCCCGCTCGACTGCCGCGGTGCGGCTCTTCACCGAGCGCGCCATCGCCGCGTCCGACGGCTTCGCGGTCGACGACGGCAACGTCGCCGCGGTCACCGAGATCTGCCGTCATCTCGACGGCATCCCGCTCGCGATCGAGCTCGCCGCAGCGCGGGTGCGAGCGATGCCGCCGGAGGAGATCGCCCAGCGACTCGACGAGCGCTTCCGGCTGCTCGCCGGTGGGTCACGTCGAGCGCAGGAGCGCCACCGGACGCTGCTGGCAACCGTGGCCTGGTCGCACGATCTGCTCACCGACGACGAGAAGGCGGTGTTCCGGCGACTCGCCGTGTTCCCCGCGTCGTTCGCCCTGCCGGCGGCGGAGGTGGTCGCGGGCGGCGGCGGGGTCGACGTCGTGGAGTGCGTCCTGCACCTGGTCGACCGGTCGCTCGTGGTCTACGAGCCCGAGACCGGTCGCTACCGCATGCTGGAGACGCTCCGGCAGTTCGGCGCCGACCGGCTCGCCGATGCGGGCGAGACCGAGCCGACCCGGGAGCGCCACGCCGGGCATTTCCTCGACCTCGTCGAGCGAGTCGCGCCCGAGTTCGACGACGCGCGCCTCCCCGCGGCCGAGGCGCTGCTCGTGCTCGAGCTCGAGAACCTTCGTGCGGCCGCCGACTGGTGCGCCGAGCATGACCGGTGGGTCGAGCTCGCCGCCATGGGCGAGCGGCTGTGGGTCTTCGTGAACAGCGCGGGCGCGGCCGACGGTGTCGCGTGGTATCAGCAGGTGATCGATCACGGCACTGCGCTCGACGAGCAGGTCCTCGCCGATGCACTCGGCGTACTCGCCTACCTGCAGGTGATCACCCTCGGGAACTACGACATCGCAACCGAGCTCAGCACGCGGAGCCGCGAGCTGGCCGAGCAGCATCAGCTCGCCGAGCCGCAGACTGCCTGGCTGGCGACGGCGTTCGCCGCGATGTTCACGGGTGACTACCGCGTCGCACTCGACGCCGGCGCTCGGTCGCTCGCCGCAGCCGAGGCTCGGGGCGACGAGCCGGTTGCCGTCACTGCCTTGTGCGTCCACGGGACACCGCTCGCCGGGCTCGGCGACTTCGACCGCGCGGTGGAGGTCGTGGCGGAGGCCGTGCGGCGCGCGGAGCGGCTCGGTCAACCCACACTCATCGGTGCGTCGCTGGTCACGGCGGCGTCGCTGCACTTCATGGATCCCCGCGGACCCGACTTCGCCGCGTGCCTCGACAGGGTGTCCAGCTATCCGATCGCGGGCGGTGGCGCCGCGAACGACATGTGGGTGGCGATCACCCGCGCGACTGCGGAGGTCGGCGTGCGAGCGCCGGGTGCCGTCGAGACCGTCGTCGATGCGATCCGCGCGTGTGACCGCCTGCAAGCGCGTCATGCGCTCGACCTGAGCCTGCGCCTCCTGGCGTTCGAAGCCGCCGCCGCCGGCTTGGAGCAGGCGGCGAGGGAGCTCGTCGGCTACTCGGAGGCACATCTGCGTGCACACCGGATGGAGAACCCCCAGCAGGCGTGGGTGCAGGCGCGCCTCAAGGAGGTCCTCGACGAGCTCCCGGGACCGTCGGCCGGACCGGTGCGCACTCGCAGCGAGATCATGCGCGTCGTCACCGAGATCGAGACCGCGCTCACACGCGACACCGCCGAGGCCTCTGATGCGTGAACCCACGATGGAGCCGTGCCGTGACTACCCGTCGAGCGGATGCTCCCACCGGAGCCCCGGGAAGCGTGCGAACGACCGGTCGCAGGTGTACCAGGTCGTTCCCTGCTCGATCGCGAGCGCCGCGAGGTATGCATCGGGCACGGTGTTGCCGCGGGCTTCTGTCGTCGTGCAGAGCTGTTCGAAGATCTGCCAGTGGCGCGGTCCGGGAGCGATGGTGACTGCGGCGGGCGCTGTGCGCAGCGCATCCGCGAACTCGAGCGCGACACTCAGCGGGGTCGGGTCGCGGAAGACCCGCGGGTGCGTGACCACCCGGATGAACCCCGAGAGGACGACGTCGGTGAGCCCGAGCGGTTCGTCGTCGGTGCGGGCAGCCTCGAGCCACTCGAAGTGCTCGACGTGCCGGGGAGACTCGGGGCGGTGCGCGTACACGAGGACGTTGACGTCAACGCCGCGCATCGAGCTCGACGTCCTCGTCCATCGAGTCGCGCAACGCGGCATTGTTCGCGAGGTCGATGCCCGGGAGCACACCCGATCCGCCGAAGGTCGGCAGTGGCGGGAGCGCGGCTCCGGACGCGGTCGTCGACTCGGTCATCGCGCGCCGCAGGGCGTCCTCGATGACCTCGGCGACGGTGCGCCCCGAGCGCGCGGCGCGCGCCTTCACCGTGGCGTACAGGTCGTCATCGATCCGCACGGTCGTCCTCACTGCCGGCATCTTAGCATCAGAGGCCGACATCTTGATGCCCCGCCGGGCACCTTCGTGGTTCCCTCGACAGCCCTGGCTGAGCGCGGTGACCGATGACCGAGCTGCCGACCGGAACCGTCACGTTCCTGTTCACGGATCTCGAGGGCTCGACGCGGCTCTGGCAGGAGCATCCGGCGGCGATGAAGCCCGCGCTTGCTCGGCACGACGAGATCCTGCGCGGTGCCATCGAGTCGCACCGCGGACACGTGGTGAAGACGACGGGCGACGGGTTCCACGCCGCGTTCGCCGCAGCCCACGACGCGGTCGAAGCGGCGATCGCCGGCCAGATCGCGATGGCAGGCGACCCGTGGCCGGGCACCGGTCCGCTCGCGGTGCGCATGGGCATCCACAGCGGTCCGGCCGACCTGCGTGAGGGGGACTACTACGGCACCGCGGTGAACCGTGCCGCTCGACTGATGTCGGCGGCCCACGGCGGCCAGATCGTCGTGTCGCTCGCCACCGAGGAGCTCGTGCAGGACCACGGCGTCGAGCTGCTCGATCTCGGCGAGCATGCGCTGCGCGACCTCGCCCGCCCCGAGCGGGTGTTCCAGGTGGTCCATCCGGACCTTCCGCGCGAGTTCGCCGTGATCAGCTCGCTCGAAGCCTTCCCCGGCAACCTCCCCGCGCAGGTCACGTCGTTCGTCGGTCGTGACGCGGAGCTCGCTGCGGTCGCCGCCGCGTTGGGGTCGTCACGGTTGGTCACGCTCACGGGCGTCGGCGGTGTCGGCAAGACGCGCCTGTCGCTGCAGGTCGCCGCCGAGATGCTGCCGCGCTTCGAACGCGGCGCCTGGTTCTGCGAGCTCGCGGCCGCGGTCGACGACGAGTCGCTCGTGCAGGTCGTCGCGACGACCCTCGGCGTCACGCCGCTCACGGGCATGACGCTGGAGCAGAGCACGCTCGAGTACCTCCGCGCGAAGTCGCAGCTCCTCGTGTTCGACAACTGCGAGCACCTCCTCGACGAGGTCAGTCGCCTCGCCGAGGCGATCCTGCGGTCCTGCCCCGAGGTGCGGATCCTCGCCTCGAGTCGGGAGGGCCTCGGTGTGGCCGGCGAGCAGATGGTCGCCGTGCGGTCCCTGCCGATGCCCGATCCCGACCAGGGCTTCGACGCCGTGGTGCAGAACGAGTCGGTGCTGCTGTTCACCGAGCGGGCCGCGGCGGCGCGCTCGGGGTTCGCGTTGGACCCTGCGAATGCGGCTGCGGTCGTGGAGATCTGTCGCCGCCTCGACGGGATCCCGCTCGCGATCGAGCTCGCCGCGGCGCGTGTCACCGCCATGAACCCCAGCGACATCGCAGCACACCTCGACGAGCGCTTTCGCCTCCTCACCGGCGCCCGCCGGACCGGGATCGAACGGCATCAGACGCTCCGGGCCACGGTCGACTGGTCATACTCTCTGCTCGAGCCGACCGAGCAAGCCGTCTTCGACCGCCTCGGCGTGTTCTCCGGCGACTTCGACGCCGAGGCGGCGCAGGCGGTCGCGTCGGGCGATGGTGTCGAGGCGTGGGACGTGCTCGACGCGCTCTCCGGTCTCGTCGCGAAGTCGATGGTGAACATCGACGACGCCGCGGAGGGCGAGGCCCGCTACCGCATGCTCGAGACGCTGCGCACCTACGCGCGGGACCGGCTCGACGAGCTCGGTGAGACCGATCAGTGGCGACGGCGCCACGCGCAGCACTACGCGGACCTCGCCGAGATCGTCGGTCCCCAATTGCGGTCGCGCGACGAGTTCGCGGCGCGGCGACGCTTCCGGACCGAGCTCGACAACCTGCGAGCTGCCGTGACGTGGGCGCTGGACGCGGACGATCCGAGCGCGCAGGAGCTGGGCGTGCGGATCGTGCTGGCCTTCGGCTACGAGGTCACCACCGATCGCCGGGCCAACACGGGGATCTGGGCCGAGCACGCGCTGCGGCGGGTGGAGACGTGGCAACCGTCCAGCCGGGTCGGCGTGCTCTCGATCGCGGCGATGAGCGCCTGCGCGCGTGCGGACGTCCCGACCGCATCCGAGTGGGTCGAGGAAGCGTTTGGCATCGGCATCTCGGTCGACACCCCGGTCGCGCTCATGCCGTGGATGGCGCGCGCGAACGTCTTGCTCGCCAACGGCGGGTTCGACGATGCGTTGGAGTGCATGGCGGCCGCCATCGAGTTCTTCGACGCCGGTGGCGCCGCGTTCCAGCGCGCCAACGTCCGGGGCGCATCCGCGCACTACCGGATAGCGTGTGGCGACCTCGCGGGTGCACTCGCGGAGGCCGAGGAGTCCCTCGTGATCTCCCGTGAGATCGGTAACCCGACGCAGCTCGCGATCGCGCTCGGTGCTCTCGGCGATGCCCTGATCTTCTCCGATCCGCGCCGAGCGCTGGACGCGCTCGAAGAGAGCCTGGCGCTGACGGACGCGGGAGCGAGCGATGTGGTTCGCCCGATCGTGCTGATGCACGTCGCGACGCTGCGCGCAGAGTTCGGCGATGCCCGCGGCACCCTGGAATGTCTCCGCGACGGCATCGAGCGAGCCGCCGAGTGGGGCGATCGCTCGGCGTTCGGCGCGATCGGGTTCGGCGTGGTGCCCCTCGTGCAGATCGGTCGACCCGAGCTCGCATTGACGATCAGTGCGGTATCGACGTTCACGAGTCCGCTCGGTGGCTATTGGATCGATGCTCAGGAGACCGCCCTTGCCCGGGCGCGAGGAGCAGTCGGTGCCGAGCGCGCCGACGGGCTGAAGGCGCGCATCGAGGCGATGTCGTACGACGAGATGGTCGACCACCTCCAAGCCGAGCTGGATCGCGCGATCACCTCGGCGTGAGGTCCCCGAACGTGTCAGCAGTTCGCGCTCCGCGCTGGTCGCGGTGGTTCGTGAGGTACTGCCACTACGCTCTCGGCATCTGATCGCGCGGGGAGGGGCAACCGTGGGTACACGTCGGTCGAGTTGGTTCCGTGCATCTGGAGTCGTGGTGGTCGTCGCCGCGTCACTCGGCATCGTGTCGGCAGCGACGACGGCCGGAGCGCAGGGTGAGCCAAGCGAGAAGCCCGCGCTGATCACCATCGACGCGGTCGATGCCAAGCTGACCGACAACGGCCGCCTCCGGCTCACCGACGTCAACCCGAGAGCGTTCTTCCAAGCCGACGGAAGCGACCAGACGCAGCTCGAGACCTACGGGCTCGCGAAGCTTCTCGACACGGAGCCGACCGTCGTGGCGGTCCTGCGCGCTGATGCCGACGCCTCGAACGACGCCGAGAGCGAACGGTTGGAGCTCAGCACGATCAAGTACGACTTCGGGAAGGGCACGCTGACGGCCGATGCCGAGCCGGCCTCGGACGCCGACGCGGCGCCGCTGGAGGACGTCGCCCCCGAGGCGGACGCTGATGGTGAGCTGCCCGAAGGCCCGGTGGAGCTGGTCGTGCTCGACTCGGACACCGAGGTTGCCGGCAACGAGCCGCTCCCTCCCCGTTCCGCTGCCTCGACCCCGTCGTACGACGTCCCCCTGCAGATCCAGTACTCAGGGCGGCTCACGCCGGGTCGGACGATCGTCGGGACGGTCGTCTCGTCGCAGTGCATCACCGGGAGCGGGTTCCGGATCGATGCAAGTGGTCAGCGTTCGTACGACACGCTGTACGACGCCGAGAAGATGAAGATCAACACCGGCATCGACTGCTTCTTCAAGGTCGCTCACATCGAGTACGCCCTCAGCCTCGAGGGGCTGTCCTACGACAACCAGCTCTACGTCGACGGGCCGATCTCGCTGCACGTCACGCAGACCGGGCCTCGCTACTTCATCTCGAGCTGCACCGACAAGTGGCCGATCGAGTCGAGCTGTCGCGTGTTCCTCGCGCCGGCGACACCTCTCGTGAAGGTCACCATGTGAGGTGACGCGGGCACGCTGCGTCGCTCACCAACCGTTGAGGACGATCGACGGCCTTACGACGGTTTCGTTCGGCCTGATTGCGGGGTAGTCGAGAGGCACGCAGCCGTTGGCCCATCGACAGGTTCGACATGGCCGAGAGTCCAACCCCAGAGCGCGAACTGACCGGAGTCGCCAGGGACGCGCGAACCTTGCGCGAGGCGCTCGACCTCTTGCAGCAGCGCGGGTTCGACCAAGAGATGCGCGCCGAAGCCGACGGCAAGGTGCAGTGCCTGCACTGTCAGGTCGTGTCGCCGTCCGCGGCGCTGGTGCCGGCGGATCTCCTGCGGCTCGAAGGTGCCTCGGACCCCGACGACATGCTCGCGGTCGTGGCGCTGACCTGCCCGGCGTGCGGGGCGCGCGCCGCGCTCGTCCTGGGGTACGGCCCGGAGGCGTCGGAGGAGGACAGCACCGTGCTCAGAGACCTGCCGCAGTTCGGCTGACTGCAACCGTTTCCTGCTCCGCGCTAGCGTTCCGCGCTCGAGAGGACCGGGAGGAGCGGTGATGGCGGGACGTCGCGTCGCATCGTTGGTGCTGTGCGTCGCGATCTGCACGTTGGGGGCGGGACTGGGTGCACCCGCGGGTGCGCAGGGCGATGGTTCCTCGCCGGCGGAGGCGGTCGCGGCGACGGAACAGGTCCTCGGCGTCGTGAGCGCGCGGGGCGGATCCTTTGACGGCAAGCACCTGACGCTGACCGGGGTGCAGCCGCAGCTCACGTGGTTCAGCGACCGGCCCGCCCGTCGGGCGGGGCTCCTCGACACCGCGAGCCTCGAGGAGGCGTTCTTTGCTCGCCAGGTGCCGCCGAATGCGGCCTTGGTGCTCGACGGGAGCCCGGCGTCGCGAGACGTCGTCGTGGTCGAGCTGTCGAAGGCCCGCTACGACTCGAACGAGCACCGGCTCAGCTTCGCGACCAAGGTGGTGAAGCCCGACGATGTGTTCCGGGTGGTGCACCCTCGACTGTCGGAGTTCGCCGACCGCAGCGACGCCAAGATCCCGAAGCGGTTCGACGCCAGTGCATTGTTCATCGACACCGCGCCGGCCTCGACGCAGACGCCCGACCAGGCAGCCGTCGCGCAGCTCACGAGCCAGTTCGGCACCTTCGAGTACGACTGGGGCCACATCCTGGCCGATCTGCAGCAGTGCCTCAACGCCGCGACGGCGGACGTCATCAATGAGATGCTCGAGCGGGCCGGCGGTCAGATCAGCTCCTTCGAGGATCTCTACCAAGAGCTCGGGGCGCTGCAGCAGGCCGTGGCGAATGGCGGCTCGCTCTCTCCTGCGCAAGAGCAGCAGCTCGGCCAGCTCCAGGCCGCGGTTCCCACGAACCAAACCCTGATCTCGCAGTACCAGGACTTCATCAACCGGGCGGACGAGACCGGCTTCTGCTGACCCTCCGCCGTCGGCCGGCACCCCCCGCGGTCGGCGCGTCCGAGTCGCGCTCGGTCACCCGCGGCCCGCGTCGCGCCGGGCCTGTCGGACGCGACCCGCGGTCGACCAGTCGGCGAGGTGTGACCAGAGGGGCAGCGATGCCAGCCGGCTCCACCCCGCGATACGCGGGACGCTGATCGTCCGATAGCCCGGGATCCGACGCGTGAGCGCGCGCCGCACGGCGCGTGCCACGGCGTCCGGCGGAAGTCCGCGGTCGAGCGCACCGGGCTCCGGTGCGGGGCCGCCGGTCTGCTCGCGGGCGACGAACTCCGTCTTGATCGGCCCGGGCGCGATGAGGGTGACGGTGATGCCGCGCCCGCGGAGCTCGCGGCGCAGTCCGTCGTTGAACCCCTGCACCGCCCACTTCGTCGCCGAGTACAGCGCCTCGCCCGGCACGCCGACGTAGCCGGCGATCGACCCGATGTTGACGATGTGGCCGCGTCCACGTTCGAGCATCCCCGGCAGGACGAGTTGGGTGAGGTCGATCAGTGCGTAGACGTTGAGCTCGAACAGCTCGTGGACGCGCTCGGGCGGCATGTGCTCGACGAGACCGTGATGACCGATGCCCGCGTTGTTCACCAGCACATCGACGTCACCGGCTGCGGCGAGGACGCGCGCCCG
Organism: uncultured Bifidobacteriaceae bacterium; assembly: GCA_964555735.1. Taxonomy (GTDB): domain Bacteria; phylum Actinomycetota; class Acidimicrobiia; order IMCC26256; family PALSA-555; genus CAZKTS01. The sequence continues at coordinate 53,617 of CAZKTS010000114.1, forward strand.
TTCTTGTGGGATCGTCATGTCGGCGGGCAGGTCGACGATGCCGGGCTGCTCGGCGGCCAGCGCGCGGAGTCGTTCCGCGTCGCGCGCGACGGCGGTGATCTGGGCACCGTCGCGGGCGAGCAGGAGTGCCGTCGACCGTCCGATCCCGGTCGACGCGCCGGTGATCACGATGTTCGCGCCCTGAAGCTTCACGGTGGCGACGCTATCCGTCGGACCCGCACCGCCCGCCCGGCACGCGCACCTCAGTGGCGCCTCGGCGCAGCGATCCCCTCGAAGATGGCGATCACGCCGACCACGATCGCGGCGAGCGAGTCGGCCCACCACCAGCCGAACGCAGCGTTCGTGACCAAGGCGAGGAGAACCCCGAGCGCGAGCGAACCGTCCAGGAACGTCACACGCGCCTCGTGGACCAACGGGTGATCGTCGATCAGGCGACTCGTGCGCAGCTTGGCGACGGCCAGCCCGTACATCACGCACGCGGTGATCGTGAGGTACGCGATGCCGAACGGCGAGTCGTCGGGGCGATGTCCGATCCACAGGTTGCGCACGCCGGCGACGATGAGCACCGCGGCGAGGATGAAGAAGGCGAGCGCGACGAGCCACAGCGCGCGTCGGGTCCGTTCAGGCGTACGCCGATTGCGCAGGTGCCACAGGACCACGCTGGACGCGAAGATCTCGGCGACGGAGTCGAGGCCGAAGGCGATGAGTGCGAGCGACCCCGATGCCACACCCAGGCCGACGGTGACGAAGACCTCGCCGACGTTCCAGGCGATCGTGGCGATCTCGAGGCGTCGAGCGCGGCGTGCGCCTGCAGCCCGGTCGCCTTCGGTCACTGCTCGCGACACCATGGGTCGACCGGAGGATAGTGAACGGCTCGGTGCGAACCAGACCCTGATCCCGCACTACCAGAGATCATCAACCGGGAGCACGAGGCCGGCTTCTGCTGAGGATCGGCTGCGACGCTAGGGTGCCCCCTCGATCTGGGTGCGAGCAGGGGGCAGGGGCATGGTGCGGCGTGCGTTGGCGGCTGTGGTGGCGACCGCAGCGATCGGATTCGGTGCCGTGGGCCCGGCCGGAGCGGCACCCGTCACCTTGTTCGAGTCGTCGACGCCGGGTCCGAGCTCGGTGACGATCCCGCCGGGCGTCTGCTCGGTTGCGGTCGTCGCGGTCGGCGGTGGTGGCAGCGGATCTGACCTCTTGACCGATGGGCTCTCGGCCGGTGGTGGCCAAGGCGCGCGTGTCACGACGACGTTGGCGGTCACGCCGGGACGGGTGCTGTCGCTGTTCGTCGGTGCTGGCGGCACGACGACGAGCCTTGCCTACGGCTCCGGCGGCGGGAGCACGTCGATCGACCCGAGCGATCCGATCCACCGTGTGATCGCCGGCGGTGGTGGAGGTGGCGGGTTCAGCTCGGCGAAGGGAGGCGATGGCGGCGTCTTCCCCGACGGACGCGGCGGGGACGGATCGTCGACCGGCGGTCCGTCCCCAACCGGCGGCACGGGTGGTGGCAATGGCCTCGGTGGCGCCGGCGGCACCGGGACGGGCGGCAACGGCGTGCCGGGTGGCAACGGCAACGGCGGTCCTGGCGGGGGCGCGAGCGGAGGTACCGGCTTTGCCGGTGGCGGGACCGGCGCGACCGCGGGATCGGCTCCGGGTGGCGGCGGAGGGTTCGGCGGCGGCGGTAGCGGCGGGTACGTGAGCGGCCCCATCGACGCCTACGCGGGGAGCGGCGCGGGCGGGAGCACGGGCCCCGTGGGCGTCACGACGTTCTCGACCGCTGGGAACGCCGGCCCCGCGCAGGGCAACGGCGGCCCGGGGTCGCTGCTCATCACCTACGACGCGGCGGTGAACGCCTGCGCGGCGGCCGCGGTCGTGGTCGAACCCCGCTTCACGGGCTGACGGTCTTGCTCCTCGCCGCGCGGGACTGCTGAGTCCGTCGCCGCCCCACTGGTAGCGTCCGGCGATGCTGGGGAGCCAGACGTGATCCGCCGGCGCGCCCTGCCGCGCAACGTCGTGAGGGTGCTCGCTGTTGGCGGGTTGGTCGCCGGTTCGCTGACGTGGGGAACCGCAGCGCCGGTCGTCGCCGCGGGCGGGTCGTGCACCGGCACCACGACGGTCACCTGCACGTTCTCGTTCACGTTCGCTCCGGACACCTTCACCGTGCCCGCCAACGTCACGTCCCTGACCATCGAGATGTTCGGTGCGCAGGGTGGTGCCGGCTCGTCCTGCTCCAACACCGCGTGCTCGAACGGCGGCACGGGCGGGACGGGCGGGAACGGCGCGCACGTCGTCGGCACGGTGCCGGTGACGCCCGGCCAGGTGCTGACCGTCTTCGTCGCGGGCGCCGGCATCGACGCCACTCGCACCACGGTGGGGGTCGGCGGCTTCGGGTACGGCACCAGCGGCAACGGTGGCGTCGACGGCACGGGAGGAACCGCCGCCGGAACCGGAGGTGGCGGTGGCGGCGCGTCCGCGGTCGTGGACGGCGTGACCCCGCTGGTGGTCGCGGGCGGTGGTGGCGGCGGCGGGGGAGCCGGAACCACGACGGTGAGCGTGCAGATCGGGTACGCCGGTGGCAACGGTGGAACCAGCGCCGTGACGGGCCAGTCCCCGCCGGGTCCGGGGGGCCCGCCGGATCAGTGCCCGCCTGCCGGTGGTGGTGGCGGGGGCTCGGCGACGACGCCCGGCGCGGCCGGAGCGGGCGGCGGCGCGTTCGTCGGATGCAACACCGGGGCGGCGGGCGGAGGCGGCGGCGCGGCCCTGGGCGGCAGCGGTGCCGTCAACCCGACCGCGTGTGGCGCCGGCGGTGGCGGGGGCGGTGGCGGCATCTTCGGCGGCGGCGCCGGCGGCGCCGGGGGCGCCATCGTGCAGAACTTCCTCTGCTACCCGGGTGGTGGCGGAGGCGGCGGCGGCAGCCGCGTGCCCGCCAACGGGACCCTCGTCGACGGCGTTCGAGCGGGCGCAGGCGAGGTCGTCATCACGTACACGTTCGATCCGGTGCCACCGGCGGGGCCGGCGGCGGACGCGATCCTTCGCTCGCCGAACTTCGCCGGCTGACGAGCTCGGGGCGGGGAGTCCGCTACGCGCCCTCCGCGACGGCTTTGATGCGTTCGAGCGTGCGGAGCATGTCGCGCTCGTTGCGGCGCTCTCGTAGGAATCCGCCGAGCGGACGCCAGACCTTGGTGAAGAGGTTGTCGCCGAGGTCGAACGACTCCGTCACGTCGGTGCCGCCGTCGGCCGCGCGGAACTCGTACCGCCACACGTTCACCGGCTTGTCGCGCATGACGACCGCGAACTCGAAGACCTCACCGGGAACGCACTCGGTGACCTCGCACGTCGTCCAGTAGAGGACGACCCAGTTCTCGTTCCGCTTCACGTGGCCGCGGTAGCGCGCGCCAACGGCGGGACCGGTGGCGCCGTCGATCCACTCGGCCTCGACCACCTCCGGGCTGTACTCGCCCATCTTGGTGATGTCGCTGACCAACGCCCAGACCTTCTCGGGTGGCGCGTCGATGTGGAGCGTGACCGCGGCCTGCATGGCGGGGACGATAGGCGTCACTCGGGGCGCGGGCGGAGGCGACACCAAAGATTTCTCAACCGTTCGGTTGACAACCAGCGTGCTGCCGCCGTAGGTTCTTCAACCATGCAGTTGAAGAAGGAGGCCTCGGTGGCGGACGACCAGCTCTCCCGAGTCCTGGCCGCGCTGGCCGATCCGACCCGGCGCGACATCGTCGCCCGCCTCGCCGTCGGCGACGCCACCGTCGGGGAGCTGGCCGATCCCTACGACGTCTCGATCCAGGCGGTGTCCAAGCACATCAAGGTCCTGAGCGAGGCGGGCCTGGTGACCCAGCGCAAGGACGCGCAACGCCGGCCGTGCCACCTCGAGGCGGAGGTCTTCGACCTGATGACCAAGTGGATCGAGCGCTACCAGCGCCAGGCCGAGGCGCGCTACCAGCGTCTCGACGCCGTCCTCGACGAGATGCGCGAAGACCAAGGACGCACCGATCACCGCACCCGCGAGCAAGGAGCAGCGTCATGAGCACGTCCGACCACCCCGAGGCCTCGATCGAGGCCGACCCGAACCTCCCGATCATCCGCATCACGCGTGACTTCGCGGCGACGCCCGCGCAGCTGATGCGCGCGCACACCGATCCCGAGCTCTTCGCGCGCTGGGTCGGCCCCAACGACGTGGAGACCAAGATCCTCGACTGGGACGCGACGACCGGTGGACGTTGGCGATTCGTCGGATGGCGCGACGGCGAGGAGTTCGGCTTCCACGGCTGCTTCCACGAGGTCGGCGAAGCCCACATCGTGCAGACCTTCACGTACGACGGTCAGCCCGACGACGTCGCGCTGGAGACGTTCTGGTTCGAGGACCTCGGCGGCGGCCGTACGCGGCTGCGCGCGCAGTCGCTGGTCGACAGCTTCGAGAGCCGCGACCAGTGGTTGGCCAGCGGCATGGAGGTCGGTGTCGACCAGGGCTACGCGAAGCTCGACGCTCTGCTCGCGGAGCTCCGGTGAGCACGCCGGCCGAGGAGCACCGGCGCGTCGCGGCCGTGTTCACCGAGACGGTGGAGGGCGTCGGTCCGGGGGACTGGGACCGACCTTCGCCCGTCGACGGTTGGGTCGCGCGCGACGTCGTCCGCCACCTGACCGAGTGGTTGCCCGCCTTCCTCGAGGGGTCAGCAGGGATCACGCTGCCGACCGGGCCGTCGGTCGACGCCGACCCGGCCGGCGCGTGGCGCAGGCACACCGAGGCCGTGCAGGCACTGCTCGACGATCCCGAGACCGCGGAGCGAGAGCACGACCTTCCGCACCTCGGGCGGATGTCGGTCGGGCAGGCGATCGACACGATCTACACGCCCGACGTGTTCCTCCATCGGTGGGACCTCGCGCGGGCCACAGGTCAGGACGAGACGCTCGACCCGGCAACGTGTGCGGTGGTGCTCGAGGGCATGCTGCCGATGGACGAGGTCCTGCGCCAGAGCGGCCAGTACGGCCCGCGTGTCGAGGTGCCCG
>CAZKTS010000115.1:0-8388 GCA_964555735.1 uncultured Bifidobacteriaceae bacterium
CCGAGCACGCGGTCACGCTGGCGGGCGTTGATGAGCGGTCCCATCATCGTCCCCTCGTCGAACGGGTCGCCGACCGGGATGCTCTCCAGCGTCGCTTTGGCGATCTCGATCGCCTCGTCGAGGCGGGCCTGCGGCACGAGCAGGCGGGTCGTCGTCGCGCAGCCCTGCCCGCCGTGCATGCACACCTGGAACCCGGGCCCGCCCGCGGCGGGGCCGAGGTCCGCGTCGTGGAGCGCGAGCGACGCCGACTTCCCGCCGAGCTCGAGGAACACCTTCTGGATCGTCGGTGCACCCACCTCCATGATCCGCCGGCCGGTCGCGGTGGAGCCGGTGAACGAGATCATGTCGACGCGCGGGTCGGCGACGAGCTGCTCACCGACGGCGTGGTCCGACGACGTCACGATGTTGACGACGCCGGCCGGGATGTCGGTCTTCTCCGCGATCAGCTGGCCGAGCAGCGTCGCGGACCACGGCGTGTCGGGCGCGGGCTTCAGCACGACGGTGTTGCCGGCGGCAAGTGCGGGGACGGCCTTCGCCAGGTTGATCTGCACCGGGTAGTTCCACGGCGTGATCGCGCCGACGACGCCGATCGGCTCCTTGAGCGCATGGCGCACCGCGGGCATCCCGGGGACGACCTCGCGCACGCCCAGGTCGTCGTCCCAGTCGTAGGTCTCGGCGAAGTCGGCGACCCACTCGATCCCGCCGACGGGTGTGTCGTACTGGGCCATCCCGGCGAGCATGATCGGCGCGCCGACCTCGGTGACCAGCGTGCGCACGAAGGGCTCGCGCTCGGCGACGAGCGCCTCGTGGAGCTGGCGCAGGCCGCGCAGCCGGAGGTCGAGGTTCGTCGACCAGTCGGTCTCGTCGAACGCCCGCCGGGCCGCGCCGATCGCCGCGTCCATGTCGGAGGCGTCGCCGTCGGCCACCACGCCGACGACCTCCTCGGTCGTCGGGTTGACGTTCTCGAACGTCTTCCCGCTCTTGGCGTCGCGCAGCTCGCCGTCGACGAGCAGCCGCTCCTCGATCCAGAGGTCGCCCATGACCATCTCCCTTTCTCGGAGCGTCCGTTCGTGTAGCCCTATTGCACTGAGGAGCGCATCATCGTTTGTCGTAGGTGATGCCGCTCTGCTCGACGTCCCACGTGGACTCGGTCACGCCCTCGTCGCGGAGGTCGCGCTTGAGCACCCGGCCCACCGGGCTTCGCGGCAGCTCGCTGCGGAACTCCACGTAGCGGGGGAGCGCGAAGTACGGCAGCTCCTCGATGCACCAGCGGAACAGCTCTTCCTCGGTCACCGTGGCGCCGCTCACGAGGATCGCGGTCACCTTGAGATCGTCCTCGGTCAGGTCGCTCGGGACCGCGTGCACGGCGACGTCGTTGATCGCCTCGTGCTTCAACAAGATCTTCTCGACCTCGAAGCTCGAGATGTTCTCGCCCCGCCGACGCAGGTAGTCGGCCTTGCGGTCGACGAAGTAGAGGTAGCCGTCGTCGTCGATCCGCCCGATGTCGCCCGTGTGGTACCACCAGTTGCGGCTGGTGGCGACGGTCGCGTCGGGCCGGCCCCAGTACCCCTCGAACATCACGTGCGGCCGCTTCGGTCGGATGACGATCTCGCCGTCGGTGTTGCGCGCCAGCTCGTGGTCGTCGTCGTCGAAGATGCGGACGTCGAAGTACTCGTCGTTGATCACGCCGGCCGCGTTGGGTCGCGCCGGGAGCTGGTTGGGCGACCACGCGATCAGGCTCGCTTCGGTCACCCCGAACGCGCCGCTGAACGTCTTCACGCCGAAGCGCTCGCGCAGCTTGGTGTCGATCTCGACCGGCATGGGCGCGGCACCGATCAGGCGCAACGTCGTGTTCGACGACGGCGCGCCCGACTGCGGCATCTCGTCGCGTTGCTCGTCGTTGGCGAGCAGGTACGCCATGGTGCCGAGCATCGAGACGATCGTCGCGCCGACGCGGTTGATCTCGGGCCAGAACCCCGAGACCGAGAACCGCCGCGCGATCGCCGCCGACCCGCCCATGTCGAGCGCGCCCAGCACCGCGGTGACGAGCGCGTTGTAGTGGAACAGCGGGAGGGCGGTCCACACGACGTCGTGCTCGTCGCGGTCCCAGCACAGCGAGATCTGGCGGCTCGCGGCGACGTGGTAGTTCTGGCTGAGCATGCAGCCCTTCGACGGTCCGGTGGTGCCGCCGGTGTAGATGAACGTCGCGAGGTCGGCGGGCTGCCGGTCGCGGTCGGGCTCGCCCGGCGCGGCGCCGAGCAGGTCGTCCCAGCGGTGCGACTTCGCGCCCGACAGCGACAGCTCGTCGGCACCGGTCACGATCACGTGATCGAGGGACTCGACGTCGCCCGCGATCTGCGCGGCCCGCTCGCCGAGCTCGTCCTGGACGATCAGCGCCTTGGCCCCCGCGTCGCCGAGCTGATGGATCAGGTAGTCGCCCTTGTATGCAGAGTTGATCGGCACCGCGATCGCGCCCGCGGCGATGATCCCCCACCAGGCGAGGAAGGCCTCGGGCGAGTTCTCGCAGAGCGTCGCCACCCGGTCGCCGGGCTGGATGCCGAGCTCACGCAGCGAGGTGGTGAGGCGGCACGCGACGTCGTGGACGTCGGCGGCGGAGAACTCGGCGCCGACGACGTCCATGTATCGGCCGTCGGGATCGGTCTCGAGCCGGCGGTCGAGCAGCCCGAGCAGCGTCTGCTGCTCCTCGCTGATCCAGACCAAGGAGCCCGAAGCAGAGCCCGAAGAAGAGCCCGAAGAAGAGCCCGAAGAAGAGGAGGGGGGAGTCACGGCCGGACAAGGTACACCCGTTGCTGACGCACACGTCAGGAACGCGTTCTCGCTACCGTGCGGACCGATCGGCGACGGAGGAGGGGCCCGTGACCGCGACCCAGGCGCAACGAGGAGTGGACGACGACCTCGTGAGGCGCGCCCGTGACCTGCGCGAGCTCATCGAGCACGAGGCGGCGGCGGGCGAGGGCGACACCATGCCCGCCGCGGTCGTGGATGCGCTCAAGGAGTCGCGGCTCTTCTGGTGCATGGTGCCGCGCGACCTCGGCGGCCTCGAGACCGACATCGTCACCGCGATCAGCGTGTTCGAGGAGCTCGCCTACGCCGACGGCTCGAGCGGCTGGTCGATGATGGCCAACGCCACCGGCACGTGCTTCGCGGCGATCTACCCCGGCGACGCCGCGGTGGAGGCCATGTTCGGCGGCGACGAGCCGGCGATCGTCGCCGGCATGTTCGGTCCCGGCGGCCAGCTCCGCCGCGACGGCGACGCCTTCCGCCTCTCGGGCCGGTTCCAGTTCGGCAGCGGGTGCGCGCACTCCACCTGGCTCTCGGCCGGCGCGATGGAGCTCGACGGCGGCGAGGTGGCGATCACCGAGTCGGGGCTCCCGTCGATGCGCGTCTCCTTCGTGCCGATCGACCACGTGCAGATGCTCGGCAACTGGGACGTGCTCGGTCTCGTCGCGACCGGGAGCTACGACTACGCGATCGACGACGAGCTCGTCGATCCCGAGTTCACCTTCTCGCTGCTCGAAGCCACGCCGCGCCGAGGGGGCGCGGGGTATCGGCTCGGTCTCCTGGGCATGACGGCCGCAGGCCACGCCGGCTTCGCCCTCGGCGTCGGCCACCGAGCGTTGGTGGAGATCCTGCGGATCGCCAAGGGGAAGCAGCGCCTCGGCGGCATCCCGGTCGGGGAGCAGCAGCTCTTCCAGCACGACTTCGCGATGCACGACGGCGCGGTGCGCGCCGCGCGACTGTTCGTCCTCGACGCCTTCGCTGATGCCGAGGCGACCGCGATCCGCGACGGCGGCCCGACCCTGGTGCAGCTGCAGCGGATGCGCCAGGCCACCACCTACGCGACCCGCGTGGGCGCGGACGCGGCGCGCTTCGCGTACACGTGGGGTGGGTCGGCCGGTCTGCGTCCCGGCGTCCTCCAACGCTGCTTCCGCGACCTCCACGCGGGCACGCAGCACATGTTCGTCGACAACAACACACTGACCGCGTACACCGAGGCGCTGCTCGCCGAGGAGGCCGAGTGACCGGGGCCGGAGCGGCCCGGCCCGAGGGGCCGAGAACGGACAGGATGCACGCGTACGAGGGGTTCGGTGGGAGCGTCGGGAAGACGTTCGCGTCATCGGAGAGCTGGTGGCCGCCCCGGCCCACCGCGCCCGAAGGCGCACCGAACGTGGTCGTGGTCCTCGTCGACGACCTCGGGTTCGCCGACACCGGGTGCTACGGCTCGGAGATCGACACGCCCAACATCGATGCGCTCGCGGCGCGCGGCGTGCGCCTCACCAACTTCCACTCCACGCCGATGTGCTCGCCCACCCGTTCGGCGCTGCTCACCGGGCTCAACTCGCACCGGGCCGGGGTCGGCACGGTCGCACACTTCGATCCCGGCTTCCCCGGCTACGCGGCCGAGCTCACCGACGACGCGGCGACGCTCGCCGAGATCCTGCGCGCCAACGGCTACGCCACCCTGATGGTGGGCAAGTGGCACCTGGCCAAGGACGCCGACGTCAACGCCGCGGGCAACCAGCAGTCGTGGCCGTGCCAGCGGGGCTTCGACCGCTTCTACGGGATCCTCGACGCCTTCACGAACCTCCACCACCCGCACCGGCTGGTGGAGGACAACCACATGGTCGAGGTGGACGCCTACCCCGACGGCTACTACTTCACCGACGACATCACCGACCGGGCGATCTCGATGATCCGAGAGCGCAAGGCGTCCAACCCGGCCAAGCCGTTCTTCCTCTACTTCGCGCACGGTGCGGTGCACGCGCCGCTGCACGCGAAGCCCGACGACATGGCGAAGTACCGGGGTCGCTACGACGCCGGGTGGGATCGCCTGCGTGAGGAGCGCTTCGCCCGCCAGCAGGAGCTGGGCATCGTCGGGCCCGACACCCGGCTCGCGCCCCGCAACGACGAGCCGAACAACGAGGTGCAGGCGTGGGACGACCTCCCGGCGCGCGAGCAGGAGCTGTTCGCGCGCCACATGGAGGTGTTCGCCGGCATGGTCGACTCGGTGGACCAGTCGCTCGGGCGGCTCGTCGAGGCGATCGACGAGCTCGGCGAGCTCGACAACACGATCATCCTCTTCACGTCGGACAACGGCGCGTCGCGCGAGGGCGAGCTGCGCGGCACGTCGTCGTACTACGTGCACCTGCTCTCGGGCGACGATGTCGACGCCGACATCGAGCGCATCGACCTCATCGGTGGCCCGCAGACCACACCGCACTACCCGCGCGGGTGGGCCATGGCGGGCAACACGCCGTTCCGGCTCTACAAGATCAACACCCACGCCGGCGGCCACTCGGTGCCGTGCGTCGTGTCGTGGCCGCGAGCGCTCGGCGACGGCGGCACGCTGCGTGATCAGTACGGCCACGTGACCGACGTGCTGCCCACGGTGCTCGACGCGATCGGGATCGAGCGGCCGGCGTCCTGGAACGGCAAGGAGTCGCCGCCGCTGGTCGGAACGTCGATGCTCCCGTTCCTGCGCGAGGCCGACCGTCCCACGGACCACCACGAGCAGCTCTTCGAGATGCACGGGCACCGCGGCTACTACCGAGACGGCTGGGAGGTGGTGACGCTTCATCAGCCGAACACCGCGTTCACCGACGAGGAGTGGGAGCTCTACGACCTCACCCGTGACCGGACCGAGCTCGATGATCGCTCGGCCGACGAGCCCGAGCGCCGCCGCGAGCTCGCCGCGGCCTGGGACGCGATCGCATGGCGCGACGGCGTGTTCCCGCTCGACGAGGGGAGCGGACTCCAGCGGATCATCCGCCCGCCCGACGCCGAGGTGTTCGGACGGCCGGTCCGCATCGTCGCGGGCACGCCGACACTCGAGCGCTGGCGTTCGCTCCAGCTGCTGTGGCTGCGCGGGGCGACGGTGGACGTGCGCTTCGCGTCGGCGGCGGGCGACCAGGGGATCCTCCTCGCCCACGGTGACCAGGGCGGCGGCTACGCGCTGTACGTGCTCGACGACCAGGTCGTGTTCGTGCACAACGACGGGCGCGGTCACCTCACCACGGTCGAGGGTGGTCCACTGACGCCGGGCGAGCACGAGCTGCGCTGCGAGATCACGGCACAGGCCGCCCGCACGTGGGACGTCGCGCTCACGCTCGACGGTGACGCGCGTGGCTCGACCACGGGACTTCCGATGCTGTTCGGCATGACCCCGTTCGAGGGCATCGACGTCGGCATCGACCGGCGCTCGCCCGTGTCGTGGTCGCTCTACGAGCGCTTCGGTCCGTTCCCGTACTCGGGTCGCCTGCGCGACGTCACGTACACGCCCGGTCCGACTGCACCCGACATCCCCGAGGATCTCGTCGGCGTGCTCCGCTCGCTCGCGCTGGCGTACGAGTGAGGCAGCGATGACCACGCACGTCGTCGCGATGGGCGGAGGCGGGTTCCTCCGTCGAGGTGAGGTGTCGCCGATCGATCGGTACGTGCTGTCGCTCGTCGACGCACCGAAGCCCAACGTGTGCTTCGTCCCCACGGCGTGCGGTGACCCGCAGCAGTCGATCGACCTCTTCCACCGGGTGTTCGAGGGCATCGGCTGCGAGCACCACCACGTCAGTCTGTTCTGGCGCGACGAGGTGCCGGTGCCCGACCGCATCCTCGATGCCGACGTCGTCTACGTGCACGGCGGCAACACTGCGAACCTCCTCGCGCTGTGGCGCCTGCACGGCGTCGACGCCGCGCTGCGGGAGCGGGCCGCGGCCCGCGACCTCGTGGTGTGCGGACCGAGCGCGGGCGGCCTCTGCTGGTATGAGTGCGGCGTCACCGACTCGTTCGGCCCGCAGCTGGCGCCGCTCGACGACGGCATGGGGTGGGTGCCCGGAAGCTTCTGCCCGCACTACGACGAGGAGCCGCGTCGCCAGCCCGTGTACCGCGAGCTCATCACCAGCGGCCGACTGCCCGCCGGCATCGCGGTCGACGGTGGCGCCGCGGCGCACACCGCCGACGGCGCACTCGTGAAGATCGTGGCCGAGCTCCCCGACGCCACCGGTCACACCCTCGCGATGGTCGACGGCGAGCTCGACGAGCGCCGCCTCGACGCCGAGCGACTGCCCGCGCTCTAGGTGCGGGGCTAGAGGTTGCGGTCGATCTTCTCGGGGATGAGGAACGGGTAGGGGCGACGCCGCACGCGGCGCTGCCACCACCGGTCGGCGCGCCGCACGCGCTGGAGCCAACCCCAGAGTCGAGCGTCGCGCCGGTAGTACCGGTCAATCTCCTCGACGGTGAAGTCGGTGCCGAGGCGCGCGTTGGCGAGCTCGACCGCGATCGGCACCCAGCCGGCGAGGTCCTCCTTGTGCAGGTTCGCCAGGAGGTCGAGCGCAGCGCGGCGCGGGTCGTAGTACGGGTCGAGGATCGTGGCGAGGGCGAAGCGGCGCACGAGCGGGCGGGCGAAGGCCGGCAGCGACGCCATGAACAGATCGGTGTCGAGCCGCTCGCGGCCGGTGTCGGTGCGCAGCAGCGGTGTCGTGACGTCGACGTATCGGAGCTCACCGCCCTCGACGAACCAGTTGGAGAGCTGGGCGTCGAGGCCGACGTGTTCGCTGATGGTGGTGCCGATGTGGTCGAGGATCCCTGCGAGCAGCGCGCGCCCCTCGTGATCAGAGGCGTCACGCAGCAGGGCGGGCGCGTGTGCGGCGGCGTCGACCTTGCGTTGCACGCAGTAGCCCGCGAGGTTGCCGTCGGCGGCCGGCACGTGCTCCAGGGTCGTGGGGTGCACGAGCACCCCGCGCTCGCCGAGCGTGGAGAGATAGTCGTCGAACACGGCCCGGTACTCCTCGAGCCGCTCCGACGCGTCGAACACCGGCAGCCGCTTGCACGCCCAGGGCCCCGACGCCTCGGGCCACGCAACGACGCACGTCATCTCGCCGTACCCGAGCACGTGCAGCCCCCGCTCGTCGCCCGACTCGAGCGCAGCCTGCACCGTGCGCTCCAACCCCACGAGGTCGAGTCGGGGATCGGCGCCGCGTCCGGTCGCGGTCACGAGAGCGCGCCGACCACGAGCGCAGCCAGCTCCTCGGTCTCCTCGTCGGTGAGCACGAGCGGGGGCAGGAACTGGCAGACGCGGGTGTCGTTGGCGGCGAAGACCGCGAAGACGCCGGCGTCGATGAGGGCCTTGGCGCCGAGGATGCCTGCGCCCTCGTCGGGCCAGCACAGTCCCATGAAGAGGCCGCGCCGGCGCACGGAGAAGCGGTGGCCGGCGAGCTCCTTCTCGAGCCGGAGCCCGACCTCCTCCACGCGATCGAGGAAGCCGGGCTCCTCGATGGCGTCGAGCACCGTCAGCGCGATGACGCAGCCGATGTCCGAACCACCGTACGAGGAGACGTGCACGAACGGCTGCTCGTCGAAGAACCGGTGGACGGG
>CAZKTS010000116.1:0-1657 GCA_964555735.1 uncultured Bifidobacteriaceae bacterium
AAGGCCATCCTGTGGGGTACCTTCGGCGCGATTGCCGTGCGAACGGTCATGACGCTGGTCGTGGTCTGGCTGCTCAAGATCCCCGGCCTGCTGGCGGCCGGCGGCGCGCTGCTCGTCTGGATCGCGTGGAAGCTGCTGAAGAAGGACGAGGGCGACGGCCACAACATCACGCCCTCCGACAGCTTCTGGGGCGCGATGAAGACCATCGTCGTCGCCGACGCCGTCATGGGGCTCGACAACGTCCTGGCGGTGGCTGGCGCGGCGCACGGCAACTTCCTGCTGGTTGTGATCGGTCTGCTCGTCTCGATCCCGATCGTGATCTGGGGCAGCCAGCTGATCCTGAAATGGGTGGAGCGCTTCCCGGCGATCGTGTACATCGGGGCCGCCGTGCTGGCGTGGACGGCCGCGAAAATGCTGCTCTCCGAGCCGCTGTACAAGGATTACCTCGCCGCGCACCCCTGGGTCGTCTGGCTGACCTACGCCGTCATCATCGGCGGGGTCGTCGTGGGCGGTTTCCTCAGCAACCGGCGCGCCATGAGCGAGCGCATCGAGGCGCTCACGATTCCCGCGCCGGCGCCGGCCGAACCCGCTGCGGCGCAGTCACCGTCATTGCCCGAAATTACCGTCGTTTCAACCCGCATCCAAGGAGGTGCCATGCAAAAGGTCCTGTTGCCGATCGATTTTTCCCGCAATGCGATTCATGCGGCCCGTCACGTTGCAGGCCGTATCCTGGGTGGTGAACCGCTGGAGGTGCATCTGCTGCACGTGCGCCGCCCCCTGTCGCGGCACATCTCGCGCTTCGTTTCCGGCAAGGACCGCGCCGACTATCACGCGGCCGAGTCCGAGCGCGTGTTCGTCCCCGTGGAGGAAGCCCTGCGCAAGCACGGCATCTCGGTGCAGCGCCACATCGAGCGCGGCGAGCCCGGCGAAGTCATCAATACCCTGGCCGCAAAGCTCGGCATCCAGCAGATCGTGATGGCGACCGCGCGCCGCAATTCGCTGTCCCGCCTGATCCAGGATTCGGTGACCAACCGGGTGCTGGAGGGGGCGTCGGTGCCGGTGCAACTGATCGCCGGCGACAGCGTTTCGAAGCTCGAGCGCTGGGGCGTGCCGGCGGGCCTTGGCACCGCCATCGCCATTCTGGTCATGGCGGAAGAGTAGGAAACCCCGCAGCGGTCGCCGGAGCGGCGGACACCCCCCGTTCTGGCGAGGCTGCGGATTGCCGCCCGGTGGCGCAGGTCACCGGGCTTTTTTTCGTACGAGAACTAGAAGCGGGGTTTTTTCGCCGCGCGCGCGTAGCGCTTCACGCCATCCATGATTTCCTTCCGCGCCGCTGCGACGCCCAGCCAGCCGGCCACCTTCACCCATTTGCCGGGTTCGAGATCCTTGTAGTGCTCGAAGAAGTGCGCGATCTGCGCGAGTTGCTGGGGCGGCACGTCGCGCGGCCCGCGCACGCTCCGGTACAGCGGCGTGAGTTTGTCGATCGGCACCGCGATGACCTTGGTGTCGGCGCCGGCCTCGTCGCGCATTTTCAGCATGCCGACCGGCCGCACGCGCACCACGGCGCCTGACACCAGCGGATGCGGCGCCATTACCAGCACATCCACCGGGTCGCCGTCGCCGGACAGCGTGTTCGGGATGTAGCCGTAGTTGCAGG
>CAZKTS010000117.1:0-7618 GCA_964555735.1 uncultured Bifidobacteriaceae bacterium
CCGACGTTGCGGGCGACGTCGACCTCGCGGTTGAGCTCCATCGTGAACGACGCGAGCCCGTCGACCTCGGCCGGCGCGATCTGCGCGTCGTCGAGGGCCATCGAGATCGCCTGGCACGCGAGCGAGAGCTCGGAGTCGGGCAGCCCCTTGCCGAAGGTGGTCTGCCCGATCCCGACGATCGCGACCTTGTCCTGTATCCCGCTCATGGCGCTGGGCTCACCAGCCCTTGAACTCGGTGGGGCGGCGCTCGACGAAGCTGGCCACGCCCTCCTTCGAGTCCATGGTGCCGGTGACCATCTCCACGTAGAGGGCTTCTTCCTCGAAGGCCGTCGAGCGGTCGGAGTCGGGCGAGCGGTTGAGGAGGCGCTTGGCGAAGCCGATCGTCTTGGTGGGCCCGCCGGCGAGGCGCGTCGCCCACTCGCGTGCCGTGGCCTCGAGCTCGGCGCCCGGCACGACCTTGTTGACCAGGCCGAGCGTCTCCGCCTCGGCAGCCGACACGTCGTCGCCGAAGAACACCAGCTCCTTGGCCTTCTTCATGCCGACGATCCGGGGGAGGAGGTAGCAGCCCCCGCCGTCGGGGATGAGGCCGCGGCGGACGAAGACCTGGATGAGTCGCGCGTTGTCGGCCGCGATGGCGAGGTCGCACGCCATGACGATCTGCGCGCCGCCGCCGGCGGCGGTGCCGTTGACCGCGGCGATCACCGGCTTCTCGCAGTCCATGATCCCGCCGATGAGCCGCTGGATGCCGGTGCGGATCATGCGCGCGGGGTCGCCGGCGATCATGTCGGGCGCGCCCTCGGGCTTGGGCGGCGGGGCCGCGCGACCGGCACGCAGGTCGGCGCCGGTGCAGAAGTGCTTCGCGCCCGCCGCGGTGATCACGACGGCGCGCACGTCGAGTGAGCCGCTCGCGGCCTCGAGGTGCTCGATCATCCGGTTGCGGACCGCCGGCGTGATCGCGTTCCCCGCGTCGGGGCGGTTGAACGTCAGCCAGAGCACCTGGTCCTCGATCTTCGCGAGGAGCTCCTGATCGACGTCGGGCTCTGCATTGGGCGCCGTGTCACTCACCGGTTCACACTCACTTCCTCACCACGAGGGCGTCGAGGGCCACCGCGCCGCGGGGACCCACCTTCAGGGGATTGATGTCGAGCTCAGCCACGCCGGGCTCGGACGAGCCGAGGTCCATCGCCAGGCGCTGGACCTTCATGATCACATCGACGATCGCATCGATGTCGACAGCTGCGCCACCGCGCACGCCTTCGAGCAGCGGAGCGCCCTGGAGCTCGCGCAGCATCCGGTTCGCGTCGGCGCGTCCGAACGGCGGCACACGGAACGCCACGTCGCCGAGCACCTCGACGAACACGCCGCCGAGTCCCACCATCACCACGGGGCCGAACAGCTCGTCGGACGCGATGCCGACCACGAGCTCCACGCCCTCGTCGACCTGCTCGCACACGAGCACGCCGTCGACGCCGTCCTCGGCGAGCAGCTCGACCGTCGCCGCCCGCACTGCGTCGGTGTCGGCGACGCCGAGGCGCACGAGCCCGCGGTCGCTCTTGTGGGCGAGGCTCGCGCCCGAGCCCTTGAGCACGACGGGCAGGCCGATGGCTTCGGCCGCGGCGACGGCCTCCTCGGCTGTCGTGACGAGCTCGTCGCGCGTGGTCGGGATCCCGTACGCCGCGAGCACGGCCTTGGATGCCGCCTCGGTGAGCGTCTCGCCCGAGGCCGTCGGGTCGAGCACCTCGCGCGCCGCGACCGCATCCGGCGAGGGTTCGGTCGGCACGCTGTCGAATGACGACTCGTAGGACGCGACGAACGACCAGTAGTCCGCGTACGCGCGGAGCGCGCCGACGGTGTTGCCGAACGTCCGGAACGTGGGGAGGCCGCCGTCGAGGAGTCGGCGGTAGTAGGTGTCGTCGGTGCCCGCCGGCGCGCCCCACACGGCGAAGATCGGCTTCGTGCTGGTGCGTGCGACCTCCACGAGGTCGCGCGTCATCGGATCGCTGAACAGGTCGACCGCGCCGGTGATCGGCACGAGCAGGACGTCGACGTTGGGATCGGCCAGGACGAGATCGAGGATCTTCCGGCCGCGCTCGTCGGCGACGGGCGGGCCACCGCAGTCGACCGGGTTCGAGACGCGGAGGTACTCGGGGACCAGGCCGTCGTGCAGCGCGGCCTGGGTCTCGGGCGCGAGCTCGGGGAGCCGGAGCCCGGCGGCCGCGACCATGTCCGCCATGTGCGCGCCGGTGCCGCCCGACACCGCATAGATGCAGATGCCGGGACCGTCGGGGCCCCACGCCGGCGGCACGCCGTCGTCGGGGCGCGTGCGGGCGAGGGCGGCGCTGGTCTCGAGCAGCTCGTCGAGGCCGTCGACGCGCGTGACGCCGAGCTGGCGGAACGCGGCGGACACCACCGCGTCGGTACCGGTGAGGTGGCCGGTGTGGGCCTTGGCCATGGCCCGGCCTTCGTCGGTGCGTCCGACCTTGACCGCGACGAGCGGCGTGCGCTGCCGTGCCGCGTGGTCGGCGGCGAGCAGCAGCGTGCGGCCGTCCTTGAACCCCTCGATGTAGGCCGCGATCACGCCGACGTCGGGCTGGTCGGCGAAGTAGGCGGCGAAGTCGGCGAACTCGAGGTCGACCTCGTTGCCGGTGGGCGCCCAGTGGGAGAGGCGGATGCCGAGCTCCTGGCCCTGGAACACGGGCCGGCCCTGGTGGCCGCTCTGGGTGACGAGCGCGATCGCCGGCCCGGGCAGGTCGTCGAACTCGGAGAACGCGTTGAGGTTGGTGTTGGGCCCGAGCAGGTGCGTGGTCCCGCCGCGGACGAGCGCATCGAGGCGCGCCTCGAGCGCTTCACCCTCGGCGCCGGCCTCCGAGAACCCGGCGGCGAAGATCACCGCGAACGCTGCGCCGCACGCCACGACCTCCGCGAAGGTGTCGACGGCCTTGCCGGTCAGGATCACCGCGAGGTCGATGGCGCCGGGCACGTCGGCGACCGAGCGCACACACGGGACGCCGAGGACCGACTCGCGCTCGGGATGCACCGGCGTGAACGTGGCCCCGTGCTCGTCGGCCCACTCCTTGATGCGCCGGGTCATCGCGGTGTTCGGGCGCGCTTTGCCCTCCGACGCGCCGATCACCACGACGGTCCGGGGATGGAAGAAGCGGTCGAGATCGAGGTCGCGCAACCGCAGGGGGCGCCCACTCACGTCGAGTTCGGGGTGCGGCATCGAGATCCCAGTGCTCGGGAAGGCGGGCTCGGGGCGGCGCGCGCGCCGGGAGGCGAGCATGACACGCGAGTCAGGAAACTAGCCTCGCCCCGATGCGGGAACGGAGCCTGCGGTGAAGACGGTCGTGGTCGTCGGCGCGTCGCTGGCCGGCCTGCGCGCGGCCGAGGAGCTGCGGCGGCTCGAGTTCGACGGCCGCCTGGTCGTGGTCGGGGCGGAGCCCCACCTGCCCTACGACCGGCCGCCGCTCTCCAAGGAGCTGCTGGCCGGCGACTGGACGGTCGAGCAGGTGGCGCTGCGACGCCAGGGCTTCGACGACCTCGACGTGGAGTGGCGGCTGGGCGCGGCGGCGACGGCGTTCGACGCCGCGGGGCGCACGGTGACGCTCGCCGAAGGCGAGGTCCTCGCGTTCGACGGCTGTGTGCTCGCCACGGGCGCGACGCCGCGCGTCCTGCCCGACACGCCGGCGCTCGACGGCATCCATCTCCTCCGCTCGCTCGACGACTGCCTCGCGCTGCGGGCCGACCTCGACCGCAGCCCGCGGGTGGTGGTGGTCGGTGCGGGCTTCATCGGCGCGGAGGTCGCGGCGACGTGTCGCCGACGGCACCTCGACGTCACCGTGCTGGAAGCGCTGCCGAGCCCGATGGTGCGCGGACTCGGGCCGATGCTCGGCGACGTGCTGGGCGAGATGCACCGCGACCACGGCGTCGACCTGCGCACCGGCGTCGGCGTCGCCGGCTTCGAGGGCGGCGACCGGGTCGAGCGGGTCCGCCTCGACGACGGCAGCACGATCGATGCCGATGTGGTGGTGGTGGGCGTCGGCGTGGTCCCGGCCACCACGTGGCTCGAAGGCTCCGGCCTCACGATCGACAACGGCATCGTGTGCGACGAGACCCTCCTCGCCGCTCCGGGGATCACGGCAGCCGGTGATGTGTGCCGGTGGCCCAACCCGCTCTTCGACGGTGAGCCGATGCGGCTCGAGCACTGGACCAACGCCTCCGAGCAGGGAGTGGCCGTCGCGGCGCGGCTCGTCGCGAACGATGCCGAGGCGGTGCCGTTCGCGCCGGTGCCGTTCGTGTGGTCGGACCAGTACGAGACCAAGATCCAGGTCGCGGGCCATGTACGCGGCGACGACCGCATCGAGGTGGTCGACGGTTCGCTCGAGGAGCGCAAGTTCGTGGCTGCGGTCGGACGCAACGGCCGCCTCGTCGGTGCCGTCGCCTTCAGCCGGCCGCGCGTGCTGATGCAATATCGTCGCCTGATCGCCGAGCGGTCGGGGTTCGACGAGGCGGTGCAGGCGGTGACGCAGACCGCGTGAGCCCGAGGCGGAGGCGATGATGGGCAGTCTGATCACGGTCACCGAGGCTGGCGACGACGGCGTCGCGCTGCTCGAGCTGAACCGGCCCGACCGCAAGAACGCCCTCTCGATCGCGCTGCGCGACGAGATGAGCGACGCGCTCGACGTTCTTGCCGCCGACGAGCGCTGCCGCACGGTCGTGATCACCGGCCGAGGCGACGCGTTCAGCGCCGGGTTCGACCTCGAGGAGTTCACGAAGCCCGACCTGGCCGACGAGCTGTGGGCATCGAGCGACCGGTGGCACCGCACGGTGCTGACCTTCCCGCTGCCCACGATCGCCGCGGTCAACGGGCCCGCACTCGGTGGCGGCTTCGACCTCGCGGTGATGTGCGACCTGCGGATCGCCGCGCAGGCGGCGCGCTTCGCGCATCCGGAGCACGCGTTCTCCCAGACCGTCTACAGCCCGCTCCACGACCTGGTGGGTGGTGCGGTCGCGCGGGACCTCACGCTCACGGGCCGCCGCATCGAGGCCGACGAGGCCGAGCGGCTGGGGGTGGTGAACCGAGTCGTCGCCGACGCCGATCTGCGCGCCGACGCGCTCGCGACGGCTGCGGAGATCGCGGTCGCGCCTCGCGACACCCTGCTGCTGATGAAGGCGAAGATCCTGAAGCGCTCAGGTGTTCGAGTCGACCGGACCCTCGACCTGTGACTTCTTGTTCTTCTTCTTGCCCTTCTTCGTGCCGGGCGCGGGCGCTTCGCCGGCCCCGGGCGCGGTCGGGCTGGTCGACCCGGCGCTGCCGTTCTCGTTGACGGGACGCGCCCGTACCACGAGCAGCTCGTGCTCGAGCTGGAGGACCTGGTCGGCCGGCGGGTTCACCGTGCAGGCGCCGTTGGAGAAGACGCCCACCAACATCGAGTCGTAGGAGTCCTTGAGCAGCCCGAGCGCGTGGCGGACGTCACGCCCGACCAGCTCGTTGGGGACGGGGATCCGGTAGAGCTCCTGGCCCTCGGGGTGCGTGAGCAGGTCGGCGATGACGCCGGTCAGCCCGTGGGTCCGCGCCGACGCGGCGAGGAGCGAACCGGTGATCTCCGCGCTGACGACGAGCTCGTCGGCGCGGGTGCGCTCGAAGTGCTGGCGGTTCTCCGACTTCACCACCTCGACGCAGGTGTAGGCGCGTGGGTTGAGCGACTCGACCGCGAGCGTCGTCAGCAGCGAGCGCGCGTCGAGGTCGTCGGGGTCGTCGCTGGCGTTGGAGGCGTCGGCGAGCACGATGACCGTCGCGACCTGGCTGATGCCGGCGCGCTCCAGGTCGTCGGCGTTGCTCGGGTTGCCCCGCACGAACGTCGTGTTCTCCTCCTCGAGCGGTGCGGCCTCGAGGTCGGCGAGGATCACGATGGGTCGGGGATCCTCGACCTCCTTGGCGCGCAGCTCGCGGATGATCTCGAAGCCCTTCGCGCTCCAACCACAGATCAACAGGTGGTTGGTTCCCTTGAACGTGCCCATGCCGGCTCCTCGGTTGATGACCGTCGCGACGAAGCGCGAGGCGATCGTCGCGGTGGCGAACGCGACGAGGCTCACGCCGGCCACGCGGACGATCCAGTACGAGATGAACCCGAACTGCGTCTTGATCTTGTACGGCGACGTGTTCTCGAAGAGCGTGCGGAACAGCCAGCCGTAGGCGTCGCCCACCGAGTGGACGTCGTAGCTCTTGTTGTGCTCGACCGCCCAGAAGAAGATCGGCGCGAACAGCAGGACGAGCAGCGCGAAGAACGTCGCGATCGCGAAGCGCCTGCTCACTCGACCCCAGAGAAGGGCCTGGTCCTTCCGCATGTTGCTCCGTCTGGCTGCGCCCGCGGCCCCCGTCGAAGGGCGCAGCGTAGATCGCGGCGACCCGCCGTGGGGGACATCGTCGCGGCCGTCGGGCAACGCGGTGGCGCGAGCGGTCACGGGCGGGTGAGCATGCAGCCATGGCCGCCCCCCAACGTGTGCTGACCGCGCGGTTCGTGCTGGTCGTGACGGCGGGGCTCGGCTACTTCCTGGCCCTCGGCATGGTGCTCCCGGCCGTGCCCCAGTACGTCGAGCACCGCCTCGACGGGGACAGCGTCGCCGTCGGTGTGGCGGTCGGGACCCTGTTCGTCGGCGCGGTGCTCCTCCGCCCCTTCGCCGGCCGCCTCGGTGACCGGGTGGGCCGTCGTTCGCTGATGATCGCCGGGGCAGGGATCGTCGCGGTCTCGGTCGCGCTGTACGGCGTCGTGGAGTCGTTGCCGTTCCTCATCTGCATGCGCGCCCTGACCGGGGTGGGCGAGGCCGCGTTCTTCGTCGGGGCGGCGACGATGATCACCGACCTCGCGCCGGTCGAACGCCGCGGGGAGGCCATCAGCTACTGGTCGGTGGCGGTGTACGGCGGCCTGGCCTTCGGGCCCGCGCTCGGTGAGGCCGTGCTCGACGCGGGCGGCTTCGCCACGGTGTGGGGCGCAGCTGCGGCCATGGCCGCGGCGGCGACCGTGCTCTCGTTCTTCACGCGGGACATCGAGCGCCCACCGACGCCCGCCGACCAGGGACCGCTGATCAACCGCGGCGCGATGGCGCCGGGCATCGTGCTCTTCTTCGGGCTGATCGCGCTGGCGGCGTTCACCGCGTTCGTCCCGCTCTACGTCGACGACGTCGGCCTCGGTAGCGCCGACGGCATCTTCATCCTCTACGGCGGGATCGTGCTCGTCGTGCGCATCTTCGGCGCGCGGCTGCCCGACATCCTCGGCTCGCGCCGCGCGGGCGCACTGGCACTCCTCGGTACGACCGTCGGGATGGTGATCATGGCGGCGTGGGGATCGGCCGCGGGACTGTTCGTGGGCACCGCGTGCTTCGCGATCGGGGCGTCCTTCCTCTATCCCGCACTGCTCCTGCTCGCGCTCGAGCGCGGCGGTGACGAGGAGCGCGGCGCGGTGGTCGGCACCGTGAGCAGCTTCTTCGATCTGTCGCAGGGTCTCGGTGCGCTCGTGGTCGGCGGCGTGGCCGCGGCGACCAGCTATCAGGGTGCCTTCGCCGCCGGCGCAGCCTTCGCGGTCGTTGGCTGGCTGCTGCTGAGGTACGGATCAGCAGC
>CAZKTS010000118.1:0-17327 GCA_964555735.1 uncultured Bifidobacteriaceae bacterium
CTCGAGGCGCTCACCGGTCAGCTGTACCTGGTCACCATCGTTGCGGTGCTCGTCAGCCGCATGGCGGTGGGCCCCCGGCCCGCATGGCGTCGCTCACGCGGACGAGCGGCACCGACCGACGACGACTGACGGCTCTGGCGGCCTACGCGTACCCGTTGTTGCGGAGGTAGCGGAGCACGAAGAAGCCGATGATCGGTGGGATCAAGAAGGTGATCGTGCGGAACGTGAGCACGGTCGCGAGGGCGACGTTGGCGTCGATCCCGAACGCGGTGAGGCCGGCCGTGAGCGCAGCCTCGGTGACGCCGATTCCCCCTGGCACCGGCGCCACGTTCCCGAGGATCCCGGCACCGAGCTGCACGACGATGAGCTCGGCGAAGCCGAGGTGGGCGCCGAACGCGAGCAGGCAGATGCCGAGCAGCGCGGGATAGATGAGGTTCCCGGCGGTGTCGCCGCCGACGAGGAGCATCCCCTTCTTCGGGTTCCGCAGCACGGCCCAGATGTCGCTGAGCGCCTGGCGGACCGCCGGGACCACCTTGTTGCGCACGCGGGGGATTGCGAGGATCACGCCGATCAGCGCCGCGACCACCGCGATGGTGCCGAGGCTGACGGTGCCGCCGTTGCTGAGGTCGAGGCTCGTCGACGTGAGCGATGCCGCGACCACGAGCAGGATCATCTGGATCAGCCCACCGACGCCGGTGCTCAGCACCATCGCGCTCGCGCCGGACGCCACGGGCACGTCCTGGTGGTGGAGGTAGTCGAGCTGGAGCGCGGTGCCACCGATGCCGTTCGGCGTGATGAGGTTGAGGAACGAGCACGCGACTTGGGTCAGCACCGTCGGGACGAAGGGAAGATCGCGCTTCACGCAGCCCATCAGGGCCGTCGCCCACGAGATCGGCACCAGCGGCCACAGCATCATCGCGAGCGCGGCCCAACCCCACGTCGCGGTCTCGAACTCGTGCTTCACCGACTCGAAGTCGATGTTCTCGAGGCTGGCGGTCGCGATGACCACCGCCAGGAGGACGCCCGCGAGCATGGCGACGTTCACCAGACTGAGCCGGCGGATCTTCAGCGGAGGGACATCTTCCGCCCCGGTCGCGGCCTCGATGTCGGCGCGCAGTCCTTTGAGCGTCTTCGACAGGTGCTTGTTGCCCTTGACCGTGAGCGCGGGGAGGGCGGCGGGCTGCACGAACGGGATGAGCTCGGCGACGCGCTCCTTGCCGAGGACCTTCACCGCGGCCTTGATGGCGCGATCGTTGCCGACACGCAGCGCGGTGGCGGCGAGGAACGAGGCGCTGTCGCGATCGAGCCAGTGCGACTCTGCGTTCGCGTTCGCGCGGCTGAAGTCGACGAGGGCCACCTTGGTGCCATCGACCATGAAGTGGTGCTCGTCGAGGCATCCGTGGCTGATGCCGGCCGTGTGGAGCGCGCGCACCTGGCGCCACGCCGCAGCGAGCACCGCGTCGGTGACGGCAGTGTCGGCGACCCGGTCCAACGGGCGCCCCGGCGGCTCGGTGATCACGAGGAGCGCGGCCTCGGGGCCGGCGAGACCGGTGGTGACCACCCGCGGCGCCGCGACCTTCGCCCGGTCGGCGAGCATCAGGGCGTAGGCGATGTGCTCCACCTGCTGGATGCGGCTCCCGAAGACCGGGAGACCGGGCTCCCGGTACATGATCCGGTGCCAGACCTTCGCCGCGAGCTGGCCGTCGCGCTGGTCCCGACCGAACGCGTCCACGCGCACGTGCTCACCGGATCGGAGGGTCACGTCCATCGCGGCCGCGCGCGGCACGACGTCATCGGCGTGGCGCAGCGAACGGACGTCGACGCCGAGCTCGGTCAGGGCGTCGCGGACCTCGTCGAGCGAAGGCCGACCACCCGGAGCACCCAACGCGGCGAGCACGGCGCCGGCGACCGCGAGCCCGAGGAACAGGCCGCCCGCGGTGTCCGACGGGTACGCGACCCCGAGGTACATGACCGACAGCAGGACCCCCACGACGAGGAGGCCGCACAGCCGACGGAGCGGTCGGACCACGTAGGGGGCGAGCACCAGGGCGAGCGCGGTGGCGACCGCCGCGCTGCTCGACAGGAAGATGGGGCCGTCGCCCACGCGCACATGGACCGCCGCACCACTGATGTCGTGGGGCTCGGCCAGCGCCTGGATGCCGATCGCGAGGAGCCAGGCGCCGGCTCCGGCGAGCCCGACGCGGAGCGCCATGGGCCAGCGTCGGAAGAGCGCCGCCGCAAGGGTCAGGACGACGACGGCCCAGACGGAGCCGAAGGCCTCGAACGCCGTCGCGACACCCTCGAGGCTGTTGGGCAGGTCGTTGACGACCCGGAAGAGGTTGGTGTCGAGGCTCGAGACGCCCTGCGCCCAGAGCGCCGCCATCGCGAGGCCGAGCGCGCCGACGCCGAGCCGCACGAGATCGGTCGGCCGTCGTTCGGGCCGTTCGTTCGGAGGGCGGATCCAGGGCACGGGCGGCACCGTACGTGGTTTCGCCGGGCGGCGTATCACCCGATCCGGACGACTCTGGCGTGCGAGATCAGGAGGAGGCGGCGGCCGCCCGAACGTCGGTGTCGTGGTACTCCTCGAGCAGCTCCTGTTCGCGCTGGTGCCGGGGGAACAGGAAGAACACGACCGCGGCGCCCACGAGGATCGCCACGATCCCCGCGAGGTAGGCCCAGTCGGCGCCGTCGAGGAACGAGGTCTTCGCCGCGCTGACGATCTGCTTCGAGTACTGCGGATACTGCTGTGCGGTGTTGGCCGCGCTCGAGAACGACTTGGTGAGCTCGCTCTGGACGTCGGTGCTGATCTGGCTCGCCTGGGGGTTGCCACTGATCTGCTTCGCGAACGACGCGGCGTAGCCCGCGGTGAGCAGGGCGCCGAGGATCGACTGCATGATCGCCCCACCGAGGTCACGCTGGAGGTCGGCGGTGCCCGACGCCATGCCGGCCCGCTGCACCGGCACCGAGCCGGTGAGCGAGTGCGAGGCCGGTGTACCGGCGAAGCCGACGCCGATGCCGACGAGGGCGTACGCGAGCCCCACCTTCCAGTACGGGATGCCGTCGTTCCACAGCACGAGCATCGCGAGGAAGCCGAGACCACAGAACACGTACCCGAGCAAGAGTGTGAAGCGCGCGCCGCGTGCCTCGACGAGCTTCGCGGAGCGCGGCGCGACGAACACCATGAGGATCGCCGCGGGCAGGATGGACGCGCCCGCCTCGAGGGTGTCGTAGCCGAGAACGTTCTGCAGGAACTGCTGACCGATGAACATCGCCGCCATCAGGGACCCGAACACGATGATGCCGGCGACCGCGGCCACCCAGAAGATCCGGCGGGCCGCGACCTTCAGGTCGTAGAGAGGGTTGCGGGCCCGCCGCTGGCGGATCACGAACACGACGATGAACGCGATCGCGACGATGAGCACCGAGACCGCCGCGGTTGCCTTGTCGGGCACCGCGAGGAAGTTGATGCCCAGGACGAGCGCCGCGATCATCACGACCGACACGATGCCGCCGAAGTTGTCGACCGGCTCGGTGGTCTCGTTGACGTGGCTCGGCACGAAGCGCAGCGCCAGGACGAGCGCGACCGCGGCAAGCGGCAGCGTGAGCAGGAACACCGAGCCCCACCAGTAGTGCTCGAGGATCGCGCCCGACGCGAGCGGCCCGAGCGCGGCGATCGCGCCGCCGATCGCCGACCAGAGCGCGATGGCCTTCGTGCGCGCGGGGCCCGACCAGAGCGCGGTGATGAGCGCCAGGGTGGTGGGGAAGGCCATGCCGGCCGAGATGCCGCCGATGAGGCGAGCGAGGATCAGGACCTCGATCGATCCGGCCCACGCGGCGAGCAGACACGCAGGGATCGAGAGCCCGATGCCGAGGACGAGCATCATCTTGCGGCCGTATCGGTCGCCGAGCGCGCCGAGGTACAGCACCGACGCCGCGAGGCCCAGCGAGTAGCCGACCGCGACCAGGTTCAGCGCGGTCTGGGAGGCGTCGAACGCCTTCCCGATGTCGGGGAGTGCGACGTTGGCGACGGCGAGGTTCAGGTTCGCGACCGCCGCCACCAGGATCAGCGCGAGGAGGACCAACGGTGCTCGATCCGGGCCGGTCGAGGCCTCGGCGTTCGCGGCTCCGGGTGCAGCGGGGCTGGTCACCGGCGGGACACTACGCCGTGGAGGCCCAGACGATCATCACCCCTCACGGATGATGCGGACGCGTCGGCGGCCCGGCTGCGGATCCGGCGGGGACCGTCGATAGCCTCGGCCCGTGACCTTCTCGGGGGCGACCGAGACGGCCGATGCCGAGGTCGGACGTGAGCACTCCCCACGTCCGACCCTCGACGCGGTGCCGTTCGAGACCAAGCTGCGGGCGCCGACCGATCGGGTCGGTCTCGTGGAGCGACCGCGACTCGAGGGGCGCCTCGACGAGGCCGTCGAGGCGGTGGTGCTGGTCTCCGCGCCCGCCGGCTTCGGCAAGACGACGCTCGGGGCCCGATGGGTCGGTCGCGCCGCGGCGGCCGGGCGGCGCGTGGCCTGGCTGTCGTTGTCGGAGAGCGACAACGACCCTGCCGTCCTCCGCACCTATTTCGCGCACGCTCTCGACGCGCTGTGGCCCGTCGAAGGCCGCTTCGCCGACCTCGCGACGTCGCAGGCCGACCTCGCCTCGGTCCTCCTGCCGCGGCTCGGCCGCGCGTACGCCGCGATCGGCGCGCCCTCCGTGCTCGTCCTCGACGACGTCCACGTGCTGCGCTCGGCCGCCTCGCTCTCGATCCTGCGGGTGCTCACTGCGCACGTCCCGCCGGGATCGCACCTCGTGCTGCTCGGTCGGCGCGACCCGGAGCTTCCGGTGTCGCGCATGCTCGCGCAGGGGCAGCTCCTCCGCCTCGACCGTGCCGACCTCGCGATGTCGCCCGCCGAAGCGGAAGCGCTCCTCGTCGCCGCCGGCGTTCCCGCCGACCATCGCCGCTCGGAGGAGGTCGTCGAGCGGGCGGACGGCTGGCCCGCGGGCATCTACCTCGCCGCACTGGCGTTGCGGGACGGCGCGGATGCCGTCACCGGCAGCATCGGCGAGTCGTCGATGGCCGGCTACCTCCACGACGAGGTCCTGACCCGCCTGGCATCCGACGAGGTCGAGTTCCTGGTCAGCACGTCGGTGCTGCCCCGCCTGTCCGGCCCGCTGTGCGACGCGGTGCTCGCGCGCGGTAACTCGGCGGCCCGCCTTGCGGATCTCGAGCGGCGCAACCTGTTCGTGATCCCGCTCGACGCGGACGGGGCCTGGTTCCGCTACCACCACGCGTTCCAGGCGACGCTGCTCGGCGAGCTGCGGCGACGCGCGCCGGAGCAGGAGCCCGAGCTCCGACGTCGCGCGTCGGCCTGGTTCGCCGAACGTGGCCTCCACGACGACGCGGTGCAGCAGGCCCTGGGCGCGGGGGACCTCGCTCGGTTCGACGAGCTGGTGTGGACGGTCGCGCCGGCGCTGCTCGGGTCGGGACGGAACGGCACCGTGGAGCGTTGGCTCGAGCCCCTCTCGCGGGAGGAGATCGAGGCGCGGCCGGCGCTCGCGGTCACGGCCGCATGGTCGGCGCTCACGATCGGTGAGACGGAGGCGATCGACGGGTGGCTCGCCGCGGCGGAGCGGGCCGACGAGGCGGCCCAGCTCCCGGACGGCACACCGGTGGCGGCAGCCGTCGCGCTCCTGCGCGCCCTCGTCGCAAGGAACGGGGCTGCGCGCGCCCGCGATGACGCGGCCACGTCGTTCCGCCTGGATCGCCCGGCGAGCTTGTACCGCGCGATCTCGAGCTTGATCGACGGCTCGACGCGGCTGGTCCTCGGCGACCGCACGGGCGCCCGCGAGCGGCTGCACACGAGCGTCCACATCGCAGGGGAGCTCTTGCCGTCGACCCGGGCGATCGGCCTCGCCGAGCTCGCCCTGCTGGCGATCGAAGACGACGACTGGATGGAGGCCGCCCGGCTGTCGCGACGGGGGATGAGTGCCAACGAGTCGAACAGCCTGCACGAGCGGCCGGCGCAGGTCACCGTCTTCGCCGTCGCGGCGCTCGTTGCTGCCCATGACGGCAATGCCGGCGAGGCGCGGCGCTGCGCGAAGCACGCGGTGTTCCTGCTCGACATGCTCGTCGGGATCAGCCCGTGGCAGGCGCTGCAAGCGCGGTGCGTCCTGGCCGATGCCACGCTTCGACTGGGCGATGTCGACCTCGCGCGAGCCCTCCTCGACGAGGCCGATCGGATGATCGCGCGCGACCCGGACCCGGGCCGTCTGGCTGACGATGCTGCACGCCTGCGCAGCAGGCTCGAGTCCGCTTCGGTGCCGCTGGGAGCTTCGGTGACGCCGCTGACGCAGGCCGAGATGCGCGTGCTGCGCTACCTGCCGACGCACCTCAGCTTCGGCGAGATCGCCGCGGAGCTCTTCGTGTCCCGCAACACGGTGAAGACCCAGGCCATCGCCATCTACCGCAAGCTCGGGGTCTCGTCGCGCTCTGCGGCCGTCCAGGTGGCGCGCGACATGGGGATCGTCGAGGACTAGCGCCGCCCTCCGTGACGCCAATCACCCTGGCCGGGTGATGTGCCGCCGCCGCCGCCGGCGTTTGGATGGCTCTGGGGTGGGAGCCCAGGGATGCCCATCCGACTCGGACGGAGGAGCTGCCATGGGGCTGTTCAGGCGCCGGGACAACGGCGAGTCCTCAAGACATTCGACGACGAACGCGGCGCGCGCCGCCACGTTGATCCGGGGCATCGAGGCCAGCGTGACCGGCGACACCCGTGCGATCGCCGACATCTACACCGATGAGGTCGCGGGATGGTCCCCGACGCTCGCGGTGTCGTCGGCCGCCGAGCTCGCGGTCGAGCTCGAGGACCGCGTGGGCGCGTTCACCGACGTCGACCTCGACCTGACGCCGCTCGACGTCGGCGGGGATCGCGCGTGCGTGGAGTGGGTGGCCCATGCGACCCACTCCGGTCCGGTCGCGATCGACGACGACGTCGTGCTCGGTCCGACCGGCGTGCGGCTCTCGCTGCGTGGCGTGACCGTCGCCGAGTTCGACGGCGATCGCATCCGATCGTTCCGTCAGTACTGGGACGAGGTCGAGCTGCTCGAGCAGCTGGGCCTGCGCCCGGGTGACTGAGGGCGAGCACCGGCTCGTCCCGTGGCAGAGGGGAGACGAAACCATGGCTGGAAGACCGAGCTATGGCTGGAAGAGCTTCTGCGGAATCCTGCTCATCGTGGTGGGCTTCTTCAACGTCGTCGACGGGTTGGTGGCGATCACCCAGTCGAACGCCGTGAAGAGTGCCTTGGGTGGTGCGGAGACGCAGCTCGCGCTGACCGACAACGTCAAGACGTGGGGCTGGATCGTCCTGGTCCTCGGCGTGGTGCTGATCCTGGCGGGCTTCGGCCTGTTCAGCGGCTCCGGGCTCGCTCGCTTCATCGGGATCGTCGCTGCCAGCGTGAACGCGATCGCGCAGCTGGCGTGGATGCCTCACAACGAGACGCGCTCGTTCGTGATGATCCTGATCGACGTCGTCGTGATCTACGGGATCGCGGTGCACTGTGGGCGTGACGACGAAGCGTTGCTCTGATCATGCCGTCGGAGCGCCGAGCCGGGTCCGTCCGGCTCGGCGCCCTCGGCGCGCCCGGATACCCGGCGACGGGGCCGATGACGTGGCAGGCTGATCGCCGATGCTGACCTTCCTCGCGGTCGACATCGTGCCGTGGGCACGAGCGCAGATGGCGTTCACGCTCGCGGCGCACATCATCCTGGTGCCGCTCGGCGTCTCCTGGGCCTTCATGGCATTGATCGCGAACTACCGCGCGATCAAGAAGGACGACCGCGACGCGCTGCTCCTCGCGCAGCGCTGGTCGAAGTACATGGCCGTCACCTTCGCGGTCGGCGCCGTCACCGGCACCGTGCTGACGTTCGAGTTCGGTCTGCTGTGGCCGAACTTCATGGACAAGTTCGGCGCGGCGTTCGGCATCCCGTTCGCCATCGAGGGTCTCTTCTTCTTCCTCGAGGCGATCTTCATCGCCATCTACATCTACGGCTGGAAGCGCCTCAAGCCGTGGCCGCACTTCTGGACCGGCGTCCCGATCGTCATCGCCGGGATCGGCGGGACGGTGTCGGTCGTGGCGGCCAACGCCTGGATGAACGAGCCGGCGGGGTTCAGCCTCGACAAGGCGGGCAAGGTCGTCGACGTCCAGCCGCTCGAGGTCATCTTCAACAAGGCGATGCCGCTCCAGTCGCTCCACATGCTCATTGCCGCCTACCTCGTCGGCGGCTTCCTCGTAGCGTCGGTCTACGCGTGGGGGATGCTCAAAGGCCGACGCGACCGCTACCACAAGCTCGGGTTCACCATCGCGTTCACGGTCGCCGCGATCGCCACGCCGGTGCAGATGCTCGTCGGCGACCAGCTGGCCCGCTGGGTCTACGAGAACGAGCCGACGAAGTTCGCCGCGATGGAGCTCGTCCCGAAGACGTCGAGCGACGTCCCCGAGACCCTGCTCGGTCATCTCAACGACGACGGCACCGTGAGCGGCGGCTTCGAGATCCCCGGTCTCGCGTCGATCCTCTCCGACCCTGGCGATGGGACCTCGACGGTGATCCAGGGTCTCGACGAGGTGCCGAAGGACGAACGGCCGACGACCCGCGAGGTGAACACGGTGCACCTCGCGTGGGACGTGATGGTCGGACTCGGGACGTTCCTCTCGCTGCTCGCGCTCTGGTACGGCATCTCATGGGCGTTCAAGCGGAGGATCCCGCAGTCCAAGTGGTTCCTGCGCGCCGCGGCCGCGTCGGGGATCCTCTCGATCCTGGCGATGGAGGCCGGGTGGGTCGTCACCGAGGTCGGACGCCAGCCCTGGATCGTGCGCAACTTCATGAAGGTGGAGGACGCGGCCACGAGCAACGACGGCGTGTGGATCACCTTCGTGGTGATCGCGATCCTCTACGTCGCGGTCGCGGTGACGCTCGTGCTCATCCTGCGCGCGATGAGCCGACGCTTCCGAGCCCAGGGCGAGTCGGACGACACGCGTGACGTGCCGTACGGCCCCCGCCCTCCCGTCGGCCCGTCCGCGCCGAGCCAGGAGGAGGTGCCGGTCGGATGAGCGGGAGCGGAGCCGTGGCCGGACGGCCGGGACGGCGGAGCGGGAGCGACCAGAAGCGATGAGCGACGTCATCGCGGTCGTGCTGTTCTTCGGCGTGAGTGCCTACGCGCTGCTCGGTGGCGCCGACTTCGGCGCCGGCTTCTGGGACCTCGTCGCCGGGGGTGCCGACCGGGGCCGGCGGCCGCGCGAGGTCGTGGACCACTCGATCGGGCCGGTCTGGGAGGCCAACCACGTCTGGCTGATCTTCTGCCTGGTCGTGCTGTGGACCGCGTTCTCGGAGGCCTTCGCCTCGATCATGCTCACCCTCTTCGTCCCGCTCACGCTTGCAGCGCTGGGGATCGTGCTGCGGGGCTCGAGCTTCGCCTTCCGCAAAGAGGTGTACCGGGAGCGGTCCCGCCGCAACTTCGGCTCGATCTTCGCGGTGTCGTCGGTGCTCGTGCCCTTCTGCCTCGGCGCGGTCGCGGGCGGCATCGCGTCGGGTCGTGTGCCGGCGGGCGGGACGAGCGGCGACATCTGGGAGAGCTGGCTCAACCCGACGTCGATCCTCGGCGGCGTGCTGGCTGTCGTGGTGTGCGCGTACCTCGCTGCGACCTACATGGTCTACGACGCGGAGCGCACCGCCGGTCCCGACATGGTCGAGTACTACCGACGTCGGGCCCTGGTCATGGCGGTGGTCGCCGGTGTGCTCGCGCTCGCCGGGATCTTCATCCTGCGCGACGACGCACGCTACGTGTTCGACGGGATGACGGCGCGTGCGCTGCCGCTGGTGATCCTCTCCGCGCTGTGCGGCATCGGCTCGATCTTCTTGCTCCTGCGCACGAACCACCGTGGCGCGCGCCTGGTGGCCGCCGGCGCAGTCGTCGCGATCATCTGGGGGTGGGGCGTCGCGCAGTGGCCCTACATGCTGCCGACGTCGCTGAAGGTCTCCGCCGCGGCCGCCCCGGACCCCACGCTCGTCACCGTGCTCGTCGTGTTCGTCATCGCCGCGATCGTGATCCTGCCGTCGCTGGCGTTGCTCTACATCCTGGACCAGAAGAGCCTCGTCGAGCTCGACGAGGTCACGCCGCCGTCATGAGCTCGACGGCACCGATCAAGGAGCACCGGGTGCGCCGGACCGCCATCATCATCGTGAGCCTCGTCGCGCTCGCCGCCTTCGCAACCGCGTGCGGGGGTGGCGACGACGACTCCGAGAGCTCGGCGAAGGACGCCGTCTGCAACGACGCTTCGGCGCTGCAGAAGTCGGTCGACCGGCTCGTCGACGACATCACGAGTCTCAACCTCGGCAGCGCGAAGGACCAGCTCTCCAGCGTGGAGGAGGCAGCCAGCGCGCTCGCGGCATCCGCGAAGGACCTCGGGGAGGACGTGAAGCCGAAGATCGAGGCCGAGGTCTCGAAGCTCGAGAGCACCTTGAGCGAGCTCGGCTCGGCGACGAGCATCGATGACTTCACCGCCACGCTCAGCACGGCGAAGTCGCAGCTCGAGAGCGCGGTGAGCTCGGTGAGTGATTCCTTGAGCTGCGACTGATGGCGACGCGCATCGAGGACTACGCGCTGATCGGCGATACCCAGACCGCGGCACTGGTGGGCCGGGACGGGTCCATCGACTGGCTCTGCGTGCCCCGCTTCGACTCGGGCGCGGTGTTCGCCGCGTTGCTCGGCACCGTCGACCACGGGCGCTGGAAGCTCGCGCCGGCCGGGGGCATCCGGAAGATCGAGCGCGAGTACCGCGAGGGCACGCTCGTCCTCGAGACGACGTTCCACACCGACGACGGGGTGGTGCGCGTCGTCGACTGCATGCCGATCCGTCAGAAGTCGGTCGACATCGTGCGCGTCGTCGAGGGCGTCTCGGGCCGAGTCCCGGTGCACATGGACCTGCGCATGCGCTTCGACTACGGCTCGAACCTGCCGTGGGTCACCGACCTCGACGGCCGGATGCACGCGACGGCGGGCCCCGACTCGATGGTGCTCACGACGACCGCGCCGACGGAGGGCGCCGGGCGCTCGACCGTGGCCGACTTCATCGTGTCGGCGGGCGAGAAGGTGCCGTTCGTGCTCGCCTGGCACCCATCCCATGAGAAGTCGCCCCGTCCCCACGACGGGGTCAGTGCGGTGAACCGCACCGCGACCTGGTGGCGCAAGTGGTCGCGGCAGTGCACGTACCAAGGCGAGTCCGAAGACCTCGTGAAGCGGTCGCTGATCACGCTCAAGGCGCTCACCTACGCGCCGACCGGCGGGATCGTGGCGGCGCCGACCACATCGCTGCCCGAGTGGATCGGCAGCGTGCGCAACTGGGACTACCGGTACTGCTGGCTGCGGGATTCGGTGCTCACCTTGTTCGCGCTCATGACCGGGGGCTACACCGATGAGGCCCTGGCGTGGCGTGACTGGCTGCTGCGCGCGGCCGCGGGGGATCCGTCGAAACTCCAGATCATGTACGGCATCGGCGGGGAGCGCCGCCTCGACGAGTACGAGGTGCCCTGGCTCCCGGGCTACGAGTCGTCCGCCCCGGTGCGCGTGGGCAATGCGGCGAGCGAGCAGTTCCAGCTCGACGTCTACGGCGAGACGCTCGCATCGCTCTCGCTGATGCGCGGCATCGCGCCGCCGGAGACCGCCGGCGCGGCCGGGAACGCGGACGAGGCCTGGAAGCTCGAGGTCGCGCTGCTCGACTACCTCGAGGGCGCGTGGCAGCACCCCGACGACGGCCTGTGGGAGATGCGCGGGGAGCGTCAGCACTTCACCCACTCCAAGGTGATGGCGTGGCTCGGCTTCGCGAGCGCGATCCAGTCCGCCGTCCGATGCGACTTGCCGGCCCCACTCGACCGCTGGCGTCAGCGCCGCGACGAGATCAAGCAGCAGGTGCTGACCGAGGGCTTCGACCCGGAGAAGAACTCCTTCACGCAGGCGTACGGCTCGAAGCAGCTCGATGCTGCGCTCCTGCAGATCCCCGGCACCGGCTTCCTGCCCGCCGACGACCCGAGGATGGTCGGGACCGTCGCCGCCATCGAGCGCGAGCTCCTCGAGGACGGCTACGTGCTCCGCTACCGGAGCGAGTCCGGCGACGACGGCCTGCCGCCCGGCGAGGGCGCGTTCCTGCCGTGCTCGTTCTGGCTCGTCGGCTGCTACGTCGGGCAGGGACGCGCCAAGGACGCGCGCGTCCTCTTCGAACGGCTCACCGGCATCGCGAACGACGTCGGCCTCTTCTCCGAGGAGTACGACCCCGTCGCGAAGCGCCAGCTCGGCAACGTCCCGCAGGCGTTCACGCACCTCGCGTTCGTGCGCGCGGCGGCGACCATGCGCGACCCGAGCGCCGCGACGACCTTCGTCGACGGCAACGCCTGACACCAGGGTTCGGGGCACATGGAAGGGATCGTCGAGGAGTGGCGATGACCGCGCCGGCACTCGGCATCTCGGCGGCCCGGGCGCCGCGCAAGCAGCACTCGCTGCTCGACGGCGGTTCGGGCTCGACCTGGTGGGCGCCCGACGCGGTGGGCTGGTGGATCGGCGTCCTCTTCTTCGTCGGCGCGTCGTGCTTCGCACTCGGCGCGATGCCGGGCTACGTGGAGACGGTCGGTGTCGCCGCCGACGGGGTGACCTACTTCGTGGGGTCGCTGTTCTTCACCACCGCCGCGTTCCTCCAGTACCTGGAGGTCGTGAACACGGCGCGGGGGCGAGATGCCGTGGGTGGCAGCGAGCGTCGGCGTCTGTTCAGCGTCGAGCCCCACCGCGTCGACTGGTGGGCAACGAGCGTGCAGCTGATCGGCACCCTCTTCTTCAACGTCAGCACCGGCGCCGCGATGATCGACCACCTCTCCGCGTCGGAGGCGAACCATCTCGTCTGGAAGCCGAACGTGTTCGGCTGTATCTGCTTCCTCGTCGCGAGCTCGCTCGCCTGGCTCGAGGTCGGTCGCCGGTGGTGGTCGTGGCGGCCTCGCGAGCTCTCGTGGTGGATCGCCGGCGCGAACCTCGTCGGGTCCATCGCGTTCGCGGTCTCTGCGGCCGCCGCCAAGGTCGTCCCGGCGACCGATCAACCCCGCAACGTCACGCTCATGAACCTCGGGACGTTCATCGGCGCACTCGGCTTCGTCGTGGGCGCGCTGTTGCTGCTCCCGGAACGAACCCTCCCCGTGGCCGAGCAGTAGCGCAGCCACCGAACCGAAAGAGACCCCATGGCCCTGCACAAGAAGCTCATCGAGGACCTTCGCCCGCTGATCCTCAGCCCCATGTACGCGCGCCCGGGGGAGTCCGGCCGTGCGCCGCGCCACGAGCTGCCCGCCGACGAGATGAACCCGGACACGACGTACCAGTTCGTCCGGGACGAGCTGATGCTCGACGGCAACGCGCGGCTGAACCTCGCGACGTTCGTGACGACGTGGATGGAACCGCAGGCCAACCAGCTCATGGCCGACACGTTCGACAAGAACATGATCGACAAGGACGAGTACCCGCGCACCGCGGAGCTCGAGCAGCGTTGCGTGAACATGCTGAGCCGCCTCTGGAACTCGCCCGACAGCGAGGAGGCCACCGGCACCTCGACCACCGGCTCCAGCGAGGCCGCGATGCTCTGCGGCATGGCGCTCAAGTGGCGCTGGCGCGCCGCGCGCGAGAAGGCCGGCAAGCCCGCCACCACACCCAACCTCGTCATGGGCGCCAACGTGCAGGTGTGCTGGGACAAGTTCTGCCGCTACTGGGACGTCGAGCCGCGCCTCGTGCCGATGGACGGCGACACGTACCACCTCACCGCCGATCGCGCCGTCGCGCACTGCGACGAGAACACCATCGGCGTCGTCGGGATCCTCGGGTCCACCTTCGACGGCTCCTACGAGCCGATCGCCGAGATCTGTGCCGCGCTCGACCGGCTCCAGGCGGATCAGGGGCTGGACATCCCGGTGCACGTGGATGCCGCATCGGGGGGCTTCATCGCCCCGTTCATCGACCCGGACCTCGAGTGGGACTTCCGCCTGCCGCGCGTGCAGTCGATCAACGCATCCGGCCACAAGTACGGCCTCGTGTACCCGGGCGTGGGCTGGGCGATCTGGCGCAACCCCGACGCGCTGCCGGACGACCTGGTGTTCAACGTCAACTACCTCGGCGGCAACATGCCGACGTTCGCGCTCAACTTCTCGCGGCCGGGCAACCAGGTCGCGGCGCAGTACTACAACTTCCTCCGGCTCGGCTTCGAGGGCTACCGCGCGATCCAGCAGACGTCACGCGACGTCGCGCTCTACACGTCCGAGGCGGTCGGGAAGATCGGCCCGTTCCGGCTGATCACCGACGGCAGCGAGCTGCCCGTGTTCGCCTTCTCGATCCCCGACACGTCGCTGCCGTACACGGTGTTCGACGTGTCGGAGCGGCTGCGGGACCGCGGCTGGCTGGTGCCGGCGTACACGTTCCCGGAGAACCGCCAGGATCTCGCGGCGCTGCGCGTGGTCGTTCGCAACGGCTTCTCGCGCGATCTCGCCGACCTGCTCGTCGCCGATCTCCAGCGCCACGTTGCCTACCTCGAGAAGCTGCCGCAGCCGCTGCCGCGCTCGGGTGGGGAGGGCTTCAAGCACTGACGGCGCCGCACCATCGCCCCGCCGGGTGGCGGCGGTCGATACGGTGACCCGCCATGGGACCAGCAATCAGCGAGATCCTGCCGCTCGCCATCGGCGTGATGATCAGCCCGATCCCGATCATCGCGGTGATCCTCATGCTGTTCAGTCCGCGGGCAAAGGTGAACGGGCCGTCGTTCCTCCTCGGGTGGGTCGTCGGGCTCGGCGCGGTCTGCGCGATCGTCTACGCGGTCGCGAAGAGCCTCGACACGTCGACCGACAGCAGCGCCAACGACGGCTCGTCGACGCTGCTCGTCGTGCTGGGCGTCGCGCTGGTGCTGATGGGGCTGCGTCATTGGCGCAACCGTCCCAAGGCAGGCGAACAGGCGACGATGCCGAAGTGGATGAGCGCGATCGACGGGGTCACGCCGGTGAAGGCGATCGGGCTGGGCGTCCTGCTCAGCGCGGTGAACCCTAAGAACCTCGTGCTCGCCGTGGGTGCCGCGGCCGCGGTCGGCCAGACCGCAGGGCTCTCCACCACCGACGCCGAGATCGCGCTCGCGGTGTTCGTCGTCATCGGCAGCCTGAGCGTCGCCGTCCCGGTGATCGCGTACCTGCTCGTGGGCGAGAAGGCCCAGCACCTCCTCGACGGCTGGAAGGTGTGGCTCGAGCAGAACAACGCCACGGTCATGGCCGTCCTGCTCTTCGTCATCGGTGTGGTGCTCCTCAGCAAGGGTCTGGGGCCACTCAGCGCGTGAGCGGGGTCGGGTAACTTCGGTGGTCATGATCGAGACCTACCGCGGCGCCACCTTCATCTCCACCGACTCCCACTGCACCGAGCCGATCGAGCTCTATGCCGAGCGGGTCGATCGGCAGTACCGCGACCGGGTGCCCCGCATCGAGACCAAGGACGGCTGGCGCACGCTGTTCACCGAAGGCCTCGACCCCCGCAAGCTGATGACCGCGACCGAGCTCGAGGTCGCGATCGTGGGTGGCGTCGACGCCGAGGAGCGCCGACGCGACCAGGGCCGAGATGGCGTGAGCGCCGAGGTGATCTTCCCCACGTTCGCGCTCCAGGCCTGCTTCGCCTCGGACGATCCCGGGCTCCAGCTCGCGCTGTGCCGCGCCTACAACGACTGGGCCGCCGATGCCTTCGGCGGTCACCCCGAGCTCCTCGCGGTGGGGCTCGTCCCGATGCTCGACCTCGACGACGCGATCGGCGAGGCCACGCGCCTGGCCGAGTCGGGCTGTCGGGCGCTCTTCCTGCCCGCCCGCATGCCGACCCGCCCGTACAACGACGGCGAGTACGACCGCTTCTGGGCCGTCGCCGAGGACCTCGGCCTCCCGCTCACGTTCCACTCGGGCACCGGCTACGAGCCGAGGGTCGTGCGCGGTCCGGGTGGCGCGGTCATCAACTACCTCATGGGCGCGCAGCTCGACGGCCCGATGGTGCTCCTGTCGATGGCCGCCGGCGGTGCCCTCGACCGCTTCCCGGGTCTCCGGGTGGTGACCGTCGAGACCGGCGCGGCGTGGCTCGGGTGGATCATGACGCAGGCCGACTCGATCTACGACGACCACAGCATGTACGCGAAGCCGAAGCTCTCCATCAAGCCGAGCGAGCTCATCCGCCGCCAATGCGCGGCCACGTTCATGTACGACCCGGTCGCGGTCAACAACCGCCACATCACGGGCATCGAGACGATCATGTGGGGCAACGACTACCCGCACCCCGAAGGCACATACCCGGCATCCCAGGAGATCGCGGCGAAGCAGTTCGACGGCGTGCCCGACGAAGAGGTGCGGGCGATCGTGGGCGGCACGGCCGCCGAGGTCTTCGGCTTCGAGCTGTAGCTCCGAGCTGGCGCCCCGTGCGATGAGCGCGACGTCTCTCGCCGACATCGATCTCACCGACCTCGACAACTTCGCGCACGGCTTCCCGCACCACCTGTTCGAGGTCCATCGGCGCGAGGCTCCGGTCTGGTGGCACGAGCCGACGAGCCACACGCCCGACGGCGAAGGATTCTGGTCGGTCGCGACGCACGCCGAGACGCTCGAGGTGCTGCGCGATGCAGAGACGTACTCGTCGGAGCGGGGTGGCGACCGTCCCTACGGCGGCACGCTGCTCCAGGACCTCGAGGTGGCAGGGATCGTTCTCAACATGATGGACGATCCGCGTCACGCCCGGATTCGGCGGCTCGTGAGCACGGGGCTGACCCCGCGCATGGTCGGGCGCATGGAGGAGGAGCTGCGTCGGCGCACCCGAGCGCTGCTCGAGCGCGTCGGCGACGGTGATGAGCTCGACTTCCTCGTGGACGTGGCCGCCGAGCTCCCGATGCAGATGATCTGCATCCTGCTCGGCGTCCCCGAGGCCGACCGACAGATGCTCTGGGAGGCGGTGGATCCGGGGTTCGACATCCGGGAGGGAGATGCCGCCTTCCGGTCGGACGAGCCGCGGGCCGCGCAGGCCCGGATGCTCGAGTACGGCGCCGAGCTCATCGCTCGCAAGCGCGCCGAGCCCACCGACGACATGCTGTCGGTGGTCGTGCACGCGACCCTCGCCGACCTCGAGCCGCCGAACCTGTCGGATGTCGAGCTGTACTCGTTCTTCTCGTTGCTCTTCGCTGCCGGCTCCGAGACCACGCGGAACGCGATCGCGGGTGGGCTCCTCGCTCTCGTCGAGCGTGAGGAGCAG
>CAZKTS010000119.1:0-21968 GCA_964555735.1 uncultured Bifidobacteriaceae bacterium
CAGCGGGGTGCCCTTCGTGCGGCACTGGATGCACTCGGCGATGGTGAGCTACGAGGGCGAGAAGATGAGCAAGTCGCTCGGGAACCTCGTGTTCGTGAGCGACCTCCTGGAGGTCGCCGACCCGCGCGCGATCCGCCTCGCACTCATGCGCCACCACTACCGCACCGGCTTCGAGTGGTACTCGACCGATCTCGACGAAGGCGTCGCGCTGCTGCACCGGCTCGTCGCGGCCGCGCAGCGGGCGGCGGGCGCCGATCCCGCTCCGTTCGCTGCCCGCGTGCGCGCGTGCCTCGACAACGACCTCGACGCGCCGCGCGCCATCGAAGCCCTCGACGACCTCGCCAGCGCGATCCTCTCGGGCGGCGACGACCCGAGCGCGCCGCTGGTGCTCCGCGAGCTGGGCGCGCTCCTGGGCCTCGACCTCGACGCGGCAATCCGTCCGTAGGTCGCCGCGCGCCCCGGCTACCGTCGAACGCGTCATGCCCCCTTCCATAACCCTCACGTTGCCCGACGGCTCGACGCGCGAGGCCGAGGCGGGCGCGACGCCGGCCGACGTCGCGGCGGGAATCGGCCGCGGGCTGGCCAAGGCGGCGCTCGCGGCCAAGGTCGACGGCGAGTGGGTCGATCTCGACCGGCCGATCGAGCACGATGCCGCGTTGCAGATCGTCACCGCCGACTCGCCCGACGGCCGCGAGGTCCTGCGCCACTCGACGGCCCACGTCATGGCCCAGGCGGTCACCGATCTCTTCCCGGGCGCGCGCTATGCGATCGGCCCGGCGATCGCGGATGGCTTCTACTACGACTTCGAGCTGCCCGACGGCGCGCACTTCAGCGACGACGATCTCCCGCGCATCGAGGCGCGCATGCGGGAGATCGTCAAGGAGGACCAGCCGTTCCTGCGCAGCGAGGTGTCACGCGACGACGGTCTCGCCACGTTCGCGGAGCAGCCGTACAAGCGCGACATCATCGAGAAGGTCGACAGCAGCGAAGTGGGGGAGGGCACCCAGATCTCGCTCTACCGAAACCCGCGCGCAGGGCGGGACGACTTCGTCGACCTGTGCCGCGGCCCGCACGTGCCGTCGACCAAGCGCCTCGGTGCGTTCAAGCTCCAGAAGGTTGCCGGCGCCTACTGGCGTGGCGACGAGCACGGGCCCCAGCTCCAGCGGATCTACGGGACGGCGTGGGAGTCGAAGCAGGCCCTCGAGGAGCACCTCCACCGGCTGGAAGAGGCGGAGAAGCGCGACCACCGCCGCCTCGGCGCGGAGCTCGATCTGTTCTCGTTCCCGGACGAGATCGGCTCGGGGCTCGCGGTGTTCCATCCGAAGGGCGGGACGGTGCGCCGCCTCATGGAGGACTACTCGCGGCAGCGCCACCAGGAGGCCGACTACCAGTTCGTGAACTCGCCCCACATCACGAAGGCGGACCTGTTCCAGGAGTCGGGGCACCTCGACTGGTTCGCCGACGGCATGTTCCCGCCGATGGTCATGGACGAGGGCAGCGCGGGCGCGGGGACCTCCTACTACCTCAAGCCCATGAACTGCCCGTTCCACATCCTGATCTTCCGCAGCCGGCTGCGGTCCTACCGCGAGCTCCCGTTGCGGATGTTCGAGTTCGGGACGGTCTACCGCTACGAGAAGTCGGGGGTGGTCCACGGCCTCACGCGGGTGCGCGGCCTCACGATGGACGACGCCCACATCTTCTGCACGAAGGAGCAGATGCCCGGCGAGCTGAGCTCGCTCCTCACGTTCGTCCTCGACCTGCTGCGCGACTACGGCCTCGACGACTTCTACCTCGAGCTCTCGACCAAGCCCGAGGGCAAGGCCGTCGGCACCGACGACGAGTGGGAGGAAGCCACCGAGATCCTCCGCGTCGCTGCGGAGGGCAAGGGCCTCGAGCTCGTGCTCGACGAGGGCGGTGGCGCGTTCTACGGCCCGAAGATCTCCGTGCAGGCGCGCGACGCGATCGGCCGGACGTGGCAGGTGTCGACGATCCAGGTCGACTTCCAGCTGCCGCAGCGCTTTGGGCTCGAGTACATCGGGGCCGACAACGAGCGGCACCGCCCGGTGATGATCCATCGGGCGCTGTTCGGATCGATCGAGCGCTTCTTCGCCATCCTGCTCGAGCACTACGCGGGCGCGTTCCCGGCGTGGCTCGCGCCGGTCCAGGTCGCGGTCCTGCCGGTCGCCGACCGGCACGACGAGTACGCGACGAGCGTCGCCGATCGCCTGCGGGCCCAAGGCGCGCGGGTCGAGCAGCACGGCGCGCACCTCGACAGCCTCGGGGCGCGCATCCGGCGTGCCAAGACGGAGAAGGTGCCCTACGTGCTGGTGGTCGGTGACGACGACGTCGAGGCAGGCACGGTCGGCGTGAACGCGCGCGGTGCCGAGCATCCCGAGCGGGGCGTCGCGTTCGACGACTTCGCCCGGCGACTCGCGACCGAGGTCGCGACGCGGGCGTGAGCCTCGAGCGGCTCTGGGCCGGGTGGCGGGCCGACTACGTCGGCAGCGTCGGTCCTCCGGACCTCGCCGCGGCGTCGTGCCTGTTCTGCGGGCTGGCCACCGCCGACCCCGACGAGGCCGGCGTGCTGGCGACCGACGCCCACACCTTCGCGGTGATCAACGCGTTCCCGTACACGTCCGGGCACCTGATGGTCGCGCCGTACGTGCACACCGCCGAGCTCGACCAGCTCGAGGCGGCCGACGCGGCCGCGGTGATGACGATGACGCAACGGGCGGTCGCCGCGGTGAAGGCCGCGTACGACCCGGCGGGCATCAACGTCGGGATGAACCTCGGGCGATCCGCGGGCGCCGGCGTGCCCGGGCACCTGCACGTGCATGTGGTGCCGCGCTGGGACGGCGACACCAACTTCATGACCGCGGTCGCCGAGACCCGGGTGCTCCCGGAGGACCTCCGCACCACCGCCGATCGTCTCCGGGCCGCCTGGCCCTCCTAGGCTCGGCCCGTGGCCGGCGACACCAGCGCTTCCTCCCACGTCGACGACGGGGACATCCGCGACGAGCTCCCCGAGGACCTCGACGTCACCGCGTACGTCGGCCCGTACCTCTTCCCCGACATCCGTCGGCGCCGCATCGCCGGCGCGCTGGAGGGCCTGATCGGCGCGGCCTCGCTCGCCGGCGGGGTGACGAGCTCGAACACCGGGCTCATCGCCGCGGGTGTCGGCCTGCTCCTCGTCGCTGCGTACCACTTCGCGACCGCGTGGCACCTCGCCATCGATCAGACCGAGGCGCTCGCGGCCGCGAGTCGCGCCGCCGACTTCCCGGTCGGTCACGCGTCCGCCCAGCTCGGGTGGCGCGGGCTGCGGTCCCGCCCGTCGTGGCGGATCCTGCTCTACTCCGCCGAGGAGCCGCCGACGATGCGCGGGCTGGTCGAGGTCGACGCGGTCGACGCCGAGATCCTCGGCTCCTACACCGAGGCCAACCCCGAGGACTGGTCGGCGCTCGAGTCCGAGGCGGCCTCGGGCCCGTCCTCGGCGGCGCCGGAGGGTTCATCGAGCGACGCGGGTTCGCCGCCTGCCTGACGGCGTCGCGTCGCGACGACGATCGCGATGCCGGCGAACGCGTACGCGACCCAGCCGGCCCAGAACGCGAACGTGATCCCGAAGAACAGTGCGATCACCATCGCGAAGACCGACGCGCACACCGACGACGCGCCGTTGACGCCCCACAGCAAGGCGGTCGGGGCGTCGGTGTGCTCCGAGGCGGAGCGCATGCCGATGGTGAGCGGCATG
Source organism: uncultured Bifidobacteriaceae bacterium (assembly GCA_964555735.1). Classification (GTDB taxonomy): domain Bacteria; phylum Actinomycetota; class Acidimicrobiia; order IMCC26256; family PALSA-555; genus CAZKTS01. The sequence continues at coordinate 3,749 of CAZKTS010000119.1, forward strand.
CCCATGACGATGCCGATCGGGGCCAGCAGCGCGATGGCCACGAGGATCCGCACGGGTGTGGTCGCGCTCTCGGTGGCGTCGATCACGAGCGTCGTGAGGAACCCGAAGAGCACGAGCACCCCGAGCAGCGCGCCCAGCGGCGCGATCAGGGTTCGCCGGGAATGGGGATCGACGAAGCGCTCGGTGAGCATCGAGCCGATCCCGGAGAAGACCAGCATCGAGAACAGCACGACCGTGAGCGAGTACACGGGATGGCCGAGGAAGACGCTCAGGCGGAGCACCTGTGAGAACTCGACGAGCAGGAAGCCGAGCCCGATCCCCGCGAAGTACACGTAGTACGGCGCCATCCCTCGGTTCGAGGCGCGCTTGCGGGCGAGCAGCATCGGGATGCCGAGGAAGACGAGGGTGAGCAGCAGCACCGCGAGCGCGAGGAATCCCAACGTGCGCACCGGGCGCGTGACCCGCGGGTCGTCGAGGCCCTTGCCCTCGAGCAGGTTGTCGAGGTCGGCCATCTGGAAGAAGAACGGTCGGTCGTCGGTGGGCGGGGAGACGTCCTCGTCGATCATGTCGAGGCCGCGCTGCGGTCCGTCGTCGGCGGCGAGCGCGGCCCAGATCGGGCTGTCGGCGGTGTCGGGCGTGAGCACCGGCTCGAACCCGAGCTCCTGGGTGACCTCGGTGATGCGGTCGATGTCCGCGGCCGAGTACGGCTCGGGGCTGACCATGACGTTCGCGACGGTGAACGGCTTGATGGGCGGGGAGCGGAACACGAGGATGTGGTCGCGCGGGTGCTCGACCCCGCGGTCGCGGAGCGCCTGGGTGGCGAGCGCGACCGTGCGGTAGGTCTCGAGCGGCTTGAGCCCGCCGATGTCGTACCAGCGCGAGACCGTGAGGATGCCGTCCGGCTTCAGCCGGTCGAGGAAGGTGTCCCACGCCTCCGTCGTGTACAGCGAGTTCTCGGAGAGCGCGAACGCGCCGGCCGTCGTCGCGGCGAACGTGTCGATGAGGGAGATCTGGAGGATGTCGTAGCGCTCGTCGGTGCGCGAGAGGTAGCTGCGAGCCTCGTCGTTGACGAAGCGCACGTCGTCGCGGTCCTCGAGGTGGCCGGTGAAGTCGGCGAAGCGGTCGCGCAGCAGCTCGAGCACGTTGCCGTTGATCTCGACGCCCGTGACCGAATGCTGCTCGAACTCCACCGCCGAGAGGATGTCGCGGCCGCCGCCGACGCCGACGACGAGCACGTCCGCATCGCGACGGAGGTGGTGCGCCAGGTTGGTCACGTCGTAGCGGAGGAAGTCCGTCCCGAGGAGATCGCCGTCGAACTGGGTCAGCGTGGTGCCCGCGATGCTGTCGAGGGCGATGTCGAGCTGCGCGAGCCGGGTGTCGGGCGTCGTCGGGCTGAGCCCCCAGCCGAACGGCGTCTGGAGCAGCGACGGATCACCGTCGACGGTCACGCGCGAGAAGGAGTTCCACTCCTCGGAGAGGTGCCGGGCGTCCCGGATCTCCTTGGTCCACACGATCGCCACCGGCGCCCGGCCGTCGTCGGCGCGCAACGCGTTGAACGCGGCGAACGCGCCGACGAGGAGGCTCACCGCGAGCGTGCCCGCGACGAGGCGCCGCCCGCCGGCATCCAGCGCGAAGCACACTCCACCGACACCCCCGATCGCGCCGGTCGCGATGAGGGCGCTCGGGCCGTCGATGGTGCCGAACAGGAACGCGAGCACGACACAGCCGAGCCCCGCGCCGAGCAGATCGATCGCATACAGGCGATTCACCCGGTCGGGGAAGCGGGTGAGGCAGAGGCACACGACGACGCCGCTGAGCACGAACGGCACGCTCGCGATCAAGCAGGTGCCGATGACCGACGCCGCGCCGTCGAACGACCACCGCGCTTCCATGCGGATCGACAGCTGGATGGCGAGGCACACCGGCATCGCGATCGCGAAGGCGACCGAGAAGATCGCGAGGTCGCGCTTGACGTTCTCGGGACGGAACCACGTCGGCCGCAGGTGGACGAGCAGCGCGCCTGCGGTGAGCCCGAACAGCGCGAGCGAGATCGCGACGAAGGCGAAGTGGTAGAAGGTCGTGACACTGAAGATGCGCGTCAGGCCGATCTCGTACATCAGCGTCGCGAGGGTCACGAAGAACAGGCCGGCGTACGTGCCGGCACGCGCGCGTGTCGTCGCCGTTGCCGTCGGTGCCGTCACGAGCCGGGACGTTAGGCCACGTGAGCTGCCGCGGTGAGCCTCTCGGCGAGGTGGGCGGGCACCGGGTCGTAGTGCGAGTGGCGGATGGTGAACCGACCCCGGCCGCCGGTGTGCGACCGCAGGTCGATCGCGTAGCGCAGCACCTCGGACGTCGGGACGAAGGCGACGACCTCGACCTCGCCACCACCCAGAGCGCTCGTGCCCTGGATGCGGCCGCGCTTGGCGTTCAGGTCGCCCATGATCTCGCCCTGGTTCGCCTCGGGCGCGATCACCACGAGCTCGCTGATCGGTTCGAGGAGGATCGGCGACGCCTTGGCCATCGCCTCCTTGAACCCGATCGAGCCGGCCATCTTGAAGCTCATCTCCGACGAGTCGACGGAGTGGTACTTGCCGTCGAAGAGCGTGACCTTCACGTCGACCACGGGGTAGCCGAACACGCCGGCCTGCTCCATCGTCTCGCCGATGCCCTTCTCGACCGCGGGGATGAACTGGCGGGGGATCGCGCCGCCGACGATCTTGTCCTCGAACTCGAACCCGGCCCCGCGCTCCACCGGCTCGACGCGCACGGACGCGACGCCGAACTGACCGTGGCCGCCCGTCTGCTTCTTGTACTTGCCCTCCGCTTCCGCGGTGCCGGTGATCGTCTCGCGGTAGGCGACCTGCACGTCGTCGGTCTCCACCTCGACGCCGAACTTGCGCGACAGTCGCTCGAGCGCGATGCCGAGGTGCGTCTCGCCCATGCCCCACAGGAGGGTCTGGTGCGTCTCGGCGTTGCGCTCCACGCGGATGGCGGGGTCCTCGTCCTGGAGACGGTGCAGCGCGTTGGCCAGCTTGTCCTCGTCGCCCTTCGACTTCGCGCGGATCGCGACCGGGAGGGTCGGCTCGGGCACGGTGAGCGGCTCGACCTCGAGGTCGGCGCCCCGCGTCCCCAGCACGTCGCCGGTGGTGGTCGTCGTGAGCTTCGCCACCGCACCGATGTCGCCGGCGACGATCTCGGGCGCGGGCTCTTGCTCCTTGCCGCGCATCGTCACGAGCTGGTGGAGCCGTTCGTCGTTCACCGTGCGACCGTTCACGAGCGTGACGTCGTGGACGAGCGGTCCCTGGAGCACCTTGAAGAGGTTCACGCGGCCCACGTAGGGGTCGACGATGGTCTTGAAGACGAAGGCCGCGGGCGGGCCGTCACCCACCACCGGCGCCGGGCCGTCCTCGGCGATGAAGTGCGCGAGTCGGTCGACGCCGATGAGGCGGGTGGCGCTGCCGCAGAGCACCGGGAACACGCTGCCGGCCGCGATGCCGGACGCGAGTGCGTGCTCGAGCTCGGCGACCGAGAGCTGCTCGTCGTTGAGGTAGCGCTCCATGAGGTCGTCGTCGGCGACGACGATGCCCTCGACCAGCGCATCGTGCACCGCGTGCTCCTCGACGGCCATGTCGTCGGGGATCGCGCCGGTGGTGCCCCGGCCGTCGGCGCCGTCGTCGTAGAGCACGGCCTCGTCGCTCAGCAGGTCGACGACGCCGCGGAAGGCTGACTCCTCGCCGATCGGGAGCTCCAACGGCGCGACCCCGGCGCCGAACCGCTCCTTGAGCTGCTCGAGCGTCCGGTCGAACGACGCGCGCTCGCGGTCGAGCTTGTTGACGAAGATCGCGCGCGGCATCCCGCGCGCTTCGGCAATCCTCCACGCGGCCTCGGTCTGGACCTCGACCCCCTCGACCGCAGACACGACGAAGATGGCGAGGTCGGCAGCGCGCAGCGCGGCGTGCACATCGCCGATGAAGTCGGCGTAGCCCGGCGCGTCGAGCAGGTTCACCTTCGCGCCCTCGAACTCGAACGGCGCGACCGCCAGCGACACCGAGATGCCCCGCTTGTGCTCTTCGGGGTCGAAGTCGCAGACGGTGGTGCCGTCCTCGACCCGCCCGACCCGGGAGACGGTGCCGCTGACCGCGAGCAGGGCCTCCGCCAGGGTGGTCTTGCCGGCGTGGCCGTGACCGACCAGGGCGACGTTGCGGATCTTCTCCGTCGGAAAGGTCTTCACGAGCGGTCCCCCCTGCTCGTTCGACTGCCGATCACCGGTGTGGCGGCCCGAGTCTACGGTCGTCCGGCCGGTGCCGGCCCGGGGACCCCGGGGGCGACGCCCCGGTGCTGGTACCCTCGCGTCGTCCCCCGAGGCATCGCCCCGGGGCCTTTCTCTTCTGCCGGACCAGACAGGACGCCGTTCCCGAATGCTCGACGGCCGCTGGCGCGCGAAGGCGCAGCACAGCCTCGATCCGATCGGCCGTGGGCTCCACGCCCTCGGTGTCACCGCGGACGCGCTCACCGTGCTCGGCCTGGTCGCCGCCGCAGGCACGGCGGTGCTCATCGCCAACGGCAACCTGCTGCTCGGCCTGGTCGGGCTGATCCTGGCCGGCCTGCCCGACCTCCTCGACGGGTCGGTCGCCCGCTTCAGCGGCACCGCGTCCAAGCGGGGGGCGTTCTTCGACTCGGTCTGCGACCGCGTCGCCGATGCCCTGCTCCTCGGCGGGGTCGCATGGCACCTCAACGTCGACGGCTCCAACGACGCGGTGCTCGTCCTCGCCGTGCTCGCGCTCACCATGCTCGTCTCGTACGAGCGGGCGAAGGCGGAGGCGCTCGGCTTCGACGCCCGCGGCGGGGTGATGGAGCGGCTCGAGCGGCTCGTGCTGCTCGGGGTCGGCCTCGCGTTCGACGTCCTCGTCCCCGTGATGTGGATCATGCTCGTGCTCACCGCGGTCACGGCCGTCCACCGCTTCGTGATGGTCTGGCGCCAGGCCACGCCGCGTCCCGAGGGCGCGGAGCCGGTCGACGGATCCCGCCGATCGCTCCGGAGGCCTCGTGCCCGGCGCAGCCGGCCGCACCGCGTATCTCGCGTACCGGGCCGGCGCTGACGTCGCGCGGGCGTTGCCGCCCGCGATCGGCTCGACCCTGGCCCGGACCACGTCACGCGCGCTCACCCGCGTGTGGTCGACGAAGCGCGCGCAGGTCCAGCAGAACCTCCAGCAGGTCGCGGGCGGGCGGTTGACCGACGCCGAGCTGCGCGTGGCGACGGAAGCCGTGTTCGAGAACTACGCGCGCTACTGGCACGAGCTCTTCCGCCTCTCGGCTCGTGACCTGCCGACGCTGGAGGAACGGGTCGAGAGCGAGGGCTACCACCACCTCACCGCGGCCGTCGCCGGCGGACGAGGCGCCGTGCTGGCCCTCCCGCACCTGGGCAACTGGGACCTCGCCGGCGCGTGGCTCGCGGCCCGGGGCCACCGGGTGACCGTCGTCGCCGAGACCGTCGAGCCGCCCGAGCTGTTCGAGTGGTTCGTCGCGCAGCGGCGTTCGCTCGGCATGGAGGTCGTCGCGCTCGGCCCGTCGTCGCTCGTCGAGGTGGTGCGGGCCGCGAGGGCGGGCGCGGTGATCTGCCTGGTGAGCGACCGGGACCTCACCGGCGACGGTGTGCCGGTCGAGCTGTTCGGCGCGTCGACGACGATGCCGGGCGGGCCGGCGATGGTGGCCCTGCGCGCCGGCGTGCCGCTCCTGAGTGCCGGCGTCTCGTTCCTTCCCGGCGGCCGCGGCCTGGCGCGGATCGGCGCACCGCTGGCCGTCGACCGGCGCGGACGCCTGCGCGACGATGTGCAGCGCGTGACCCAGGAGCTGGCGAACCGCTTCGAGGAGCTCATCGCCGCGGCGCCCGAGCAGTGGCTGGTCATGCAGCCGGTCTGGCCGAGCGCCACGGCTGTCGAGGTGACGAGCGCGCCATGACCGACCGACTGCTGCGCGTCGCGCTCGTCTGCCCCTACTCGGTCTCGGTCTACGGCGGGGTCCAGCTCCAGGTCCTCGGGCTCGCGGCCGAGCTCCGCGCCGCCGGCGTCGACGCCCGGGTGCTCGCGCCCACCGACGGTCCGCCGCCGTCGCCCGGGATCACGTCGCTCGGACCGACGTACCGCTTCCCGTCCAACGGCTCGATCGCGCCGATCACGTCGAGCAAGGCCGTCGCGCAACGGACGCTCGAAGCGCTGCGCGCGTTCTCGCCGGACGTCGTGCACCTCCACGAGCCGCTCTCGCCCGGCGCGAACCACAGCGCGCTCGTGGGTACCGACCTCCCCGTCGTCGGCACGTTCCACGCCGCCCATCCCGGGCGCAACAGCTGGTACGACGCGTTCCGGATGCCGTTGCGCAAGATGGTCGAGCGCCTCTCCATCCGCACCGCGGTGTCGGAAGAGGCGCAGCGGAACGTGCAGGCGTTCGGCGCCGAGTGCGAGATCCTCCCCAACGGTGTCGACCTCGCCGCGTTCGCGACCGCCGATCCGGCGCCGTCGCCGCGTCCCGCGATCGTCTTCGTCGGGCGGCACGAGCCGCGCAAGGGCCTGGGCATCCTCCTGGACGCGTTCGAGGGCCTCGAGCGCGACGCCACGCTCTGGGTCGTGGGCGAGGGCCCGCAGACCGCGGCGTTGCGCGACCGTCGGGTGCCGGGCGTCGAGTGGCTCGGTTCGGTGTCCGACGACGACAAGGCGCGCCGGCTGCGTGGGGCGACGGTCGCGTGCTTCCCGTCGATCGAGGGGGAGTCCTTCGGGGTGGTGCTGCTCGAGGCGATGGCCGCGGAGACCGCGGTGGTGGCCTCGGACCTCACCGGCTACCGCAACGTCGCCCGCCCGGGCCGGGAGGCATTGATGGTCGAGCCCGGATCGGTCGCCGCCCTTCGCGACGGGCTGCGCCGGCTCCTCGACGACCCGGGCGAGCGAGCCCGCCTCACCGCGGCGGGCACCGCCCGGGCGGCGGAGTTCTCGATGGGGTCGCTGGCGACGGCGTTCGTCGACCGCTACGAGCACGCGGCGTCGAGACGTCGGGAATCGGTGGCGGCGCGGCGCGGTTGAGCCCGGGCATGAGCATCCCCTTGAGCGAGACGTCCCGCGAGATCCTGTCCGGCCCGGTGATCGCCCACGTGGCGGTGGTCGACGACCAGGGCCGGCCCCACGTGTCCCCGGTCTGGGTCGACGTCGCCGACGACGGCCGGCTGGTCCTCAACACCGCCGTGGGCCGGGTGAAGGACCGCTACCTGGCGGTCGGCTCCCCGGTGGCGATCTCGGCCGCCGACCCGGCCGACGGCTACCGCTGGACGATGGTGCGGGGCACGGTCGGCGAGCGGCGCACCGATGGCGCCGACGCCGACATCGACGCCCTGGCCAAGAAGTACCTCGGGGTCGACTCCTACCCGTTCCGCCAGGACGGCGAGCAGCGGGTCACCATCGTGGTCGACGCCGAGCAGGTGGTCCCTGCCGCGTAAGCACGGCCGGGGCCCGGTCGTCGTATGATCGACCGTCCGTCCGAACGAACTCCAGGGGAGCTAGCCCGTGGGCATCGGTGTCATCATCGCCATCGTCGTGGTCGTCGTGATCGTGCTCGCGATCATCCTCCTCTACAACGGCCTGGTCCGGTCGCGGAACCGCGTCGACAACGCGTGGTCCCAGATCGACGTCCAGCTCAAGCGTCGCTACGACCTGATCCCCAACCTGGTCGAGACGGTCAAGGGCTACGCCGCCCACGAGAAGGGCACCCTCGAGGCCGTCACCCAGGCGCGCGCCAACGCGATCAGCGCGCAGCAGACCGGAGACGTCGCGCAGCAGGCCACGGCGGAGAACGCGCTGAGCGGCGCGCTGAAGAGCCTGTTCGCGGTGTCGGAGGCCTACCCGGACCTCAAGGCCAACCAGAACTTCCTGCAGCTGCAAGAGGAGCTGACGTCGACCGAGGACCGCATCGCGTACGCGCGGCAGTTCTACAACGACAGCGTGCTCAACTACAACAACTCCATCCAGACGTTCCCGCGGAACACGCTCGCCGGCATGTTCAACTTCGAGAAGCGCGAGTTCTTCGAGGGTGCGCCTGAGGAGACCGGTCCCGTCAAGGTCCAGTTCTGAGCCAGACCTCGCCCAACCCGGCGCCCACTCCGGCGGCCGGTCCGGTCGCACGCACGGACTTCTACCGCGAGATCCGCCGCAACAAGTGGCGGACCGTGGTGATCCTCGGTGCGTTCGTCGCGCTGATCGTGCTGGCCGGCCTCGCGTTCGACCTGCTGCTCGGTGGCGGTGCGGTCGGCGTGGTCATCGCGCTCGTCTTCGCCGGCGCGATGGCGTTCTTCTCCTACTACTACTCGGACCGGGTCGCGCTGGCCGCGGCGCGCGCGAAGCCGGCCGACGGCCCCGAGTACCAGCGGTACCACAACCTCGTCGAGGGGCTGTGCATCGCCGCGGGCCTACCCAAGCCGAAGCTGTACGTGGTCGACGATCCCGCGCCGAACGCGTTCGCAACCGGTCGCAACCCGAAGCACGCGTCGCTCGCGGTGACCACCGGGCTGCTCCAGATGATGAACCGGGTGGAGCTCGAGGGCGTGATCGCGCACGAGCTCTCGCACGTGAAGAACTACGACATCCTGGCCGGCACGGTGGCCGTGATCGCCGTCGGCACGGTCGCGCTGCTCGCCGACATCGGCATCCGCATGTCGATCTTCGGGGGCCGGCGCGACAACAACGACAGCGGTGGCGCCGGCGCGATCCTCGCGATCATCGCCATGGCGTTCCTCGTGCTCGCCCCGCTCGCCGCGCAGCTCATGCAGTTCTCGATGAGCCGCAAGCGGGAGCTGCTCGCCGACGCCACCGGCGTCCAGCTCACCCGCTACCCGCCCGGGCTGCTCGCCGCGCTCAAGAAGCTCCAGACCGACAAGGCCGTCGTGCACAGCGCATCGCGCGCCACCGCCCAGCTCTGGATCGAGTCCCCGCTCGACCGCGAAGAGGGCAAGAAGGGCTCGTGGCTCAACCGGGCCTTCGACACGCATCCTCCGCTCGACGAGCGCATCGCCATCCTGGAGAACATGTGAGCCGACGGTCCTGGGTGGTGTCGGTGAGCGCGCTCGCGCTCGCCGGCGTGGTCATCACCGCGTGCGGAGGGGATGGTGAGGCGACCGCGCCACCGTCGACCACGTCGTCGTCGACGACCACGACGATCCCGCTGCCGATCGCGCCGTTCACCGGCCTCGAGGACGCCAGCGGTGTCTCCCAGACCCGCTCGTCGCTCGCGGTGAAGATCGAGAACACTCCCGAGGCCCGCCCGCAGAGTGGCCTCGACAGCGCCGACATCGTCTACGAAGAGGTCGTCGACGGCGGGATCACGCGCTTCTGGGCCGTCTTCAACTCCGCCGCGCCGGAGAACGTCGGGCCGATCCGGTCGGTGCGGGCGATGGACCCCGGCATCGTCTCGCCGCTGCACGGCGTCGTGGTGTTCTCCGGCGGCACGCAGGGCAACGTCGACCTCGTCCGCGCCGCCCCGGTCGTCACCGTCGACGAGAACAACGCCGGCGACGCGTTCTTCCGCGAGCCGACCCGCCAGTCGCCGCACAACCTCTACGGCCGGACCGCGCAGCTGTGGCAGCGCGGCGGGCAGCCGGTACCGCCCACGCCGATGTTCACGTACCAGCCGAAGGGTGGGACCTTCGCGGGCGGCGAGCCGATGCTGTCGTTCCACCTGAACTTCGAGCAGGGCTACGACGTCACCTACCAGTGGGACGCCACCCGAGCGGGCTGGCTGCGGTTCCAGCGCACCAACGAGCCGTTCATGGCCGCCGGGCTCGTCCCCACCCAGGTTGCCCCGACCAACGTGATCGTCCAGTTCGTCGCGTACGGCGGCGCCGGGGAAGGCGAGCTCTACGGCGGCGGCGAGGCGTGGATCTTCTCCAACGGCCAGCTGGTGCGCGGCACCTGGGAGCGCGCGTTCCCCGAGGCGCCGACCGTCTTCAAGGACGCGCTCGGCAACCCGATCGCGCTGACGCCGGGTCGCACCTGGGTGGAGCTGTTCCCGCTCGGCCAGAGCGTCGACCTCGTGCCCGCGCCGCTCCCGCCGCCCACGGCCGCGCCGGCCACCACGCCCACCACCTCGGCCAAGAAGAAGCCGTAGAACCCGGCGAGGATCGGGACGCCCCTCTCCTACACTGGCCGCATGAGCCTCTCCACGAACCCGGCGGCCAAGCCCTCCTCCGGAGACGCTGCCGGCGGAAGCGTCACCGGCACCGCGCGCGTGAAGCGCGGGCTGGCCGAGATGCTGCGGGGCGGCGTGATCATGGACGTCGTCACGCCCGAGCAGGCCAAGATCGCCGAGGACGCCGGCGCAGTCGCGGTGATGGCGCTCGAGCGAGTCCCGGCCGACATCCGCCGCGACGGCGGCGTGTCGCGGATGAGCGATCCGGCGATGATCGAGGGCATCCAGCAGGCCGTCACCGTCCCGGTGATGGCGAAGTGCCGCATCGGCCACTTCGCCGAGGCCCAGGTGCTCGAGGCGCTGGGCGTCGACTACATCGACGAGAGCGAGGTGCTCACCCCGGCCGACGAGGCGCACCACGTCGACAAGTGGGCGTTCACCATCCCCTTCGTGTGCGGCGCCACCAACCTGGGCGAGGCGCTGCGTCGCATCTCCGAGGGCGCGTGCATGATCCGCTCGAAGGGCGAGGCCGGCACCGGCAACATCGTCGAGGCCGTCCGCCACCTGCGCTCGATCCTGGGTGACATCCGCAAGCTGACGGTCGCCGACGAGGCCGAGCGCTTCGCGTGGGCCAAGGAGCTGCGTGCGCCGGTCGAGCTGGTCCAGGAGGTCGCCGAGCGCGGCGAGCTGCCCGTCCCACTCTTCTGCGCGGGCGGCATCGCGACCCCGGCCGACGCCGCGCTCGTCATGCAGCTCGGCGCGCAGGCCACGTTCGTCGGCAGCGGCATCTTCAAGAGCGACGACCCGGCGACGCGCGCGAAGGCGATCGTCGAGGCCACCACCCACTTCGCCGACCCGACGATCGTGGCCAAGGTGTCGCGCGGGCTCGGCGAGGCCATGCGCGGCGAGGAGATCGGCCAGCTCGACGTGAAGCTGGCCGAGCGCGGCTGGTGACCCCGACGGCGCGCGACGCGCGTCCCCCAGGGGGTCGCGGTCGTGGTGAAGGTCGGTGTCCTCGCGCTGCAGGGAGCGTTCCGCGAGCATCGTGAGGTCCTCGACGCGCTCGGCGTCGAGACCGTCGAGGTGCGCACGCCCGAGGAGCTGACCGGGCTCGACGCGATCTTCCTCCCCGGCGGCGAGTCCACCACCGTCGCCAAGCTGCTCGTGACGTCGGGACTCGCCGGGCCGCTCCGCGAGCGCCTCGACGACGGTCTCCCGGCCTTCGGCACCTGCGCGGGGCTCATCCTGCTCGCGGCCACGGTGCTGGACGGGAGGCCCGACCAGGCCTCGCTCGGCGTGCTCGATGTCGCGGTGCGCCGCAACGCCTACGGCACGCAGGCGCAGTCGTTCGAGGCTCCGCTCGTCGTGGAGGGCCTCACCGGAGGTACGTTCCCGGGCGTCTTCATCCGCTCGCCGGTGATCGAGACCGTCGGCACCGGCATCGAGGTCCTCGCGACCCACGACGACCACCCGGTGCTGGTGCGCTCGGGCCCGGTGTGGGCGTCGGCGTTCCATCCCGAGCTGTCCGGCGATCACCGCATCCACCAGCTGTTCCTCGGGCAACTGTTCCCCGGGCATCTGTTCCAGGAGGCCACCGCATGAGCGGTCATTCCAAGTGGCATTCGATCAAGCACGCGATGGGGGCGGCGGACGCGCCCCGGGGCAAGCTGTTCGCGCGCCTGGCCCGTCAGATCGAGGTCGCGGCACGCGCGGGCGGGGGCGACCCCGACGCCAACCCCACGCTGCGCACGATGATCCAGAAGGCCCGCGACGCGTCGATGCCCAAGGACAACATCGAGCGGGCGATCAAGCGGGGCACCGGCGAGCTCGAGGGAGTCACCTACGAGTCCGTCACGTACGAGGGGTACGCGCCCAACGGCGTTGCGGTGCTCGCCGAGTGCCTCACCGACAACCGCAACCTCACCGGCTCCGAGGTGAAGAACATCTTCACGCGCAACGGCGGGTCGCTCGCCGAGCCCGGTGCGGTGTCCTGGCAGTTCGAGCGCAAGGGCGTGATCATCCTCGAGAAGGGCGCGGCGTCCGAGGACGATCTGATGCTCGCCGCACTCGACGCGGGCGCGGAGGACATCGAGGACCAGGGCGACACCTGGCAAGTCACGACACCACCCACGGAGCTCCACGCGGTGCGCACCGCGATCGAAGCGGCGGGCATCGCCTTCACCAGCTCGGACCTCACGATGCTCCCGTCGCAGTCGGTCCCGCTGGGCGACGCCACGAGTGCCAAGGCGGTGCTGCGGGTGATCGACGCGCTGGAGGAGCACGACGACGTGCAGAACGTCTACGCGAACTTCGACATCCCCGACGACGTCCTCCAGACGGTGCTCGCGTGAGCGCGTCCGTGAAGCCGCCCGAGGTCGGCGACCCGGCGCCCGACTTCACGCTGCCCGGCGTCGCGGGGACCACGAGGTCCGACTACACCCTGTCGTCGTACCGCGGGAAGAAGGTGGTGCTCGCGTTCTACCCGGGTGACTTCACGCCCGGGTGCACGCGCCAGATGTGCTCGTACCGCGACCACTTCGACGACTTCACCGGGGTCGACGCGGTGGTCCTCGGGATCTCGCCCCAGGACGTCGACAGCCACGAGCGCTGGATCGAGGCCAAGAGCCTCCCGTTCCCGCTGCTGGCGGACCCGGATCGGACGGTGATCGAGGCCTACGGCGTGGGCATGCCGGTCCTCGGGGTCCGGCGCTCGATCTTCCTCGTCGACGGCGAGGGGATCGTGCGCTACAAGCACGTCGCGCTCATCGGTGCGACCTTCCGGAAGTCCGGCGATCTCGCACGCGAGCTCGCAGCGATGACCTGAGCCTCCGTGGCCTAGATTTCACCGCCGGCGCCGACGGCCGCCGTTCGAACAGGGGATTCGAAGCGATGGAGATCTCGATCACCGTCAACGGGGGCGCCCAGCGCCACGACGTGGAGCCGCGGACGCTCCTCGTGCAGTACCTGCGCGAGGCCTGCGGCCTCACGGGCACCAAGGTCGGGTGCGACACCTCGTCGTGCGGCGCGTGCACCGTGCTCGTCGACGGCGAGTCGGTGAAGTCCTGCACCATGCTCGCCGCGCAAGCCGACGGTGCGTCGGTGACCACCATCGAGGGCCTCGCGGGCCCCGACGACCAGCACCCCGTGCAGGCCGCGTTCGCGGAGCACCACGGGCTCCAGTGCGGCTTCTGCACCGCGGGCATGGTCCTCGCCGCGGTGTCACTGCTCGAGGAGATCCCGAACCCCACCGAGTCCGACGTGCGCCTCGGCCTCGAGGGCAACCTCTGCCGCTGCACCGGCTACCACAACATCGTCAAGGCGGTCCTCGCGGCCTCGGGGCAGGAGGTGGCGTCGGCGTGATCCCCGCACCGTTCGAGTACGTCCGGGCCACGTCCGCCGACGAGGTCATCGGCGCGCTGGTCGAGCACGGCGACGAGGCGAAGGTGCTCGCGGGCGGCATGTCGCTGCTGCCGCTGATGAAGCTGCGCCTCGCCACCCCCACGGTGCTCGTCGACGCGGGACGCGTCACCGACCTCTCCTACGTGCGCGACGCCGGTGACCACCTCGCGATCGGCGCGCTCACCCGGCATCGCGACCTCGAGACGAGCGATCTGCTGGCCGCCGACTGCGGCGTGCTGCGCGCGGTCGCGGCCGAGGTCGGCGACAACCAGGTGCGCCACCGCGGCACGCTCGGCGGCTCGGTCGCGCACGGCGACCCGGCGTCGGACCTCCCGGCCGTCCTGCTCGCGCTCGACGCGACCTTCGTCGCCCGGGGCCCGAACGGCGAGCGCACCATCGCCGCGGCCGACTTCTTCGAGGGGTTCCTCGAGACCGCGCTCGCGCCCGACGAGCTCCTCACCGAGATCCGGGTGCCCAAGACCGGCGCCACCGGCTTCGCGTACGAGAAGTTCAACCGGCGGGCGCAGGACTGGGCCATCGTCGGCGCGCTCGCGGTGAAGAACGGCACGACGCGCGTCGCGCTCGTCAACATGGGCAGCACGCCGCTGCGCGCCCAGGCGGTGGAGGCGGCACTGGCGTCCGGAGCATCCGTCGAGGACGCCGCGGAGCACGCCGCCGAGGGCACCGAGGCGCCATCGGACCTCAACGCGACGCCGGAGTACCGCGAGCACCTCGCCCGTGTGCTCGTGCGGCGAGCGCTCACGTCCGCCGGCGCGTGAGCGTCGCCGCAGCGATCCTCGCTGCGGGCCACGGATCACGCCTCGAGACCGACGAGCCCAAGCCGCTGGTGCCGTTCCGCGGTCGGCCCATGGTCGCGTGGGCACTCGACGCGGTGATGGCCACCGAGCTGCGGCCCGCGCTGCTGATCGTGGGTTGGCGGGGCGAGGGCGTGCAGGACGCTGCCCCAGCGGGCGTGACCGTGATCCACGCTCGGAGCTGGAAGAAGGGGATCGCGCACTCCATGCGCGCCGCACTCGACGCCCTCGACGGCTATGTGCAGGTGGACGCGGTGTGCATCGGGCTCGCGGACCAACCGCTCATCGGCGCCGAGGCGTACCGCCGGCTCGCGGCGGCCCACGCCGACGGTGCCCAGCTCGCGGTGGCCACCTACGGCGGGGAGCGCCGCAACCCCGTCCTCCTCGGTCGGCCGGTGTGGGACGCGGCGAAGGGGCTCGAGGGCGACGAGGGCGCTCGCGTGCTGCTGACGTCGCCGCCCGCGGGCGTCGAGGTGGTGGAGGTCGACTGCTCGGGCACGGGGGATCCCACCGATGTCGATACGCTCGCCACGCTGCGAGCACTCGAAGCACAGGACAAGGAGACCTCGTGAACATCCACGACGAGTTCCGGGTGGGCGTCCCGGTCGAGACGGCATGGAGCACGTTCCTGGACGTGGAGCGGATCGCGCCGTGCATGCCGGGCGCGCAGCTCCAGGAGGTCGAGGGCGACGAGTACCGCGGCATCGTGAAGGTGAAGGTCGGTCCGATCACCGCGCAGTACAAGGGTGCGGCGCGCATCGTCGAGGCCGACGAGGCCGCCCGCCGCATCGTGATCAAGGCCGAGGGTCGCGACACGCGCGGCCAGGGGAACGCATCGGCCAACGTCACCGCCACCCTCGCGCCCGACGGCGACGGCACCCAGGTCACGATCGACACCGACCTCAACGTCACCGGCAAGGTCTCGCAGTTCGGCCGCGGGGTGATGGCCGACGTCAGCTCGAAGCTCCTCGGCCAGTTCGTCACCTGCCTCGAGACCAAGATCCTCGTCGCCGACGCACCCGCCCCCGAGACGAGCGCGCCGGCTGCCGAGACGCCGTCGCCCGCGACCGCGGAGTCGGCGGCGACGCCCGCGTCCACGGCTCCGGGGACCGAGGGGCCGCGCACCATCGACTCGCCCGAGCCCGAAGCGGTCGACCTGATGAAGGCCGCCGGCGGTGCGGTCGCCAAGCGGGCCGTGCCCGCGATCGTGGTGGCCGTCGTGGTGATCGGCCTGGTCATCTGGCTCGTCAGCCGGTAGGGCCGCCCCGGGCGGCCGGCCCGAGGTCCGCGCCCGCGGCCCGGGCGTCCCGTACCATCGAACCCGTGTTCGACCCGTCCGGACCCGTCCTGGGGATCGACCCTGGCCTCTCGCGCTGCGGCTACGGGGCCGTGGCCCGCAACGGCCAGACCATGACGGCGGTCGCGTGCGGCGTGCTGCGCACGCACCCGGACGACGACCTGCCCGATCGGCTCGCGCAGCTCCAGGACGACCTCGCCGCGCTCGTCGCCGAGCTGGCGCCACGCGCCGTCGCGGTGGAGCGGGTGCTGTTCCAGGCCAACGTCCGCACCGCGATGACCACCGGCCAGGCGAGTGGGCTCGCGCTCGCGGTGGCCGCACGCGCCGGCGTGCCGGTCACGCACTACAGCCCCAACGAGGTGAAGCTCGCGGTGGCGGGCTACGGCGCTGCCGACAAGGCCCAGGTGCAGGACATGGTGGCGCGGCTGCTGCGCCTCGATGCGCCGCCGCGTCCCGCGGATGCGGCCGACGCCCTTGCGCTCGCGGTCTGCCACTCGTGGTCGGGTCCGGTGCGCGCTGCCGCGGCCACGCCCGTGGGCGGCGGACTCGACCGCGCCGTCGCGGCCGCACTCGAACGTGAGGTGGCCCGGTGATCGGCTCGGTGCGCGGCACCGTGCTCGAGGTCTCACCCACCGGTGAGGTGCTCGTCGAGGTGGGAGGAGTGGGGTACCGCCTGCTCGTGCCGCTGCCCGCGCTCGCCACGCTCGAGGCCGGCGCGCCCGCGTTCCTCTTCACCCACCTCCACGTGCGCGACGACGCGATGGTCCTCTACGGCTTCTCGGACCGCGACGAGCGTGACACGTTCGAGGTGCTGATCGGCGTGAGCGGCGTCGGCCCGAAGCTCGCGCTCGCGATCCTGTCGGTGCACTCGCCGCCCGCGCTGCGCCGGGTGCTGGTCGACGAGGACCTCGACGCGCTCATGCTCGTGCCGAGCGTCGGGAAGCGCACCGCGCAGCGGCTGCTCGTCGAGCTCCAGGCGCGCCTCGAGGTGCCCATCACCGAAGGGGTGGGGGAGAAGGCCGGCGCGCCCACGGCGCGCGCCGAGGTGCGCGAGGCGCTCACCGGCCTGGGCTACGGCACCGACGAGGTGCGCGACGCGCTCGCACGGCTCCCCGAGGACGGCTCGGTGGAGGACCTGCTCCGCGAGGCGCTGCGGCTCCTCGCCTCGGCGAGGGCATAGGGCATCGTGCGCGACGAGCTGCTGACGGCAGCCGCGGACCCGGTCGAGCGGGCCGAGGAGACCACGCTTCGCCCCCGGCGCCTCGACGAGTTCGTCGGGCAAGCCCGCCTCAAGGAGCACCTCGAGATCATGCTGGGCGCGGCGCGCCGGCGCGGTCAGGCGCTCGACCACCTGCTGCTCGCGGGCCCGCCGGGTCTGGGCAAGACCAGCCTCGCCGGCATCGTGGCCGCCGAGCTCGACGTCGCGCTCCGGGTCACGAGTGGCCCCGCGCTCGAGCGCGCCGGCGACCTCGCGGCGATCCTCACCAACCTCGACGACGGCGACGTGCTGTTCATCGACGAGATCCACCGCCTGCCGCGCACCGTCGAGGAGGTGCTGTACCCGGCGATGGAGGACTTCCAGCTCGACATCGTCATCGGCAAGGGCCCATCGGCGCGCTCCATCCGTCTCGACCTGCCCCGGTTCACCCTCGTCGGCGCCACGACGCGCAGCGGCATGATCACCGGACCGTTGCGCGACCGGTTCGGCTTCCTCGCCCGGCTCGACTACTACGAACCCGAGGACCTGCTCTCGATCCTCGTGCGGTCGGCGCGCATCCTTGGTGTGCCCCTCGACCCCGACGGCGCCGCCGAGATCGCGCGGCGTTCCCGCGGTACGCCTCGCATCGCCAACCGCCTGCTCAAGCGGGTGCGCGACTACGCCGAGGTGCGCAGCCACGGTGCGGTCGATCCGGCCACGGCGCGCGACGCGCTCACGCTCTTCGAGGTCGACGAGCTCGGCCTCGACAAGATCGACCGGGCGATCCTTGCCGCGCTGTGCGAGACGTTCGCCGGCCAGCCCGTCGGGCTCTCCACGCTCGCGGTCGCGGTCAGCGAAGAGCCCGAGACCGTCGAGGACGTCTACGAGCCGTTCCTCCTCAAGGAGGGCCTCCTGCGCCGCACGCCGCGGGGGCGGGTCGCCACGGCCGGCGCGTACGCGCACCTCGGCCTGAGCGCCCCCGCGGGCGCGGCCAGCCTCTTCGACGACTGACGGGTCAGTGAGTTGGAACGACGAGGATGTCGACCTCCCGGAGGAGCGCGTCAGTCCCCTGAACGCGCGCCGCGAGCTCGGTTGCCTTCTGATGCTGGTCGCCGGGAGCGTGGTCGGCGTGATCGCTTTCGTGGTCGCCGTCGTCCGCTGAGCCGAGTTGACTTGACCTGATCGAACACATGTTCTAGAGTGACGTGAACTTCCTCGCATGACTTCCCCGAGTCCCGAGGCGAACCCCAGCTAGGTGCTGTGGGTGGGCCACGAAGCGACCAGGGAGGTGTCGAGATGCTCCAGGATCTGCGCGAGGCGTTGCACGTGGTTGTGCGCGCGGCGGGGGAG
>CAZKTS010000120.1:0-11880 GCA_964555735.1 uncultured Bifidobacteriaceae bacterium
GAGGCGGTCACCAACGTCGAGCCCGGTGACCACGTGGTGCTCCACACGATGGCGTTCTGCGGCGCGTGCAAGTGGTGCGAGACCGGCCACCCCGCCTACTGCCGCAAGAGCATCGCCAACGCGTCGCAGCCGTTCCGCGTCGGCGGTGAGGACGCCTGGAACTTCGCCGCCACCTCCTGTCTCTCCGAGTACACGGTCGTGCAGGCGGTGCAGTGCGTGCGGATCGACCCCGAGATCGACCTGTCGGTGGCGTGCCTCATCGGCTGCGGTGTCCTCACGGGGATCGGGTCGGTGTGGAACCGCACCGACCTCGGCATCGGCAGCACCTGCGCCGTGTTCGGCGTCGGCGGCGTCGGGCTCAACGTCATCCAGGCCGCGCGCGTGAAGGGCGCCAAGCGGATCATCGCGGTCGACACGGTCGCTTCGAAGGAGCAGGCCGCGCGCGACTTCGGCGCCACGGACTTCATCCTGGCGGGGGAGGGGGTGGACGTCGTCGCCAAGGTCCGCGAGTGGTTCCCCACCGAGATCGCCAACGTCGTCGGCTCCTTCGGCGAGGGCGGGGTCGACTACGCGTTCGACTGCGTCGGCCACCCGGCGATCCTCAACCAGTGCCTCGAGATGCTCGACTGGGGCGGCACCGCGGTTGCCGTCGGCGTCCCCGCGCCGACCGCGACCGTCGATGCCCGGGTCACCGCCCTCACGCACGTGGAGCGCACGCTCACCGGCTCTCGCGCCGGTTCGCACCGCCCGCACTGGGACATCCCGCTGATCGTCGACGCCTACCAGCGCGGGATCATCAAGCTCGACGAGCTGGTCAGCGAGCGGTACCCGCTCGACGACTGGGAGCACGCGGTGCATGACCTGCACGAGGGCAAGCTCGCCCGGGGCGTCCTCACGATCTCGGCGCCCTGATCCAGACCGTGACCGCGGTCGTCGTCGCGGAGCGCTACACCGGCCCACCGCGCGCGGGCCAGGGCGGCTACGTCGCCGGGCTGCTGGCGAGCCACGTGGGCAACCCGGCCGAGGTCACGCTCCGCCGGCCCGCGCCCCTCGCCCGACCGCTCACGATCGAGTCGACGGCCGCCGGCGCCCGCCTCGTCGACGGCGCCGAGGTCGTCGCGGAAGCCACGACGATCGATCCCTTCGACATCGGCGACGTGCCGGTCATCCGCTACGAGGCGGCCGCGGCGGCGAGCGCGGCAGCCGTCGCGTCGTTCGCCGACACCCACCCGTTCCCCGGGTGCTTCGGCTGCGGCCCCGACCACCCCGACGGGCTGCACCTGCTCGCCGGTCGCGTCGACGAGCCGACCGCACGTGACGGCGACGTCTACGCGGTGCCGTGGGTCCCGGCCGACGACCTCGCCGACGACGACGGCACGATCCGCCCCGAGCTCGTCTGGGCCGCGATCGACTGCCCGACGTTCGCGCCGCTCTTCGCCGAGCGCGCCACGGCGGTGCTCGGCCGCCTGGCCGTCGACGTGCGCGGCCGGGTGCGGCTGGGCCACCGCTACGTGATCACGTCGTGGCGCACCGCCACCGACGGGCGCAAGCACCACGTCGCCGGCGCGCTGTCGAGCGACATGGGTGGCGCGCTCGCGATCGCGCGCGCGACCTGGATCGAGGTCGATGCCGCGACCTTCGCGGCGTCGACCGCCTGACCACAGGCGAGAGGAGAGGGACATGGCACTGCCCGACGACGTCAAGGAGCTCGCGGCGAAGGTCCGCAACTGGGGGCGCTGGGGCGACGACGACGAGATCGGCACGATCAACCTCATCACCGACGACGTGGTGAAGGCGGCGGCGGCCGAGATCAAGACGGGGAAGCGCTTCGCGCTGGGGATTCCCATGGACGAGAACGGCCCCCAGATGGGCGCGATCCCCGGTCGGGACAACCCGGTGCGCGAGATGATCATGGTCGACACGCCGCTCACCGGCGATCCGTCCGACTTCACCACGAGCGACGACAAGGTGTCGATGGGCATCCAGGCGTGCACGCACTGGGATGCCCTTGCCCACGTCAGCTACGAGGGCAAGCTCTACAACGGCGTCGACTCCCAGAGCGTGATCACCGCGGCCGGCGCGGCGAAGATGGGCATCGACAAGATCACGACCCTCGTGAGTCGAGGAGTGCTGCTCGACGTCGCCCGCGCGAAGGGTGTGGAGCGACTCGAGGGCGGCTATCCGATCACCGGGGCCGACCTCGACGCGGCGGCCGAGCTCGGGAACGTCGAGGTGCGCTCGGGTGACGTCATCCTGCTGCGCACGGGCCAGATGCAGCTGTTCTTCGCCGGCGACCGTGCTGCGTACGGCGTGCCGTGCGCCGGCCCGTCGCTCCAGAGCGTCGAGTGGTTCCACGACCATGACATCGCGGCCGTCGCCACGGACAACATCGTGTTCGAGGTCTACCCGCCGGAGCGAGAGGACGCGATGCTGCCCGTGCACCTCCTCCACCTCGTCGACATGGGCATGACGCAGGGACAGAACTGGAACCTCGAAGCGCTCGCGGCCGACTGTGCCGACGACGGCCGGTACTCGTGCTTCCTCGACGCGTCGCCCCTGCCGTTCACCAACGCGGTCGGCAGCCCGGTGAACCCGATCGCGATCAAGTAGGAGACGCCGTGACCGAGGGCCCCGAGGCCGATCCGATCCGCGGGCGGGTGGCGCTGATCACCGGCGCCTCGTCCGGCATCGGCGCGGCCGGCGCGGTCGCGCTCGCCCGCGAGGGCGCCCGGGTCGGGATCTGCGCGCGGCGCTCCGACCGCCTCGAGGCGGTGGCCGCGGAGTGCCGCGCGCTCGGGGCCGACGTGAGCTCCTGGACGATCGACCTGGAGGACCTCGACGCGCTCCCCGGCTTCGCCCGGCAGGTGGAGGCCGACCTGGGGCCGATCGAGGTGCTGGTGAACAACGCGGGCGCGCCGCTCCGCCGGAAGATGCAGGACATCACGCCCGCCGAGATCGACGGCATCATGCGGCTCAACTTCATGTCGCCGGTGGTGCTCACGACCGCGGTGCTCCCCGGCATGCTCGATCGCGGCTGGGGTCGCATCGTCAACGTCTCGTCGATGGGAACTCGGACGGCCGCGGTGCGCGTCGGCGCCTACGCCGCGTCCAAGGCCGCCCTGGACTCCTGGACCGAAGGGCTGCTGCTGGACCTGCTCGGCACCGGGGTGCGCGCCCAGCTCCTCGTGCCCGGCACCACCAAGTCGGAGTTCGCCCGGTCGCGTGGCCCGGGCGACGAGCCGTTCCCGCCCGACCCGAACGCGCTGGACGCCGAGGTGGTGGCCGACGCGCTCGTCCGCCTGCTGCGTTCCGACGACTTCGAGGGGTTCGCGAGCGATGCCCACGCCGCACTGTCGGCCCAGAAGCGCTCCGACCCGAACGCATTCCTGGCGATGGTCAGCGAGCTGCTGGGATCGGAGCAGCCGAGCGGCCCGTAGGGCGGCGCCGGGTATCCGGGCGACGAGCGAGCGCGACCGGCAACTAGGTTCTGCGCCGTGCATCGATTCGAGGGCAAGGTCGTGCTCGTCACGGGTGCGGCATCGGGGATCGGCAAGGCGACGGCGATGCGCTTCGGCGCCGAGGGTGCGCGTGTCGCGTGCCTCGACATGAACGTCATCGGGGCCGAGGCGACGGGCATCGCGATCCACGGCGACGGCGGTCAGGCTCGGTGGTACCGGTGCGACGTGACCAACGCGGCGGAGGTCGAGCAGACCGTCGCCGCGGTCGTCGAGGACTTGGGCCCGCCCGACGTGTGCTGCAACATCGCGGGCATCGGGCGCTTCGCGCGGTCCGAGGAGCAGCCGGTCGACGAGTTCCGCACGATCATCGAGGTCAACCTGATCGGGACGTTCGCGATGTCGCGTGCGTGCCTGCCCCACCTGCTCGCGAACGAGGGGTGCATCGTCAACGTCTCGTCGAGTGCGGGCATCTTCGGTCAGCCGTACAGCGCGGCGTACTGCTCGTCGAAGGGCGGGGTGTCGCTGCTCACCAAGGCGATGGCGGTCGAGTACAACCGGCGCGGCGTGCGGGTGAACGCGGTGGCACCGGCCGGCATCGACACGCCGATCGCCAAGGACTTTGCGTTCGTGGAGGGCACCGACGTCAAGGACTACCTGAAGATGTTCCCGCCGACGGGGAAGATGGCGGCGCCCGAAGAGGTGGCGGCGGTCATCGCGTTCCTTGCGTCGCCGGAGGCCGGCTACCTCAGCGGGGCGATCGTCCCGATCGACATGGGCGTCACCGCGTGACGGCCCCGACTGGTGGAGTGAGGGCATGACCCAGGAGCAGGCGACGCCGTTCGGCAAGGGCGTCAAGCAGCGCGATCTCATCCGGATGTCGCAGGAGGAGATCGACGAGTTCCTCAACGGCTGGAACACCATGAACTGCGCCACGATCAACCACGACGGCACGATCCACCTCGTGGCCATGTGGTACGGGTTCCTCGAGGGCTGCCCCGCGCTCGAGACCAAGGCCAAGAGCCAGAAGGTCGCGAACCTCCGCCGGAACCCGCAGATCACCTGCCTCATCGAGGACGGCGACACCTACGAGGAGCTGCGCGGCGTCGAGCTCGTCGGCCACGCGGAGATCGTCGAGGAGCCGGAGCGGATCTTCGAGCTCGGCATCAGCGTCGTGGAGCGCACGACCGGCCAGACCTACACCGAGGAGATGAAGCCCGCGGTGGAGATGATGATCAACAAGCGGGTCGCGGTGAAGATCCACGTCGAGAAGTACGTGTCGTGGGACCACCGCAAGCTGGGTCTCGGCGGCTGACCGCGACCCAACTCGGGGACGAGCGCGTCAGGCGCCGCGCGCCACGCGGAAGTCGGCGCGCTCGGCCTGCCAGCGCAGGCGCGTACGCGGACCGAGCTCCACGCGTCCACCCTGGATCCAGCTGATCGAGTCGCCCTGGTCCTCGGTGAACGCGATGAGCTTGGCGCTCGGCTGACGCGTGCACGCGAACCACAGGTGCGGCTCGAGATCGAGCTCGGGGGCGCGCTCGGCGAGCGTCCAGCCGCACCACGCGGTGACGCCGATCTCGTCGAGCACGCGCGTCGGCGTCGCCGCTTGGGCGCCGTCGACGATGCGTCCGACGATGAGCACGTTGCCGTTGCGGGCGACGAGGTCCGCGTCGCCGTCGGCGCGCCCGGGCACACCCAGGGCGAGGTCGAGCGCGCGCAGCGTGCGGACGAGCCCCGCGAAGGCCGGCTCGTCGACGAGGGCCTTGGAGCGCTGCATGGCCTGACGCAGCGACGGCACACCGATCGGCTCGAGCCGACGTTGGTCGCGCTCGTCGAGGTGATCGACCCACCACTCGAAGCCTCGGGAGAGCTCGGGGTGGTCCGCGAGGGGGATCGGGTGGTCGAGGGGCGCCGGGAGCCGCCGGCGTGCGAGTGCGCCGGGCACCGGATCGAGGGCGAGGGTGCGGCTCGCGGCCCGGTCGAGGGTGAACGAGACCCGCGGCTCGGGCCGGCCCTCGGTGTCCTTGACCTCGGCCTTGCCGACGACGCCCAGGTCGTCGCCGGCGTAGAGCCAGAGGACGTCGCCGGGGCGGATGCTCAGGAAGCCGGACTCGAGCGGGCCCTCGCCGCGGCTGACCTTGGCCCCGACGACCGCCCGGCGGTACTCCTCGAAGCGGGTGCCGCAGGTGACCGAACGGCCGCTGAGGCGCCGGCCGGTCCCCGGCAGGATCGGGTACAGCCAGTGCTTGGCTCGGCCGGGAGGCGCGGCGGCAGTGGCGCGCGCGTCGTCGGCTCCGCCCCTCGGGGCCTCGTCATGGCCCATGTCACACCTCGTCTCCAGCCCCCGTGTCGCCCCCGCGACCACCCCTCGGGGGCTACCCCAGCGCCGGACATCCTAGGTTCTGGGCCCCGACCCGGCCAGAGCCGCTCGCGTCCCGGGACCAGGTCAAGAGCCGAGAACGGGGGCTCAGGTGGCGGTGACGGTCTCGGTGTCGCGTCCGCTGCGCAGGAGCGTGCCGGGGCGGGCCCCGGTGAGCTCGGTGCCCCGGACGATCTCGGCGCCGTTGACGACGACGTGCCCGACGCCCTCGGCCTCGGCGTAGAGGCGGCCGGCACCCCCGGGGAGGTCGTTGCGCCACTCGACCGGGCCGGGCCCGACCGTGTCCTCGTCGAAGATCACGAGGTCGGCGTTCCAGCCCTCGGCGATGCGACCCCGGTCGCGCAGGCCGTAGAGCCGCGCCTGGCGGTCGGTGAGGAGCGAGATGGCCTCCTCGAGCGGCATCAGGGAGTGCTCGCGCACCCGCTTCAGCATCCCGGTCGAGTAGCTGAAGGTCGACAGCATGTCGAGGTGTGCGCCCGCGTCCGACGCGCCGACGACTGCCCGTGGGTCGCGCCAGACGTCGCGTCGCAGCTGCCAGCTCGCGTCGTCGTCGCCGGCGAGGGGCGGTTGGACGATCGTGCGCAGGTCGTCGTTGATCGAGACCTCGACGAAGGTGTCGAACGGATCCTGGCCGCGTTCGGACGCGATGTCGCCGATGGTGCGGCCGGCCAGGCCGTCGTTCTCGGCCGAGAACGTGTCGATGATCGTGAGGAGCTCCCAGCGGGCGATGCCGCGCAGCGCACCCGCTTCGGGGGAGTCGGCGCCTTCGCGCAGCCGACGCCGCTCCTCGGGGTCCGACAGCGCCTTGATCTTCTCGGGAACCGGCAGCGCCATCGTCTTGCGCCAGCCGGGCAGCGCGTCGAACACGAAGCCGGCCTTGAGGGTGAGGAAGGTCGTGACGACGTCGGGCACGGTGAGCCCGAGGACCTTGCCGCCGCGCTCGGCCGCGAAGTCGCTCGCCCCGAGCATCGCCCAGACGTGCTCCGCGCGCGCCGCGTTCGGCACGAGCACGTTCCAGTTGAGCGGACGGTTGGCGGCCTTCGACATCGCGGCCATGAGCTCGAGGTGGGGCTCCTCGAAGCCGCCGACCGAGGGGATGAACTCGAGCGTCGTGCCTTCGTGCTGGCCGGCGACCCTCGCCAGCGTGATGAGCTCCTCAGGTGTCGCCCAGCGCGACGGCACCGGCTCACCGTTCCCGTCGTTGTGGGTGGTCGCCTGCGACGACGAGAAGCCGAGACCGCCGGCGGCGAGCGACTCGGCCAGCAGCTTCGACATCGCGGCCACCTGCTCGTCGGTGGCCTCGTTGCCCACCGCGGCGTCGCCCATCACGACGCGCCGGATCGCGCAGTGGCCGACGAGGAAGCCCGCGTTGACCGCGAGGTTGCCGTCGATCGTGTCGAGGTACTCGCCGAACGTGCGCCAGTCGTAGGAGACGCCGGCCTCGAGCGACTCGAGCGGCATGCCCTCGACGCGCGCCAGCATCTTGGTGAGGTAGTCGATCTCCGACGGCTCGATGGGCGCGATGGTGAACCCGCAGTTGCCGCCCACCACCGTGGTCACCCCGTGCAGCGGCGACGGCGTGGTGGCCGGGTCCCAGAGCACCTGGGCGTCGTAGTGGGTGTGGATGTCGACGAAGCCGGGTGCGACCACCTGGCCGTCGGCGTCGATCGTGGTGGTGGCGTCCTCGTCGACGGCTCCGATGGCGACGACGCGACCGTCCCGTACGCCGATGTCGGCCTGACGCCGGGCGGCGCCGGTCCCGTCGACGACCTGCCCACCGGTGACCTTGAGATCCAGCATGGGGGTCCCCCTCGCGTCAGGCCCGATCAGATCTGACGGGTCGTCAGGCTAGCGTCGCCGCCATGCCAGGAATCGTGGTGACGGGGTCGGCGGGCGGGATCGGCGGGGCGATTTGCGCCCGGGTCGAGGCGGCGGGGCACCAGGTCATCGGCGTCGACGTGCGCGACGCCACCGTGATCGCCGATCTGTCGAGCGCCGACGGTCGTGCGGCGGCGGTCGACGCGGTTCGCGACGCCGCCGGCGGCACCCTCGACGGCCTCGTCGTCGCCGCGGGCATCGGGGGCAGCACGTCGGCACCGTCGTCGATGGTGGCGCGCATCAACTACTTCGGCGCGGTCGCGCTGCTCGAGGGCCTCCACGACGCGCTCGTGGGTGGCGAGCTGCACTCGGCGGTCGCGATCTCCTCGAACTCGATCACGTTGGTCCCCGAGGACGCGGCGCTGGTGGCGCTGCTGCTCGCGAACGACGAGGACGCGGCCGTCGCCCGCGCCGACGAGCTGCACGGTGAGACGGTGTACGCGAACTCCAAGCTCGCGCTCGCACGCAAGGTGCGGCGGCTCGCGGTCGAGTGGGCGCCCGCGGTGCGCGTGAACGCGGTGGCGCCCGGTCCGGTGCCGACGCCGCTCACCGACGCCGCGCTGGCCCACCCCGAGACGGGCGACGCGATCAAGGCGCTGCCGATCCCGATGGAGCGCTGGAGCGAGCGCGCCGAGATCGCCGACGCGGTGTGGTTCCTGCTCGGCGAGGCCACGTCGGCCACCGGCCAGATCCTGTTCGTCGACGGCGGCACGGACGCGCTCGTCCGGCCCGACGCCGTCTGAGGCGCGAGACGAGGAGGTCCGGTGCAGCTGCAGGCGAAGGACGAGGGTCGTCACCTCCCGGGCACCGACGCGCTCTGGGGCGAGTCCTGGTACCACGACTGGGCGTCGGCCGATGGCTCGTACGGGGGCTACCTCCGCCTCGGCCTGTACCCAAACCAGGGCCTCGCCTGGTACTGGGTCGCGCTCGTGCGCGCGGGCAAGCCGCTGCTCCTGCTGCGGGACCACGCGGTGCCGTGGCCGCCGACGGGCGACGCCGCACCGGAGGTGGGGGATGCGACCGCGCGGCTCGCAGTCGCATCGCCGACCGTGCAGGGCACGTGGCAGGCCGTCGACCCCCTGCGCTCGTACCGCATCACGACCACGGGCACCGCGATGGAGCTCACCGACCCGGCCGACGCGTTCCGCGACGCACACGGTCCCGAGGTGGCGATCAGCCTCGACCTCACCTGGGACGGCGTGACCGCACCCTTCGCGTACACCGCGACCACGCGCTTCGAGCAGTCGGCACGCGTCCGCGGCGAGGTGACGATCGCGGGGGAGCGCACCACGGTCGAGTGCCCCGGCCAGCGTGACCACTCCTGGGGGGTGCGGGACTGGTGGGCGTTCCCGTGGGTGTGGTGCTCCGGACGGCTCGACGACGGCACCTGGTGGCACTGCGCGCGATCCGCGCTCGCGAAGACCGAGCTGTTCCAGACCGGATACGTCATCGCGCCGGACCTCGCGGTCACCGCGGTCGAGCACGTCGGGCTCGACTACGAGCTCGACGCCGATCGTCTCCCCACCACGACGCAGCTCACGGTCGGCGACCTGGAGCTCGTCGCCACCCCGGAGCTGCACGCCCCGGTGCTCCTGGTCTCCCAGGACGGCAAGCAGTCGCGCTTCCCGCGCGCCATGTGCTCCTTCCGCACTCCGGACGGCCGCTCGGGCCACGGGTGGCTGGAGTTCAACTTCCCGGACGGCATCGAGCACCTGAAGTCCTGACCACCACGCCGTAAGCGGGGAAGGCGGCCGCCCGTCCTCCCGGCGTGCGCATCCGATGCTTCGTCATCCCCGGCCTGGCCGTGGCCGCGCTCCTCCTCGGCGCGCCTGCGGTCAGGGCGGCCACCGACTCGGCGCCGGCGGTCGACGCTCGGGCCCTTGCGGCGGCGGTCCAGGCCGCCGACCCCACCGTGCGGCCGCTGGGCGCGAGCACGTTGTCGGCCCGAGAGGCGGCGACGAGCTTCGGGGCGCCGCTGCCCGACGTCCTGCGCGCGGCCCACGTGCGTGACGTCTCCATCCTCGGGTTCCAGGCGCCGTGCGTCGACGATCCGAGCGGCTCCGCGCTCTCCGCGT
Source organism: uncultured Bifidobacteriaceae bacterium (assembly GCA_964555735.1). Lineage (GTDB taxonomy): Bacteria > Actinomycetota > Acidimicrobiia > IMCC26256 > PALSA-555 > CAZKTS01. The sequence continues at coordinate 9,792 of CAZKTS010000120.1, forward strand.
TGGTGATCACCGCCGGCGGCGCGGGTCGCGCCACGACGCTGGTCGACGCGCTGCGGTCGAGTGCGGCTGACGGCGGCGATGCCTTCCGGGAGGCCTCGGTGAGCGGCCGCATCTCGCCACGGATCACGACGGTGCGCCATGACGGACTCCACGGCTTCGCCGTGGCGATCACCGGCAACGACAGTCGCGGGTTCGTGCGCGACGGCGGCGTCGTCGTCGTGCGTCGGGGGACGCGCGTGGTCGTGGCAACGGCACTGTGCAGCGTCGCCGGCTTGCGCGGTGACGCCAAGGAGGCCCGGGTCGACGCGGCGCGGGCGCGGGCTGATCAGCTGGCGACGGTGCTGCTCCCCGCGGCTGCGCCGGCCGCGGCGCCTGGGTAGGTCAGTCGATCGAGCAGGAGCGGATGGCGGCCGCGGCGGCTGCCTCGGTCGCGAGCGTCATGTCGTGCGCGAGTCGTTCGAGGACCGCGAGCTTCTCGGGGTTGTCCGCGAGGTAGCGCGCCATCGCGTCGGGGTCGGACGTCCCGTCGGGGTTCGCCATCTCGAAGATCTCCGCGTCGACCAGGCCTTCGACCGCGAAGTCGCTGATGGCCCGGAACGCCGACCACGGGGTGTCGGCGACCTCGCAGACCGCGGCGACCGCAGCCGTCTCCATGTCCATCGCCAGCACACCGGCGCGGCCGAGCGCCGCGATCGCGCTCGGCTCGATGATGAGGTCGTCGCCGCAGCTGATGATCCCGCGCGGGACGAGGTCGCCCGCGAACGACGGCGCATAGCTGCGGTCCGTGCGACGGTCGATCACGGATGCGGGTACGAACACGTCGCCGATGCTCATCGTGGCGGGGTCGATGCCGCCGGCGATGCCGACGACGACGATCCGATCCACCCCGAGCTCGAGCATCCGCTGCGCCGCGTCCTCGCCGGCGGCCATGCCCATGGTCGTGAGCAGCGCGAGCACCTCGACGTCGCCGGCGCGGCCGCGGTGCACGCCGTCGGTCTCGACCAGGTCGAGCTCCCGCACGAGCGGCGCGAGCTCGTGCTCCATCGGCGCCAGCATCCCCACTCGTCGTGTCGCCATCGGTCAGCCTCTCGGGAGATCGAGGATCGTGGCCGCCTGGTCGCGGGTGGCGACCGGCCGGCCGACCTCCTCGCAGATCGCCACCGCTTCGCGTACGAGCTCCTCGTTGGTCGGCGTGCGGTCGCCGGCGTGGTCCTCGAGCCCGACGTGCAGGTGCGCCCCGCGCTCGAGCGCGGGGCGGATGATGTCGGAGTGGGTGATGTCGCCGCCGATGATCGCCACCGACCACGGGAGCGTGCACCCGTCGAGCAGCTCGCAGTACGCGTCGAGCGCGGTCATGGTGGGCGGGAGGCCGAACGTCGCGCCGCCGCCCTGCTGCGCGTTGCTGGTGGCGTAGCCGCCGTCGCCCCCGAAGTAGAGCTTGATCATCGCGCCCTGCGGCAGCTTGCCCGAGCGGTGCCACAGCAGCGCCGTCCGCAGCCAGCCGGGCTCGAAGATCGCCATGCTCGGTCCGAGCAGCAGCCGGTCGCACACATCGGCCTGGTAGTGGATGTCGCCGAAGGAGTTGGCGTACACGAACCCAGGTGCTGCGGGCAGACCGTCGGCGTCGACGCCACCGAGGTTCACCGACCCGGGATCGATGATGCCGATCCGGAGCTGACCGGTCGCCGCGAGCGGCTCCATGTGCGCGTACGCGCCCTCGACGCCCGGCCCGAAGTTCGTGGTCGGGTAGATCAGCGCGTCGGGCACCTCCGCGAACACCGGCGCCCAGCCCTCGAGGTAGCGGGCCGCGGCTTCCTCTCCCGGCACACCGACCTTGTCGGCGTGGTTGTGGACGATCGAGGCCCCCGCGCCGAGGCAGGCGAGCGCGTCGAGCGCGATCTCCTCCGGCGCCCGGGGCGCATGCGGGTTGCGCTCCTTGGTGGTCGTGCCGTTGATCGCGGCCTCGATGATGACCGGCGTGTCCGTCCCCCCACTCATGGGCCCGACACTAGAGTCGCCGCCGCATGCACATCGACCTCTCTCCCGAGCAGCGTGAGCTGCAGCAGACCCTCCGCTCCTACTTCGCGGG
>CAZKTS010000121.1:0-7302 GCA_964555735.1 uncultured Bifidobacteriaceae bacterium
AGCACCGCGGAGGGCGGTCGGCCGGTTCCCCCCGGGCCGGCCGCCCTTCGCTTTCCCGACCGTCAGCACGAGGGTCGTTGCGACCCGCGTGCGCAGAGATGAGGATGACCGACGTGACCGCCACGTTGCAGGGAAGCCCGGGTGGGCTGCTCGATCTCTCCGGCGACCGGCGCCGGCTGCGCCGGGAGCGGCGCGTGCGCTGGTTCTTCTGGATGGCCGGCATCTCGTCGCTGATCATCAGCATCGCGATCGTCGCCTCGCTGCTCGGCAACTCGATCACCTTCGTGACCAACATCGACACCGGCTCGCTCTGGACCGGGGAGCAGTGGGCGCCTCGCCTCGGCCACTTCGACCTCGCGACCCTCTTCATGGGGTCGCTCCTCGTCACCGCGATCGCGATGCTCATCGCGACGCCGCTCGGGTTGGGCGCGGCGATCTACCTCGCCGAGTACGCCAAGCCGCGAGTCCGTCGGTTCCTCAAGCCGATCCTCGAGGTGCTCGCCGGGATCCCGAGCATCGTCATCGGCTTCTTCGCCATCGCGTGGATCGGCCCCAACATCATCCAGCAGATCAGCGACGCCGATGCGTTCAGCCTCGCCGCCGCGGGCGTGGGCGTCGGCGTCCTCATCACGCCGCTCGTCGCGTCGGTGAGCGAGGACGCCATGCGCGCGGTCCCGCACTCGCTGCGCGAGGCGAGCTACGGCATGGGCGCCCGTCGCCTGACGACCACCGTCCGCATCGTGATCCCCGCGTCGATCTCGGGCATCGTCGCCGCCCTGATCCTCGCGATCTCCCGAGCGATCGGTGAGGTGATGGTCGTCACGCTGGCGGCCGGAGCGATCGGCGACGCGCGGTATACCGACAACCCCTTCGATGTCGGCACCACCATCACCGCGGCGATGGCCGGCCTGGCCGGTGGCACCGATCAGGTGGCGAGCGCCGCGGGGACCGGCGCCGGCCAGGCCTACAACAGCCTGTTCTTCCTCGGGCTGCTGCTGTTCGGCGTCACGATGCTGCTGAACGTGATCGGCAACTTCTTCGTCCGCCGCGTGCGGGAGGGCTACTGATGGCCGCCGTCGACGTCGCCCTCACCCGCGACATCACCGTCGGGCGTTCGCTGCGCGGCAAGCGCGTGGACGTCCCCGGGCTGGCCTTCCAGCTCGCGCTCCTCGCGTGCCTGTTCATCGCGCTCGCCTTCCTCGTCATCCTCATGGCCACCGTGCTCTCCGACGGCGCCGGCACCTACACCGAGCGCGGGTTCGTCATCTCCGACTGGCCGAGCGAGTTCGGGGCCGCGCTCGACGAGACCTGGACCTTCCTGACCAACCCCGAGGGCATCGCGGGATGGCTCACGACGCTGCTCGCGCTGGTCGGGCTTCCCGCGCTCCTCATCTGGTCGGTCGTGCGCCGCCGCTGGAAGGTGGTGATCGGCCTGGCCGTGGCGTTCTTCGTGACGTTCGGTGCGGCTGCGCTCCTCGGGACGAGCAGCTTCCTCAACTCGAACCTGTCGCGCATCCCCGAGAACGCGGGTATCGCCCAGGCGATCTTCGGCACCATCGTGCTGGCGGTGTTCGTGGCCGCGGTCGCGTTCCCACTCGGCGTCGCGACCGCGATCTACCTCGAGGAGTACGCACCGGCGAACCGGCTCACCGACTTCGTGCGCCTCAACATCCGCAACCTGGCGGGCGTGCCGTCCGTGGTCTACGGCCTCCTCGGCCTCGCGATCTTCGTGAAGGTGTTCGGCACCGACATCGACGAGTTCCCCCTCATCGGCGGAGTGCTGCACGACATCTTCGGGGACGGCGGCATCACCGGCGGCCGCACGATCATCGCCGGCGGGCTCACGCTGTCGATCCTGGTGCTGCCGATCGTGATCATCACGTCGTCGGAGGCGATCCGCGCCGTCCCGCAGTCCCTGCGCGAGGGCGGCTACGGCGTCGGCGCGACGAAGTGGGAGGTCACCAAGACCCTGGTGCTCCCGAACGCGTTCGCGGGGATCCTCACGGGCACGATCCTCTCGCTGTCCCGCGCGATCGGCGAGACCGCGCCGCTCATCCTGGTCGGCGCCTTCTACGGCACCTTCTACACGACGGGCAGCGCGGGCCTCTTCGACAAGTTCACCACCACGTACACCGCGCTCCCCCAGGTGGTGTTCCAGTGGGCGACCGACGCCAAGACCGAGTTCCGCATCGATCTCGCAGCCGCGGCGATCCTCGCGCTGCTCATGATCACGCTGCTCGCCAACCTCGCCGCGGTGTTGCTCCGCAACCGCTACGAGAAGCGCTGGTAGCTACGCACCGACGGCGCTCGGCGTCGCGAGCGCCTCGCGGAGCGCGTCGATCCGACCCGGGACGAGCGACCACCAGACCCAGCGGCCGCGCTTCTCGCCGGTGATGAGCCCGGCCTCGGCGAGCACCTTCGTGTGGTGCGAGATCGTGGGCTGGGACTTCCCGAGCGGTCGCTGCAGATCGCACGCGCACAGCTCGCCGGCGGCGGCCACCATGCTCAGCAGCCGGAGCCGGACCGGGTCGGCGAGTGCCGCGTAGGCCCGGGCGAGGTCCTCTGCCTCGGCCTCCGCCAACGGCGCCTCGAGGAACGGCGTGCAGCACCCGGAATCGGCGCTGCTTCTGTCGGTCCTGGCCATCCGGCCCTCCCTGGACGAATTGACATCTGTCGATACATCTGTCATCGTCGATGTATCGACATCCATCAATGTAGCAGGAGGAACCCCATGTCCCGGGTCCAGCTCGCCCTCAACGTCGACGATCTCGACGCCGCCGTCGACTTCTACACCAAGCTCTTCGCCATCGAGCCCGCCAAGCGCCGCCCCGGCTACGCCAACTTCGCGGTCGCGGATCCGCCCCTCAAGCTCGTCCTCATCGAGGGCCGCGGTCAGGCCGGGACCCTCAACCACCTCGGCGTCGAGGTGGAGACCACCGACGAGGTCACGGCTGCCACCCGCCGGCTGAGCGACGAGGGCCTCGACACCGCAACGGAGGACGAGGTGTCCTGTTGCTTCGCGGTCCAGGACAAGGTCTGGGTCGACGCCCCGGGCGGCGAGCCGTGGGAGATCTACACCGTGCTCGCCGACGCCGAGATGCCGGCCGGTGAGCTCCGCACCGTCGCACCTGGCGAGGACGCGATGTGCTGCGCGTCGGCGCCGGAGTCGGCGGACCGCTGCTGCTGAGCGACTCGGCAGCGAGGATCGGCGGCACCGTGGGGCACGAGGGGATCCTCCGACGCGCCAGCGCGGAGGCGGTCGGCACTGGGTTGCTGGTCGCCACCGTGATCGGCTCGGGGATCGCCGCCCAGCGGCTGTCCCCCGACGACACCGGCCTCCAGCTGCTCGAGAACGCGCTTGCCACCGGCGCGGTGCTGGTCGCGCTCATCCTCGCCCTCGGCGCGATCTCGGGCGCGCACCTCAACCCCGTCGTCACGCTCGCCGACCGACTGCTCGGCGGCGTGTCGACGCGCGAGGCGAGCGCCTACGTCGTCGCCCAGCTCGCCGGTGCGTGCATCGGCGCCGTCGTCGCCAACCTCATGTTCGAGCTCCCCGCGGTGACGATCTCGACCCACGACCGCTCGTCGAGCGGGGTCCTGCTCGGCGAGGTCGTGGCCACGTTCGGGCTCCTCGTCGTGATCCTCGGCGTGGCCCGGAGCGGCCGCGCCCAGACCGCGGCCTTCGCGGTCGCGGGGTACATCACCGCGGCGTACTGGTTCACGTCGTCCACCAGCTTCGCCAACCCGGCCGTCACGGTGGCGCGTTCGTTGAGCGACACGTTCGCGGGCATCGCCCCCGAGGACGTCCCGCTCTTCGTCGTGTTCCAGGTGCTCGGCGCGCTCATCGCGATCGTCCTCGTCCGCTACTGGAAGCCCGACCTCGACGCGGGCGACGTCGTCGTCCCGCACGACCACACCACCTGACCGACGCGCCTGGAGACCTCATGACCGATGCCACCAGCAGCACCCTCGGACCGGATCAGCAGCTCGCGCTCCGAGGCGCGGCGCAGCGCCTCAGCACCGAGTTCGAGGGCGTCTTCGGCGCCGAGACCATCGAGCGGTTCCTGACGTCGAGCTACGACCAGTTCGCCGACGGGGCGCGCCTGCCCAACTTCTTGCCCCTGCTCGCCGAGCGGTTCGCGCGCCAGCGCCTCAAGGCACTCGCCCGCGTCGAGGGCCACGCCGCCGACGGCACCCCCGTCGTGCTCTTCCTGTGCGTCCACAACGCGGGGCGCAGCCAGATGGCGCTCGGCTGGTTCAACCACCTCGCGGGCGACCGAGCCATCGCGTGGTCCGGCGGCTCCGAGCCCGGGACCGAGGTCAACCCGTCCGCCGTGGCCGCGATGGCCGAGGTCGGGATCGACATCACCGGCGAGTACCCGAAGCCCTGGACCGAGGAGATCGTCCAAGCCGCCGACGTCGTGGTCACCATGGGGTGCGGCGACGCGTGCCCGCTGTACCCGGGCAAGCGCTACGAGGACTGGGAGCTCGACGATCCCGCCGGGCAGGGCGTCGAGGCGGTTCGCCCGATCCGCGACGAGATCGAGGGCCGGGTCCGGGACCTGCTCGACCGCCTCGGCGTGCGGTGAGGGCCTACTCGGCCGCGGGGGCCGCCGGCGTGGCGGGCTCTTCCTCGTAGCCGAGATCCCACTCGAGGATCAGGCGCTCCCGCTCGGCGTCGCGGTTGACCCGCTCGCGGTTGCGGCGGAACTGCGGGTCGTGCGGTGGCAGGAGCTGGAGTCGCGCGACCGCCCGCTGCCGGAACTCGTCGATCACCCGCCCGTCCCCGAAGACGCCCTGCACCTCCCAGTGCGGCGACACCGGGCCGAGGTACACGACCTTCACGTGCCCCTGCGGGGGCAGCTGCTCGAGATCTTCTTCTTCGATCGACATCGGGAGCAGGGTACCCCGGCCCCGAGCCTCAGCCGTCGTCCGGGCGGGCACTGAGCGTGGCCTCGACCGTGACCCGCTCGTCGCCCCGCACGACGACGACCTTCACGGTGTCGCCCGGGCGATGGGTGCGCACGGCAGTCTGGACATCGGCCGAGTCCTGGATCGGCTGCCCGGCCAACTCCACGATGACGTCGCCTTCCTTGATGCCCGCGTCCGAGGCCGGCGCACCATCGGTCACGGTCACCACGTAGGCCCCCGCCTCGACGCTCAGGTCGCGCTCGCGCGCGACGGCCGGCGTGACGTTCTGCGTCGACACGCCGAGGAACGCAGGCTCCCGCCCGAGGCGGAGATCCTCGATGATCGGCTTGGCGCGCGACGCGGGGATCGCGAAGCCGACGTTCTGCGCGTTCTGCGGGTTCGCGATCGCGGTGTTGATCCCGATGACCTTCGCGTTCACGTCGAGCAGCGGTCCGCCCGAGTTGCCCGGGTTGATGGCCGCGTCGGTCTGGAGCATCCCCACGAGCGAACCGCCGACGTCGGTCTCGACGGACCGGTCGGTGCCGGAGATGATCCCCTGGGTGACGCTGAGGCCGCCGTCGAGCGCGAGCGCGTTGCCGATCGCGACGACGCCGTCACCCACCTGGACCGCCTCGGAGTCGCCGAGCTCGATGGTCGGGAGGCCCGAGCCATCGACCTTGAGCACGGCGAGGTCGGCCGACGGGTCGCGCCCGACGGTCTCGGCGGTGAGCGACCGGCCGTCGGTGAACGCGACCTCGATGCGGTCCTCGCCCTCCACCACGTGGTTGTTGGTGACGACGTAGCCGTCGGGCGTGATCACGAAGCCGGTGCCCGCGCCGCCGGTGCCGGTGCCGGGGCCGTCGCCGGTGGTGATCGCGACGATCGCGGGCTCGGCCCGGTCGATGATGTCGGCGACGTCGACGTCGGTGTTCACCTCGGTCGAGGGCCGCGCGATGACCGGCGTCGACGGGCTGCGCACCACCGTCGTCGTGCCCGGGTCGTCGTCGGCGATCACGAAGACGCCGCTCGCGACGAGGGCGCCCACCACCGCGCCGATCACGGCCCCGAGCAGCACCCCGCGCGGCCGGCCTCGGGGCGCGGCGTCACCACCAGGCTCGGGGGTGGTCGGAGGTGGCAGCTCGGGCGGGGGCGTCGTGTCGTCGTTCACGCGGAAGGCACCTCACGTCGGGGTCGCGAGAGTGAAAGGCAGGACGGTCTCGAGCGTTCAACCCCACCTAGACCGAACCGGGTTCCTGCCCGTGAGTGTTCCCGATCAACCTGGGCGTTCGCTGAGTCCGGGTGCCCCAGAGGCGGGGCGACCAGGTCGGAACCCATTCTCGGGAACCGGGGCCACCCGGCCGACGTTTCACCCACAACCTATGAACGACACCAGCTTCGACCTCCCCCCCGACCACCGGACCCCGGCGTGGATGCTCCGGGCCCTCTGTCGCGATGCCAAGGCGGGGCAGTTCTTCCCCTCCGACGGTGTCGGCGTCGAGCGGGCCCGCAAGGTCTGCGCCGAGTGCCCGGTCAAGAGCGAGTGCCTCGAGTACGCCCTCCAGTACCGGATCGATCACGGGGTCTGGGGTGGGTGCTCGGAGCGTGAACGGCGCCGGATCCTCCGCCAGCGCCGGCTCACCGCGGCTCGCTAGCTGCACGATCTTCAGGCGCCTGGGTCCGCCCAGGCGGCGAGCCCCAGCAGGGTCAGGATCGGGACGGCCACACACCAGAGCTCGAGCTCACCGAGGAGCAGCGCGCCCAGCGCGGCCCCGGCGATGAGCGTCACCACCACCAGCCCGTGCATGCGGGCCCGCGCCACCGCGGCCGGGTCGTCCCGACGCAGCGCGGCCACCACGTCCTCGCCCAGGTTCACGATCATCCCGCTCACGAACGTGGTGTGGACGGCCACCGTGCCGTCGACCCGCCGCAGCGCCGACGTCTGGATCCCCATCGCCACCGCGGCCACCACCGCCAGGCCATAGAACGCGAGCGACTGCGGGAGGATGTCGCCCGCGTCGAGGAGCACCGAGCCGAGCACCATGAACACCGTCAGCAGCGCCGCTTCGAGCACCAGCAGCGGCCGCAGCGATCGCGCCTGACCCCGGCCCCGCACCTCGATCACCACGACGGTCGCGATCACGACCACGATCCACACCACGATCGGCACGAGCCGCGTCAGTGCGGCCGACCAGTCTCCCTCGCCCGTGGTGGCGCCGAGGCGGGCGGCGTTCCCGCTCATGTTCGCGGTGAAGAGCCCGAACAGTGTGAGGAACGTGACGCCGTCGACGAACCCGGCGATCGCGCCGAGGAGGAAGACGGTGTACGAGCCGCGGGGCAGCACCGCCACCTTCGCGGGCGTGCTGGGGGTGCTCATGCGATCTCCGTTCTGCT
>CAZKTS010000122.1:0-18300 GCA_964555735.1 uncultured Bifidobacteriaceae bacterium
GGGTGTGGTGAGTATCGCCTGGAGCCCGACGCGGCGGCGAAGCTCTGGGCTGCGCTCGACGGCCTCGAGGCCGACATCTTCGACGAGGCCCGCCGCCGCGACCCCAAGGACCGCGAGGCACGCCAGGCGTACGCCGCGGACGCGCTCGTCGCGCTCGCCACCGGGCGGGTGCCGGCCAAGGTCTCACCTTTGCAGGTGATCATCGACGGCGACACCGCCGAGCTGCGCGGCGTCGGGCCCATCCCGATGAGCACCGCACGGCGCCTCGCCGACGGCCGCCCGGTCGTCGAAGTCCCCCGCAACGGATCGCACCTCGACGGCTTCGAGTCCCTCGGCCGCTACCTCCCCGCTGACCTCCGCCGTTGGCTGGAGCACCAGTACCCGACGTGTGGGGTCGAAGGCTGCGACCGCGACCAGCACCTCGAGACCGATCACGTGATCGGCCTCGCCGACGGCGGCACCACCACCCGCGACAACCTCTGGCGCATCTGCCCCTACCACCACGACCTCAAGACCCACCGCGGCTGGACCGTCGGCGGCGAGGCCCACGCCTGGTACCTGGAGCCTCCGTCCGGAAAGGCGAAACCCGACCGAATTTCTCGGGAATGAAGACGGCCGGCAGGCGGTTCCCACCATCACGTAATGGTGTAATCACCAGATCCCGTGAGGTCCGCATGGCCGAGAACGTCACCCCCGAGCACCCCGCTCCCGAGCGCGCCGACCACGAGGGGCCGGTCCGCACGCTCCCGTTGCTGCCCCTGAGCACCGGCGTCGTGCTGCCCCAGATGGTCGTGACCTTCGCGCTCGAGAGCGACGAGGCCAAGGCCGCCGTGGCGGCCGCGGCCGAGGTCGACGGCGAGGACGCCGAGACCGTGCTCCTCGTGCCCCGGGTCGACGGTCGCTACGCCGCGGTCGGCACCGTGGCGCGCATCGAGAGCCGGGGTGAGCTGCCCAACGGCACCGACGCCCTTGTCCTGCGCGGGCTGTCTCGCGCCGTCGTCGGCCAGGGCGTCGTGGGCAGTGGCGCTGGCCTGTGGGTCGAGGTGGAGCCGGTCGACGACGGGCCGTCGCCCGAGTCGGCCGACCGGGTGCAAGAGCTGGCGCGCGAGTACCGCGCCGTCGTCGGCGCGATCGCCGAGCGCCTGGGCAGCCGCCGCTTCGCCGAGGCCCTCCAGGGCGTCGGCGACCCCGGCGCGCTCGCCGACACCGCGGGCTGGTGGCCCGACCTGAGCATCGAGCGCAAGCTCGAGCTGCTCGAGACCCTCGACGTCGAGGCGCGCCTGGCCAAGGTCGTCGCGTGGGCGCGCGACGCGCTGGGTGAGCTGGAGCTGTCGGAGAAGATCCGCACCGAGGTCACCGACGGCATGGAGAAGCAGCAGCGCGAGTTCCTGCTGCGGCGCCAGCTCGACGCGATCCGCAAGGAGCTGGGCGAGGACGACGACGACGTCGTCGGCGAGTACCGCCGTCGGCTCGACGAGGCGAAGCTGCCCGAGCCCGTGCACGACGCGGCCGCGCGCGAGATCGACCGGCTCGAGCGGATGGGGGAGCAGAGCCCGGAGCACGGATGGGTCCGCACGTGGCTCGACACCGTGCTCGACATCCCGTGGAGCGTGCACAGCGAGGACGCGGCCGACGTCACCCAGGCGCGGCGCGTGCTCGACGCCGACCACACCGGTCTCGACGACGTGAAGGACCGCATCGTCGAGCTGCTGGCGGTGCGCAAGCTCCGCTCCGACCGCGGCCTGGAGGCCGAAGGCGGCCGGGGTGCCGGCGCGATCCTGGCGCTCGTCGGCCCGCCGGGCGTCGGCAAGACGTCGCTCGGTGAGTCGGTGGCGCGCGCCCTCGGGCGCTCGTTCGCCCGGGTCGCCCTGGGCGGCGTGCGCGACGAAGCCGAGCTGCGCGGGCACCGCCGCACCTACGTGGGCGCTCGCCCGGGCCGCATCGTGCGAGCACTGACCGAGGCCGGCTCGATGAACCCGGTGATCCTGCTCGACGAGGTCGACAAGCTCGGCAACGACTGGCGGGGCGACCCGTCCAGCGCGCTGCTCGAGGTGCTCGACCCGGCGCAGAACCACACGTTCCGCGACCACTACCTCGAGATCGACCTCGACCTGTCCGACGTGCTGTTCCTCGCGACCGCGAACGTGATCGACACGATCCCCGGTCCGCTGCTGGACCGGCTCGAGGTCATCCGCCTCGACGGCTACACGGAGGACGAGAAGGTCGCCATCGCGCGCGACCACCTGCTCGAGCGTCAGCTGTCGCGCAACGGGCTGCGGGCCGACGACGTGACCGTGCCCGAAGAGGCGCTGCGCACGGTGGTCACCGACTACACGCGTGAAGCCGGCGTGCGGAACCTCGAGCGCGAGCTCGGGAAGCTGCTCCGCAAGCTCGCGGCGAGGGTCGCGGCGGCCGACGGTGACGCGGCGAGCGATACCGACGCGCCGATCGTCGTCGACGACGACCTGGTGCGGTCGTCACTCGGCCGGGCGAAGTTCTTCCCGGAGGTGGCGGAGCGCACGGGTCAGCCGGGCGTGGCCACGGGGCTCGCGGTCACGGGCACCGGTGGCGACGTGCTCTTCATCGAGGCCAACGCGTCCGACGGCGACGCCGGACTCACGCTCACCGGCCAGCTCGGCGACGTGATGAAGGAGTCGGCCCAGATCGCGCTGTCGTACGTGCAGGCGAACGCCGAAGAGCTCGGCGTGGACCCGGCGGCGGCCCGTCGTCGGCTGCACCTGCACGTGCCCGCGGGCGCGATCCCCAAGGACGGGCCGTCGGCCGGCGTCACCATGACGACCGCGATCACGAGCCTGCTCACCGGTCGCGCCGTCCGCCCCGAGGTCGGCATGACCGGCGAGGTGACGCTGCAGGGGAAGGTGCTGCCGATCGGCGGGGTGAAGCAGAAGGTGCTGGCCGCGCAGCGGGCGGGGCTCACCACCGTCCTGCTGCCCGCCCGCAACGGCCCCGACCTCGAGGACGTCCCCGAGAGCGTGCGCAACGAGATGACCTTCCACCTCGTCGACCACGTCCACCAGGTCCTGGACCTGGCCCTCGAACCCGCCGAGCTGGTGGCCGAAGCCGCCTGACCGGTTGCGAGACGAGCGACGTGGAGGAGAAGACGGCGGCCGTCGTGACCCGTTGACGTGGAAGCGCCCGTCGTCGTTGCCTCCCCCGCAGCCTGCCGAGGAGGAGGCAATGCGACGGGCGCATCACCCTGAAGATGTGGTCAGACGTCCACGCTGGCGCCGATGCCCACTCGGGTGAAGTCGAGCTCCTCGCCGGGCGCGAGGGGGAAGTGGCACGCGACGTAGTGGTCGGGGCCGACCTCGGCCATGACCGGCTCCTCGGTCGCGCACTTCTCCTGCGCCTTCGGGCAGCGGGTGCGGAAGCGGCAGCCGGTGGGCGGGTGGATCGGTGAGGGGATCTCGCCGCCGAGCACCTTCTCGGTGTCGGGCCGGTTCTCCGGGTCGGGCTCGGGGATCGCAGCGAGCAGCGCGGGCGTGTAGGGGTGCGAGGGGTTCGCGTACATCGTGTCGGGCGCGCCGAACTCGCAGGTCTTGCCGAGGTACATCACGAGCACCCGGTCGCTCACGTTCTTCACCACCGCCAGGTCGTGGGCGATGAAGATGAGCGTGATTCCGTTGCGGTACTTCATGTCGCGGAGCAGGTTGACGATCTGGGCCTGCACCGACACGTCGAGGGCCGACACCGGCTCGTCGCAGATGATGATCTTCGGGTCGGTGGCGACGGCCCGCGCGATCGAGATGCGCTGGCACTGACCGCCGGAGAACTCGTGCGGCCGTCGGTCGGCGCCGGCAGGGTCGATGCCGACGGTCTCGAGCACCTCGACGACCTTGGCGTCGCGCTCGGCGTCGGTGCCGATGTTCCAGATGTCGAGGCCCTCGGAGACGATGTCGCGCACCTTGCGGCGCGGGTTCAGCGACGAGATCGGGTCCTGGAAGATCATCTGCATGCGCGGGCGGAGCTTGCGCAGGTTCTCGCCCGTGAGCCCCGTGAGCTCCTGGCCGTCGAGCTTGACGCTGCCCGAGGTGGGGCGGGGGAGCTGGACGATCGCTCGGCCGGTCGTCGACTTGCCGCACCCGGACTCGCCGACCAACCCGAGCGTCTCGCCTTCCACGATGTCGAGGCTGACGTCGCTGACCGCGTTCACCTTCTGGCCGCTGCGCCCGACGGGGAACTCCACCACGAGGTGCTCGACGCGCAGCAGCGCGTCCGCCTCGTCGCGAAGGTGCGCGGTCCCGGACCCTGCCATCAGGAAGCTTCTCCGCTCTCGCTCGTGCCGATCACGCGTCTGCCGCGGTGAGGGCCTCGGCGGCGCGCAGGCCCTCGGCCTTGTTGCGCTCCAGTGCCGCGTCGCCCTCGGGGGTGCCGACGGGGAACCAGCACCGGAACTGGTGACCGGCCTCGGGGGCGTCGAGCAGCGGCGGCTCCTCCTCGAGGCAGCGCGGCTGCACGTAGGCGCACCGGGGCGCGAACTTGCAGCCCGCGGGCGGGTGCACGAGGTCCGGCGGCCGTCCGGGGATCGACGCGAGCCGGGTGTGGCTCGGCTGGCTGATCTTCGGGATCGAGGACAGCAGCGCGGCGGTGTACGGGTGCTTCATGTTGCTGAACAGCACACCCGTGCTGGCCTTCTCCACGATCCGGCCCGCGTACATCACGACGATCTCGTCGGTGCGGCCGGCGACGACACCGAGGTCGTGGGTGATGAGCACCATGGCCATGAAGCGCTCGGCCTGCTGCGCGGCGATGAGGTCGAGCACCTGCGCTTGCACGGTCACGTCCAGCGCGGTGGTGGGCTCGTCGGCGAACAGCAGCTTCGGGCCGCAGGCGAGCGCGACCGCGATGCACACCCGCTGACGCATGCCGCCGGAGAGCTGGTGGGGGTACTCCTTGAGCCGCTGCTGGGGCTCGGGGATGCGCACGGACGCGAGCTGGCTCTCGGCGAGCTCGCGCGCGAAGTCCTTGGTCACGTCGAGGTGCTGGCGGATCGACTCGGTGATCTGCTTGCCGATCTTCATCACCGGGTTCAGTGACGTCATCGGGTCCTGGAAGATCATCGACATCTGCGCGCCCCAGAAGGCGCGCATCTCCTTGGGGGAGAGGCCGGTGAGCTCCTGACCCTCGAACTTCAGCGAGCCCTCGCGCCGGACGCCCCGCTTGGGCAGCAGCCCCATGATCGAGCGCGACAGCACGGTCTTGCCCGACCCGGACTCGCCGACGATGCCGACGGTCTTGCCCCGCTCGAGGGTGAACGAGACGCCGTCCACCGATCGGACCAGGCCGCGGTCGGTCTCGAACGCGGTCTTGACGTCGGTGACCTCGAGCAGCGGCGGTGTCGCGACCGCAGTCGCCGCGCCGCCAGCCGCTGTGGGCGCCGGTGCGTCGGAGTTCGGCACGTCGCTCAAATCCCACCTTCCCGGACGTCGGACCGGGCCCGCACCACGTCGCCGAGGTAGTTCAGCGAGAGGACGATCAGGAAGATCAGGATCGCGGGCTCGAGGATCATGTGCGGTGAGCGGTTCAGGTTGGTGCGCTCGTAGGCGATGATGTTGCCGAGCGACGGGGTGGGGGCCTGCACGCCGACACCGAGGATGGCCAGCGTGCCCTCGGCCACGATGGCGATGGCGATCGCCAGCAGCGAGATCGAGAACATCGCCGGCGCGACGTTGGGCAGCACCTCCTTGATCATGATGCGCCCGTTCTTCGCGCCCTGGGCTCGCGCCGCGAGGACGAACTCGCGCTGACTCCAGCTGATCGCGCTCGCCCGCACGATGCGACCGATGAGCGGGACCGAGACGATGCCGATGGCGATGATGAGCAGGAGCTCCGGCGGGGTGCTGCTCTTCGCGGCCTGGTCCGGACTGCCCTGGAGGAACGCGACCAACGCCAACGCGAGGATCACCGCGGGGATCGCGAGGAATGTGTTGAACAGCCCCGAGATGATCGTGTCGACGTTGCCGACGAACCAGCTCGCGATCGCGCCGGCCACGATCCCGGCCAGGCCGGTGAGCACGAGACTCCAGTCGAAGGCGACGCCCGCCGCGAGCCCGACGAGCAGGCCGATGAGGCCGCCGATGACCGCGGCCACCGACCGATGGGTCTCGGTGCCGAAGAACCCCGAGGTCAGCCCGAGCGAGCCGCCGATCGTGAAGCCGAGGACGATCGCCCCGGTCGCGACGAGCAACGAGGTCCACGTGCCGAGGGCGAGGCGGGCGGTCATCTCGCGTCCGTTGCCGTCGCAGCCGAGGAGGAAGCCGTCGGCGGTGCCCTCCTGGGAGAACGGACCCTTGCGGGCGCACTCGCCGATGCTCTCGTAGGGGTCGCCCCAGGTGACCACCCCGGTCTTGGCGAGCACCGCCACCGCGACGATGAAGACCATGAAGCCGATCGCGAGCCACGCGCCGATGCCGAGGCCCTTGCGCCGCTTCCGGCCTTCGGTGCCCGCCGCGACGGCGGCGACCCCGATGAGTCCCGCGTCGCCGGCGACGTTGCCGTAGTGGCTGCGCTCGCCCTCGAGCAGCAGGTCGCTCGGCGTCTCGGGGAGATTGGTCAGATCGTCCGACCCCGCGGACTCGCTCTCGTCGCTATGCGTTGGCTTGGGCACGACGGATCCTCGGGTCGAGCACGGCGTACAGGAAGTCGATCAGGAAGTTCAACAGGATGAACAGGGCGGCGATGACGAGGACGAAGCTCTGGAGCACCACGTACTCGCGCCCGCCGATCGCGGCGAACAGCTGCTTGCCCATGCCGGGGATGCCGAAGATCACCTCGACGACGACCGCGCCGCTGATGAGCGTGCCGACGTTGAGTCCGGCGACGGTGAGCAGCGTGAGGCTCGACGGCCGCAGCGCGTGGCGCCACAGGATGCGCCGGTTGGAGATGCCCTTGGCCTTGGCCATGGTGATGAAGTTCTCCTGCAGCGTGGCGATCATGTCGCTGCGCAGGTGGCGCATGTAGACGGCGATCTGGCCGACCGCGAGCGCGATCGTGGGCAGGATCATGTACTCGAAGTGCGGCCCGAGGTCGGGGGAGCGGTTCGAGTCGAAGAGGGGATCGAGCCAGCCCGGCGCGTACCCGCCGGTCGGCAGCCATTTGAGCTCCGCGCCGATGAAGTAGCTGAGCAGCAGCGCGAGCACGAACGCAGGCAGCGCGAGCAGCGCGAACCCGGTGGTGTTGATCGCGCTGTCGGTGCGGGTGCCCGCCCGGTAGGCGGACAGGATGCCGAGCGGGATCGCGACGGCGAGCGCCAGGATCTGCGCGTAGATCATCAGCTCCAGCGAGACCGGCATCGACTGGTTGATGAGCTCGGTGACCGGCTCGCCACTCGAGTACTGCCGACCGAGGTCGCCCTGGAGCACGTTGCCGACGTAGCCCGTGAACTGCTCGAACGGCGGCTTGTCGAGCCCGAGGTCCTCGCGGAGCTGGGCCTTCTGCTCGTCGGTCCCGAACGGGATGATTGCGTCGGTCGGGTCGCTCGGCAGGAGCCGGATCAGGAAGAACGTGAAGAACGTGATGATGAACAGCACCACGACGAACTGGACGAACCGCTTCGCCACCAGCCGCGCCAGTTCCATGTGCTGCTCAGTTCCTCCTGAGTCCGACTCCTACCGAGGTCCCTCCTTCTGTGTCAGCCGCCGCTGAGGCCGAGCACCGGGATGCGGCCGTAGACGAACAGCGGCTTGCCCTGACCGTCGGGCAGCGGCGGGAGCGTGAGCTTCACGTCGCTCTGGTAGCCGATGGTCCAGTCGACGAACCACGTCGGGAACTCGTAGCCACCCTTGGCCATCGCCTTGTTGAAGTCCTGGTAGGTCTTCTTGATGTCGGCGATCTCCGACTGCCCGCGGCCGGTGTCGAGCAGGCCCTGGGTCGTGGCGTCGTTGAACCCGGAGAAGTTCAGGATGTTGCCGGTGTCCGCGTTCGCGAACCACGGGTAGGTGTCGGAGTCGTTCGAGTTGGTGTAGCCGCCGTGCAGGTTGCGCCACAGCAGGACGTCGATGTCGCCGGCCAGGGCCTTGTTGATCAGCGTGGCCTGGTCGAACTGCGCGATGTCCGCCTCGATGCCGACCTTGGCCAGCTCCTGCTTCATGAGCTGGGCCTCGGCGCTGTTCTCCGGGTCGGTCGTCGTGCCGAGGATGATGTTGAAGTTCCCCCCGGACTCCGACTTGTACTGCTCGACGAGCTGCTTGGCCTTCTTCTCGTTGTACTTCGGGTACCCGGCGTTCTTGACGTAGCCGGGTGCATCGACGTCCATGAGGCTGTTGGCGACGTCGAAGATGCCCTTGTTGCGGATCTGGTTGATCGTGTTCTTGTCGAGACCGGTCTGGAACGCGTCACGAGCGGTCTGGCTGTCGAACGGAGCGTCCGCGGCCAGGAGCACGTAGTACCGGATCTCGCGCACGCCGGGCTTCTGCTCGAGCAGCTTCACCTCGCTGCCGAGCGACTTCAGCGTGTCGATCTGGAGCGCGCTCGAAGTGTGCATCACGTCGAGCTGGCCGCCCTGGAGCTGGTTGACGCGCACCGCGCCGTCGACCACGGGCACGAAGGTGATCGACTTCGCCTTCGGGAAGCCCTTCTGCCAGTAGTCGGGGTTGGCGGTGACGACGGTCTTCTCGTTCGGGGAGTACTCCTCGAGCTTGAAGGGGCCGGTGCCGATCATGTTGGTCGCGCACGCGTCGCCGGCGTTGAGCTGGGCCGGGGCCATGATCCCGAGCCGACCGGTCTGGTACAGGTAGTTCGGGAAGTCGGGCACCGGTGTGCTGAGCACGACCTTGACCGTGGCCGGGTCGACGACCTGCACGTCGCTCACGAACTTGAACACGATCGTGAGCAGCGGACCGCTGTTGGGTGCGCCGGGCGCACCGCGGGCCGCGTCGAGGTTGAGCTTCACGGCGGCCGCGTCGAGCGGCGTGCCGTCGTGGAACTTGATGCCGTCACGGAGCCCGATCGTCCACTCGGTGAAGTCCGCGTTCGGCTCCACCGACTTGGCGAGGTAGGGGACCGCGACACCCTTGGAGTTCGGGACGGTCAGGGTGTCGTAGATCGCGGCGACCACCTGGATGCCCGAGATCGCGAGCTGCGCGCGCGAGAGGCAGTAGTTGGTGGTCTCGGCCTCGAGCCCGAAGGTGAGGTCGCCCTTCTGCTGCGCCGCCGGCGCGGAGGCCGCGGCGCCCTGGGACTCGTTCGCGGTCGCGATGCCCGCGAACGCACCGAGTGAGAGTGCGAAGACGGCGGCGATGGCGGCGAACCGCACGAGCCGACGACGAGGTGCATGCCGGTGTGAATCGGCCACTGGTTCCCCCCGGTGGTGCCCCGGAGACCTGCCCGGCCCGGGGTCGTTGGTGGTCAAGGATCCTTGGGTCGTCGCCGGGTGTGACGCCGGTCACGACGGCGCCACTCTAGAAGGGAACGCAGGGGTGTCAATGGCGGCCGGCGAGAAATCTACCGATGGGTAACCGGACGAATCGCCCAGGCGTGCCGGCGCGGGCCCCACCGTCGGCCCGCCTACGGTCGAGACGTGGACGACGGGATCCTGCGAGTGTCGAGCACCTGCGTCGTGCCGCTCGCCGAGCTCGAGTGGCGTACCAGCCGTTCGGGCGGTCCGGGTGGCCAGCACGCCAACACCGCCGACACCCGGGTCGAGGTGCGCTTCGACATCGCCGGGTCCTCGTCGCTCGGGCCCCGCCAGCGGGCCCGCCTGCTCGAGCGGCTCGGGCCGGTGGTGACCGCGGTCGCCGCCGACTCGCGCTCCCAGGCCCGCAACCGGGAGGTGGCGCTCGAGCGGCTCCGCACCAAGCTCGAGGCGGCGTTGCGCGTGGATCCGCCGCGTCGGCCCACTCGGCCGTCGCGATCGGCGCGCGCGGCGCGGGTCGACTCGAAGCGGCGGCGGAGCGACGTCAAGCGCAACCGGCGACCGCCGCGTGGGGACGCCGATTGAGGTCAGGATGAGGCGTGGACACCGTCGTCAGTGTGGTCTGTGTGGTCGGCGGTGTGGCCCTGATCGCGATCGTCCTCGACTCGGCGCTCCGCACGTTCGTCCTGCCTCGGGGTGTCCGCACGCCGCTCACGTTCGTCGTGTTCACCACGGTGCGGCAGGGGTTCAACCTCATCGCGCGCGAGAGCAAGTCCTACGAGGCGCGCGACCGGATCATGGCGCTGTACGCGCCGCTCGCGCTGCTCGGCCTCGTGGTCGTGTGGATCGTGCTCGTGCTCATCGGGTTCGCGGCGATCTACTACGGGCTCGTCACCGTGCGCGACTGGCGCGTCGCGTTCGAGCTGAGCGGCTCGTCGTTGTTCACGCTCGGCTTCGTGGTGCCGCCCGATGACCTCCCGAGCTTCCTGCTCGTGTTCACCGAGGCGGCGGTCGGCCTCGGCTTGTTCGCGCTCTTCGTCGCGTACCTCCCCACCATCTACAGCGCGTTCTCGCGCCGCGAGGTCGCGGTCGCGCAGCTCTCCACGCGCGCCGGCATCCCCCCGAGCGCGGTGGAGCTGCTCATCCGGTACCACTCCATCAACTGGACCGACCGGCTGCCCGAGCTCTGGGCCTCGTGGGAGCAGTGGTTCAACGAGCTCGAGGAGACGCATACCTCGCTCGCGGTCCTGGTGTTCTTCCGCTCGCCCAACCCGCACCGTTCGTGGGTGACGTCGAGCGGCGCCGTGCTCGACGCCGCAGCCCTCGCCCAGTCGACGCTCTCCATCCCGTGGTCGCCGCAGGCCGGGCTCTGCATCCGGTCCGGCTATCTCGCGCTGCGCGAGATCGCGGACTTCTTCGATGTCACCCACGACGCCGATCCCGCGGCGACCGATCCCATCAGCATCGATCGCAGCGAGTTCGACGATGCCTACGAGCGCCTGGCCGCGGCCGGCGTGCCGGTGCGCCCGGACCGGGAGCGCGCCTGGCGCGACTTCTCCGGCTGGCGGGTGAACTACGACTCGGTGCTGCTCGCACTCGCAGGGATCACGATGGCGCCGTACGCGCCATGGTCGTCGGACCGGTCGAGCTATCGGCGGCCCCGGCTCCTGGGCCGTCGGCGTCCGCCTCGCGGCTGAGGAGCCACGCGAGCCAACGGGAGACGCCCGCCACCGCCGCGTCGGCCCATTCGGAGTGGAAGACGTCGAAGGCGTGGGGTGCGCCGGTCAGCTCGACGTAGGTGACGTCGGTGCCGACCTCTCGGAGTGCGGCGACGAAGCGCCGGGCCTGGTCCACCGGTACGAGGTTGTCGATCGTCCCGTGCGTGATGAGGAACGGCGGCGCGCCGGGCCGCACCGTGTAGACGGGCGAGACAGCGCGGTACGCCGCCGGGTCGTCGGCGACGTTCACGCCCACGACACGAGCGCCGATCGCGCCGCCGAGGCGGCGACCGATGCGCCCCGGGCTGGAGAAGATCTGCTCGAGGTCGTAGACGCCGTACATCGGCACGCACCCGATCACCGACGTGTCGAGCGTCTCGAAGTCGGGTTGGTACCGAGGGTCGTTCGCGGTGAGCGCGACCATCGCCGCGAGATGGCCACCCGCCGATCCGCCGGTGACGACGACGCGGTCCGGATCGCCGCCGTGCTCCGCGATGTGCTCGCGGATCCAGCGCAGCGCGAGCTTCCCGTCGACGATCTGGTCGTGGATCGTCGTGCGGGGCGCGAGCCGGTAGTTGATCGCAACGCACACCCAGCCGGCCGCGGTGAGCGCCTGCATCAGCGGGCGGCCCTGGGTGTTCTTGGTGCCGACCGTCCACGCGCCGCCGTGGATCTGGAGCAGCACGGGTGCCGGGGCCGCCGGTCGGGGCGTCGGCCGGTAGACGTCGAGGAGGTGACGGCGCTTCATGCCGGGCGCGTACCGGAGGTTGCGCACGCGCTCGACGCCGTGCCTACCCATCCAGAACGGCGCGAAGACCGAGGTCGCCCGGCGGCGGGTCCTGGCCACGGTGCGGGCGTCGAGCGCGTTGAGCGCGCGGTCGAACGCCCCCGCGGCGCGGCGGGCGAGGACGCGCTGGTAGGCGAGCGCGGCCATCGCGAGGAGCGCGAGGCCGAGGCCGACCCACCCGGGCCACGCGTCGAGCCCGCCGAGGGCGACGAGCACGGCGACCGCGCCGCTGCCCACCAGGAGCCAGAAGCCGCTCAGCCCGGTGCCCAGCCAGGAGACGATGAAGACCGGGAGGAGCAGGCTCCAGTGGTCGACGGGGATCAGCGCCGGCACGCACAGCAGCGCCATCGCGAGCCCGATGCCGAACAGCGCCCAGTCCACGGTCAGCCCCTGACCTCAGCCCCTGGCGGTCACCAGAGGGAGCGTTCGAGCTCGCCGCCCGGCTCGACGCCGCGATGGATGAACCACTCCCGGCCGAAGAAGTGCCGGAAGATGTCCTCCGGGATCGAGAGGAACCACGACGACTCGTCGACCTGGCTCGCGTGGGCGGCCAGTGCGGCGCGCTTCGCGTCCACGTGCTCGCTCACATCGACCTCGGTGGTGATGTCGGCGGCGGGAACGCCGACGTCGAACTCCTCCCCGTCCTCGATGTCGCCCGGCAGCGGGATGCCCGCCGCCTTGGCCTGCTCGGCGAAGTCGTCGATCGCTCGTCGCGCCTCGTCCCGGTTGAGGGTGGCCTCGAAGACCCGAGGGGTCCCGGCGAGCTCGGCGGCACGGATCCCCACGCGGTGCACCTGGATGTGGTCCGGGTGGCCGTACCCGCCGCGCTCGTCGTAGACGGTGAGGATGCCGGCGTCCTCCTCGTCGAGGATCCGGGCGAGCCGGCCGGCGGCCTCGTCGACGTCGGCGGACCAGAAGGACCCGGGCGCGTCGTTCTCCGGCGTGCCGTCCATCCCGGAGTCGACGTAGCCGAGGAACTCCACCCGCGCGACGCCGAGCAGCTCGGCCGCCCGCGCCGTCTCGACCATGCGCCGTTCGGCGAGCGACTCGCCGTCGTCCAGGACCCCGTCGTCGACCTCGCCGTGCTCGCCGCGCGTCGCGAAGACGACCACCGTGCGGAGGCCGTCGGCTGCGGCCTTGGCGAGCGTGCCCCCGGTCTGGATGCACTCGTCGTCGGGGTGAGCGTGGAAGCTCACGAGGGTCTGCGGCACCCCGCCATCGTCGCGCGCGCCGGCCCGACGGCTCCGCGTGACGACCCTGACACGCACGTCATTCCTGACTAGAGTGCGCGGCGCCGACCCGGGGGACGGGGCGGCTCGGACGGGGGGAGCGCTCGATGCGCCGATACGTGTCGCTGTTGGTGGTCGTACTCCTCGTGGCCTCGGCCGCGAGCGTCATCGGGACGGCTTCGGCCGGCGCCCAGGGCGAAGGTCGTCAAGGCGTGACCGGCAGCGAGATCCGCGTGGGCGGCCTCGCAAGCCCGCCGAGCGCGCTCAACGTGCCGTACCCGAGCGCGTTCGACGGCGTGAAGGCCTACTTCGACAAGATCAACAAGGAGGGTGGCGTCTTCGG
Organism: uncultured Bifidobacteriaceae bacterium; assembly: GCA_964555735.1. Taxonomy (GTDB): domain Bacteria; phylum Actinomycetota; class Acidimicrobiia; order IMCC26256; family PALSA-555; genus CAZKTS01. The sequence continues at coordinate 13,451 of CAZKTS010000122.1, forward strand.
CAAGAAGCTGAAGCTCGTCGCCCAGCTCGACGACCAGGGCTCGCCGTCCGGCAACATCCGCGCCGCCCGCTCGCTCGTCGAGGAGAAGAAGGTCTTCGCGGTCCTCCCGATCTCGACCAACTCCTTCGCCGGTGGCACCTACCTCTCGCAGCAGGGCATCCCGTCGTTCGGGTACAACATCGACGCCGGGTACTGCGGCACGGTGGCGCAGGTCGACGCGATCTCCGATGCGACGATCGACCTCGCGGGCCCGAGCGGCACGTTCGAGACCTGCCCTCGCCTCAACCTCTTCGGTGAGAAGGGCTCGTTCCTCTGCTTCAAGTGCCCCGGCCTCGGCCCGGCCGTGCTCGCCAAGAACCTCGGCGTGAAGAAGGTCGCGCTGCTCACCTACAGCCACCCGAGCTCGGCGGCCTGTGGTGACGGCACCCGGGCGACGTTCCAGAAGTACGGGTTCGACATCGTCTTCGAGGACACTGCGCTGGCGTTCGGGTTCACCGACGCGAGCGACGACGCGCAAGAGATGAAGGACGCGGGGGTCGAGTTCGTCGCGACCTGCATGGACTTCGGCGGTGCCTACAAGATCTCCCAGGAGCTCAAGCAGGCGGGCGCAGTGGGCGTGAAGTTCTACGCACCCGAGGGCTACCGCGACGACACCATCGAGAAGTACGGCGACAACCTCAACGGCTGGATCTTCCGGCTCGGCTTCTACCCGTGGCAGGCGAAGAACCTCCCCGAGGGCACCAAGCAGTTCCTCGCCGCGATGAAGAAAGCCGGGGTGAGCCCGAGCGAGCAGGCCCAGGCCGGCTGGATCAACGCCATGCTCCTCGTCGAGGGCATCAAGCGGGCCGGTGAGAACTTCACCTGGCAGTCGGTCAACGACGCGATCAACAGCATCACCGACTGGGACGCCGACGGCATGACGCCGCCGATCAACTGGACGTCCGACGGCCACGGCCCCGGCCGCGAAGGCTGCGACGCGTTCGTCGAGGCCAAGAACGGCAAGTTCGTGCCCCGGTTCGGCAAGCCCGGTCAGCCGTTCGTCTGCTACCCGGACAACCCGCAGCCGGCGAACCTGGACGAGCCGTTCTACCGCCCGCTGAAGGCAGGGGAGACGGTGCCGACGGCCGATCAGTCGTCGGCGGCTGCGTCGCAATAGGGATCGGCGCGGTCACCGCAGACCGCTCGGCCTGACAACCAACCAGACCACGAACGCAGAGGCTCGGCGAAGCACCCGTGGACCAAGTCATCCAGTGGATCATCTTCGGCGCGCCGATCGGGTGCGTGTACGCGCTCGTCGCCATCGGGCTGGTCCTGACCTACAAGACGTCCGGCGTCTTCAACCTCGCGTTCGCGGGCCAGGCGTTCCTCTCGGGCGCGGTCTTCTACCAGATGGTTGCTCGCGACGGTCACCCGGCCTGGCTGGGCTTCGTCGTCGCGGTGTTCGTGGTCGGCCCCCTGGTCGGCCTGATCCTCGACCGGGCGCTGTTCCGCTACATGCGCACCGCGTCGTGGCAGGTGAAGCTGGTCACGTCGTTGGGTCTGTTCCTCGCGCTGCCCGAGATGGTCCGCGCGCTCTTCTTCGGGTACGACCCGGGTGACGCGCCGCCGAGCGTCGCGAACCTGCTCGGGATGAACGCAGGGGGCCCGGGCATCTGGAAGACGCTCGGGCTCGACACCTCGCTCGGCGTCTTCGACATCGGCGACTACTACATCTCCACGGACCGGATGGTCACGGTCCTCTGCACGATCGCCGCGGTGCTCATCCTCGGGTTCATCTTCCGGTACACCGCGACCGGCCTCCAGATGCGCGCGGTGGTGGAGAGCCCTCGCATGGTCGAGCTCGCGGGCGTCGACTCCGAGCGGGTGAGCATGGTCGCCTGGATGCTCTCGAGCACCCTGGCCGGCCTCGCGGGCGTGCTGCTCGCCCCGCTCTACTTCACCCTCGACTTCAACAACTACACGCTGCTCGTCATCGCGGCGATCGCGGCCGCCGCCATCGGCCGCTTCTACAGCATCCCGCTCACGCTGCTCGGCGGGCTGCTCATGGGGATCGGCGAACGGGCGCTCCCCGACATCGTCGGCACGAGTGGCGACCTGGCCAACGACCTGCGGCCGTCGTTCCCGTTCCTGCTCCTCTTCCTCCTGCTCGTCTTCTGGCCCCGCCTCCGCGAGCAGAAAGAGGTCACCGACCCGCTCGCGGGCGTCGACCCGCCGCCCCCGGCGATGGCCCACGAGTACAAGGACGAAGGCCTGCAGAAGGCCACCAAGATCATGTTCCCGGTGTTCATCACCGGCTTCCTGATCGTGATGCTCACGCTGGTGAGCGGGCTCTGGGTCGCCCGCATCAGCGAGGCGTTGAGCCTCGCGGTGATCTTCCTGTCGATCACGATCTTCACCGGTCTCGGTGGCCAGATCTCGCTGGCGCAGGCGAGCTTCGCCGCCGCGGGCGGCTTCGGGCTGGCCAAGGCGTGCGCAGAGCTCGACATCCCCGTCCTGCTCGGCATCCTGCTCGGCGGGATCATCGCCGCCATCGCCGGCGCGGTGTTCGTGCTGCTGATCGACGGCGTGCCGACCTTGATCGGGCGCGCGCGCAAGCGCAACGTTCCCCGCCTGTCGGGCCTCTACCTCTCGCTCGCGACGCTGGCCGGCGCGCTCATGGCCTCGCAGGTCATCTTCAACCGCGAGGAGGTGTCGGGCGGTCAGTTCGGCATCACCGTGCCGCGCCCGGACTTTGCCACCAGTGACCGCATGTGGTTCCTCGTGGTCTTCGGCGTCTTTGCCGTCGTCGCGTTCATGGTCATCCTCATCCGCAAGGGGACGACCGGTCGCTATCTGGCCGCGCAGCGCGGCAGCGACGCCGCGGCGGCCTCGATCGGTGTGAACGCGACCCGGCTGCGCATCGTGCTGTTCGCGCTGGCGGCCGGCGTGGCCGGCATCGGTGGCGCGCTGCTCGCGTCGGGGGTGGGCACGATCAACCCGCTCTCGAGCTACCCGGCGATCTACGGCGTCTTGTACGTCGTGCTCGTCGTCACCCTCGGCTCGCGGACGATCGACGGCGCCGTCAACGCCGCAGTCGGCTTCATCGTCGCCCAGTGGCTCCTCGAGTCGCTCGGCTTCCCCACGCAGCTCGCGATCATCGGCTTCGGACTCGGTGCGATCACCTACGCGCGGCATCCGGAGGGCGTCGTCGAGTACCAGACCCGGCGCAACATCCTCGGGCAGATCCGCCAGCGCGCGCTCAAGAAGCGCGCCGACGAGCTCGCGAGCGAGGGCAAGCTCCCGCCCCAGTACCGCCCCGTGTGGCACGTGGCGCTCCCGGTGCTCGCCGGGCCCGCCATCTACTTCTTCTACGTCCTGCTGCGCAGCCTGCTCCAGGGCCACTGGGTCGCGGTGCACTCCGAGACCCTGCTCTGGTTCATCGTGCCGAGCCTCCTGTTCGCCCTGGGATGGATCGCGCTCACCGACGCCCGGCTGCGCAAGATCGGCGGCTATGCATCGGGACCGCTCTGGCTGCTCGGCGGCGCGGCGGTCGGTGCGTTCGTCGGCTGGTTCTTCCACGAGCACGAGTGGCTGCTGCCGCACCCGTCGCTGCTCGACTGCCTCCTGGTCGGCATCCCGGCCGGCTTCGCGGGGGTCGCCTTCATCCTGCTGCCGCTGCACGTCGAGCGCATCGCCAAGACGCGACGGTGGCTCACCATGCCGATCACCTGGCGGGAGGGCCGCGCACCGCTCGGCTTCCTGCTCTTCGGTGCCTTCCTCTTCTTCCGCACGTCGGTCACCGACACGAGCACGTCGGGCATGTTCTTCGACAAGGGCTTCCCGCCCGCCGGCTGGCCGGTGTTCTTCGTCGCCACGATCACGGTGATCGTCTGGGTGCAGTGGGTCGCTGCAGTGCAAGGCGCGTGCAACGAGATCGCCATCGGCGGAGAGAACTTCTCACCGCCCGAAGAGAAGTCCAACGTCGCCACCGTCGAGCGCGCGCTCGCGTCTCCGGGCGCTCCGGCCGTCCCCGCGGGAGGTGCGACGTGACCGACACCGCGACGACCGCCACTCCGGCACCGCTCGAGCGCCCCGCGCTGCTCGAGGCGACCGGCATCACCAAGCGGTTCTCGGGGATCACCGCGCTCAATGGCGTCGACCTCGACGTCGCGCCCGGCGAGATGGTCGGCCTGATCGGCCCGAACGGCGCCGGCAAGACGACGTTCTTCAACTGCCTGCTCGGCATGCTGCGCCCCGACAGCGGCACGGTGTACTTCGACGGCGTCGACGTGAGTGCGATGCCGGTCTACAAGCGGGCGCGCCTCGGGTTCGGCCGCACGTTCCAGCGGCTCGAGCTGTTCGCCGGGATGACCGTGCGGGAGCACTTCCTCGTCACCGAGCGCCAGCGCAACGGCACCGGGCGGCTCTGGAAGGACCTGCTCAACCTCTCGGCGCCGAGCGCCGACGAGCTCGGGAAGGCCGAGGCGATGATCGAGCTGCTCGGACTCCAGGTCGAGGCCGACAAGCCGGTCGAGTCGCTGAGCCTCGGGCGCGGCCGCCTCGTGGAGCTGGGCCGATCGCTCATGACGCAGCCCAAGCTGCTGCTGCTCGACGAGCCGTCGTCGGGCCTCGACGTCCGAGAGACCGGCGCCCTCGCCCAACGTCTGGCGACCGTGCAGGAGCAGCACGAGTTCGCGGTGCTCCTCGTCGAGCACGACGTCGAGATGGTGCAGAGCCTGGTGACGCGCCTGTTCGTGCTCGACTTCGGCACCATGATCGCCGCCGGTCCCACCGCCGACGTCCTCGGCGACGCCGCGGTCCGCAAGGCCTACCTCGGAGACGTGGTGTGACGACGACCGCCCCGACCCCCG
>CAZKTS010000123.1:0-6272 GCA_964555735.1 uncultured Bifidobacteriaceae bacterium
GTGGTGAAGATCCAGGGCGGTGTCTGCCAGATCGTGCAGGGCTGGCGACCGGTCACGCAGATCACCAGCGACGACGCGTGGACGATCGAGTCGATCGCGGCGCAGCGCGACGCGCTGTTCGCGAAGACCGACCCGGGCCTGCCGCCGTTCCTCCTCACCTTCGAGGGCTGAGCGCGTGGAGCTGGCCTGGGGGCCCGACGAGCTGGCCTTCCGTGACGAGCTCGTGGTGTTCCTCGACGAGCATGCACCCGAGGAGATGCGCGGCGGGCTCGACTTCTCCGACCTCGATCAGGGCGACGACGTCATCCCGCAGTGGGCCCGCGACTGGCAGGCGCTGCTCTTCGACCACGGCTGGATGATCCCGGGCTATCCGCCCGAGCTCGGCGGACGCAACGCGACGCCGGTGCAGACGCTCGTGTACCTGGAGGAGCTCGCACACCGGCGCATCCTGCGGTCGCTCCACTTCCCCGGCTACGCGATCGTCTCACCGAGCCTGCTCGAGTTCGGGAACGACACGCAGAAGGAGCTGGTCCCCGCCGCCATCCGCGGCGACACCGTCTGGTGCATCGGCATGAGCGAGCCCAATGCCGGCTCGGACCTCGCCGGTCTCCAGACGCGGGCCGTCCTCGACGGCGACCGGTTCGTCGTGAACGGCCAGAAGGTCTGGACCAGCTACGCGATGGTGGCGCAGAAGTGCTTCGTCTACGTGCGCACCGACCCCGACGCGCCGAAGCACAAGGGCATCAGCCTGCTGATCGTCGACATGGACACGCCGGGCATCGAGATCCGTCCGCTCCGGCACATCAGCGGTGCGGCGCACTTCGCCGAGGTGTTCTTCACCGACGTCGAGGTACCGGCCGACAACCTCGTCGGCGCGCTGAACGACGGCTGGCGCATCACCCAGGGATCGCTCGCCCACGAACGGGCCGGTTTGTGGGTCGAGGGCGTGAGCCGGGTCGAGTCGAGCGTGCAGGGTCTCATCGACCTCGCGACGCGGCGCGGGTTGAGCGGCGACGCCGGGGTGCGCCGCCGCCTCGCCGCGATGTACGAGCAGGCGTCGTCGCTGCGCGCGCTCGGGCACAAGGGCTTCGCGAGCTTCGCCCAGGGATCGTCGGCGCCCGAGCACTCCTACATGAAGGTCGCGACGTCGGAGCTCGGCAAAGAGGTCTACGAGCTCGGGATGGAGCTGCAAGGTGCGTACGGCGCGGTACAGGACCCCGAACGCGGCGAAGAGAACGGACGCTGGGTGAACATGTTCTACACGAACTTCGCCAACACGATCGCGGGCGGCTCGTCCGAGATCCAGCGCAACATCATCGCCCAGCGCGTGCTGGGTCTTCCGCGAGCATGAACTTCGGCCTGACCGACGAGCAGGTGCTGCTGCGCGACACGGCGCGCGCGCTGTTCACCAGGGAGTGCCCGCCGGAGCTGCTGCGCGCGCACATCGACGACCCGTCGGTCGCCGAGCCGCTCTGGCACCACACCCGCGAGTTCACCGCGCTCGCCGACGGGCCGTGCACCGACCTGTGCCTGTTCGCCGAGGAAGCCGGCTACGTGGCGGCGCCGGGACAGTTCTTCGCCACGACCGCGCTGTTCGCGCCGATCGCCGCCGCGGCCGGTAGCGACCTGCACGACGGCGCGGTCGCGGGCGAGGTCACCGGGACGGTCGCGCTCGCCGGCGCCGACGGCACCTGGCGCGTGAACACGGATCCGGTCAAGACGTTAGTCCCGGAGGCCGACCGCGTCGACCGGATCGCGATCGTGCAGCCGGGTCCCGAGGTCGTGATCGTGCCGGCCGGTTCGCTGCCCACCCGGTTCGTCAAGACCGTCGACTTCTCACGGCGGCTGTTCGAGGTCGACACCGCGGGCGCCTCGGGTTCACGCCATGCCATCGACGAGCGCGCCCTCGCGTCGATCATCGAGCGCGCCACCGTCGTGCTCGCCGCCGAGACCGTCGGTGTCGCCCGTCGCATGTTCGACATGGCGCTCGCCTACGCGAAGGAGCGGTACCAGTTCGACGTGCCGATCGGCTCGTTCCAGGCCATCCAGCACAAGCTCGCCGACACGTCCCTCGCGGTCGAGCGGGCGACCGCCGCCGTGCACTACGCGGCGATGACCATCGACGCCGACGACGCCGACCGCCACCGGGCCACCCACGTGGCCAAGGCCGCGGCCGGCACCGCGGCCATGACCGCGGCCAAGGACTCGATCCAGGTGCACGGCGGCATCGGGTACACCTGGGAGCACGACCTCCACCTCTTCATCCGGCGGGCCACCGGCGCCGAGCACTGGATGGGCACCACCGACTGGCACCACGACCGCCTGGCGGACCTGCTCCTCGCCTGAAGTATCGGATATCACCGATGAGTTAGATAGGCGTTATGCTATACGCATGGTGCGCCGAGACCGACCACGTACGCAGCCGCTGCACGGACTCGACGTTGGCGCCCTCGTCCGGGAGGTGCGCACGCTCGCCGGGTTCACCCAGCGCGAGCTCGCGGACCGGCTGGGCACGAAGCAGTCGTCGGTCTCTGCATGGGAACGCGGGCAGGATGTCCCGCGCCTCGACACCCTCGGTCGGATCCTGAGCGTCTGCGGGTTCGAAGCGGACCTCACCTTCCGGCGCCACGACGACGTCGATCGCGCGCAGATTCGTCAACAGCTGCGGATGAGCGCCGAAGACCGCGTGGCCAGCAGCGAGAACATCTCGGAGCTGGTCGGCCTCGCGCGGACTCGCTGACGTGCCGGTCCCCCTCCGCGCCCGTGAGATCTTGGCGACCCTTGCCGAGCACCGCGTCCGCTATGTGCTCATCGGTGGACTCGCTGCGGTGCTCCACGGCGCGGCAGTGATGACGACCGACGCCGACATCTGTCCGGACCGCGACCCCGAGAACCTCCGAAGGCTGTGTGCCGCGCTCGAGGACATGAACGCTCGGATCCGGGTGCCCGACAACGAAGATGGCGTCCCCTTCTCCTGCGGTCCTGCACTGCTCCAGCAGATGAAGATGCTCAACATGGTCACGGACTTTGGGAACTTCGACGTCTCCTTCGAACCCGCAGGGTTTCGCTATGCCGAGCTGGCGTCGCACGCGGACGTCACGACACTCGGCGGTGCCGAGGTCACGTTGGCAGCGCTTGATGACGTCATCGAGTCGAAGAGGCTCGCGGACCGTACGAAGGATCGAGCAGCGCTTCCCCACCTGTACGCGCTTCGCGACGAGATCGCCGCGCAGGAGCGGGAAGCGCGCGGCTAGATCTTGCGGTCGGCCCAGTGCTGGTCGCGCAGCAGGCGCTTGAGCACCTTGCCGTTGGGCTGACGCGGCAGCTCGTCGACCAGCTCGAAGGACGCCGGCACCTTGAAGTCGGCCAGGTGCGCACGGCAGTGGTCGCGCAGCTCGTCCTCGGTGACGGCGGCGCGCGCCTCGACGACCGCGTGCAGCTGCTCGCCCAGGCGTTCGTCGGGCACACCGAACACCGCGCAGTCGACGACCATCGGGTGCTCGTAGAGGACCTCTTCGATCTCGCGCGGGTACACGTTGACGCCACCCCGGATGACCATGTCGGCAACCCGATCGGTGAGGAAGAGGTAGCCGTCGTCGTCGACGTGTCCGACGTCGCCGACGGTGAAGGCTCCGTCCTGCCACGCCGCCGCGGTCTTCTCGGGATCACCGTGATACGTGAACGCGAATCCGCCGGGCGGACGCACGTAGATGACGCCGGTCTCCCCCGCCGGGAGCTGTCGGCCGTCGTCGTCGAGGATGCGGACCTCGACACCGGGCCACGGGGTCCCGACGCTGCCCGGCCGTTCGAGCCATTCCGCCATCGAGATGCGCGTGGCGCCACCCTCGCTCATGCCGTAGAGCTCGGCGATCTCGGCCGGGGCGAGCGCCTCGATGATGCGCCGTTTGACCGACACCGGACACGGCGCGCCGGCGTGGACGATCAGGCGCAGCGACGAGTGGTCCCATTGCGCCCGCTCGTCGTCGGGCACCTCGAGGATCCGGATGAAGTGCGCCGGGACCATGAACGAGCACGTGACCCGATGACGATCAACGAGACGCAGCCACTCGCGAGCCTCGAAGGTCGGAAGGATCACCGTCGGCGCCCCGATGTAGAGCGCGGCCATGGTGAAGCCTCCGGGACCGGCGTGGTAGGCGGGGCCCGAGAGGATGTACACGTCATCGGCGGTCCAGCCCCAGAGCAGCAGCTGACCCTCCATGTTGCGGGCTGCCGCCGCCGGGTCGGCGTTCCCGTGGAGGACGCCCTTCGGACGCCCCGTCGTGCCCGACGTGTAGAAGACCGGCGCGGTCAGCGCGCCGAGCTCGAGTGCCGGCCCGTCGCCGTCGGCCGCGATCGCGTGCTCGTAGTCGTCGTCTCCGCCGCCACCCAGCACGACGACCGCGCAGCCGGGGACGGCCTCTCGCGCCCGGGCGACGTGCTCCTCGAGGTCCGCGTGTGCCACGAGCACCCGCGCGCCGGAGTCACCGAGGATGTAGGCGAGCTCGTCGGCCTTGAGGTGCCAGTTGACGAGCACGACGGCGGCGCCGAGCTTGTTCGCCGCCGCCCACGTCTCGAAGAACTCGACCGAGTTCGGCACCATGATCGCGACCCGGTCGTCGGGGCCAACACCTCTCACCGCAAGTGCGTGAGCGAGGCGGGTGCTGCGCTCGTCGAGCGCAGCGAAGCTGACGACGCGCTCGTCGATGAAGAACGCAGGACGATCCGGTTGGGCGCGCGCCCACGCCGTGAGGCCCCGCGGGGCGTCGGAATCCACGGCGTGACGTTGTAGCAGGAACTACTGGCCGGGACAGCCGCTCTGACGCGCGTTGTCGCAGAAGTAGAACACGATGCTGATCGAAGCCCCCCGCGTCACGCTCTGCGGATCGATGTGGCACGGGTGGCCGTTCGGATCCGACGAGGTGCACGAGATCGAGTTCGGATCGTCGCCGTAGGGATCGGTCACGCTCGTGTGGAACGTGGTGCCGTCGTCCTGCTGCCACGTCGTGGAGTTCCCGCACCCACGCGCGAAGCCGCCGTCGCTCTGCCAGCTCGAGACCGAGCCCAAGCCGAGATCGAAGCCGTTCCCCGGCGGTGCCGGGTCCCAGGTGTCGGAGCTCCACTTGAACTGGTCGGTGAGGGTGACGTTCTGCTCGGTGTAGTTCTGCACCTTCACGCCACAGAAGTTGGTGCTCCCGAACGGGGATGTGTCGATGAAGAGCGCGGCGCGCCCGAACGAATCGGGGAGGTCGCGCTCGAGGCGGTCGTCGTAGTGCCGAAGCCGCGAGCCCTTCGTGCGCTTCAACACCTTGGCCTCGTAGGTGAGCGTCGCGGCCGCGGCGTCGTAGACCGGGTCGTCGAGCTCGACCGCGAGCGCGAGCGGCCCCTGCTCGCCGCCGAACACCTCGACGACTGCGTTGGGGGCGCCCTCGTCGCTGTCGTCGAGCAGGGCGAGCATCCGCTCGACGCCGATGATGCCGGTGTCGCGCGCGGGGCGGTCGGTGAAGAACAGCGCGTCGGGATCGACGCCCGTGAGCTCGAGGGCGAACGTGGAGCCCTCGGGCGCCGCGGCGGTGCCGCCCGACGAGTTCACGACGAACAGCGCCGACGCCTGCACCTTCTTGGGCGGCTTGGTGTCCGGCGTAGCCGGCTCGGTGTCACCGGCGCCGGCCGGTGCCGCGAGCAGCGCGACGGCGAACAGGGCAACGAGCGCGACTCCGAGCGGTCGTCGAGAACGCATGGTGCTCCTGAGGACGGCCCACCCCTGAGCCATTGCTCGACCGTGATGCTACCGGAGGCGACCGGTCAGACGGCGTGGAGGTGTCGGTCGTGGATCTCGGACGCGGCACGGATGCCGGACTCGATCGCGCCCTGGATCCACGCGTGGGCGAGCGACGCGTGCTCCCCGGCGAAGTGGATCCGTCCCTCGGGTGCGCAGATCGCCTCGAAGAGGAGGGTTTGCTGGCCGGGGTCGAAGAGGGCGAACGCGCCGCCCGCGAACTCGTCGTCGTGCCACATCTTCGATGCGCCCACCTCGAACTCCTCGACCGCCTGCGGGTGCAGACGCGAGACGTCCTCGAGCGCCTGCGCGCACCGATCGTCCGGGGACAGCGAGCCCCACCGTTGCGCGTCTTCACCCCACGTGTAGCTCGCGAGCACGACGCCGCGACCGGTGTCGCGGCCGTGGTCCGGGTAGTAGACGTTGCGCACCGCGAGGTCCGTGACGCTGCCCCCGCCCACGATGCCCTCGTCCTCCTCCCAGAACCGCCGCCGGA
>CAZKTS010000124.1:0-1931 GCA_964555735.1 uncultured Bifidobacteriaceae bacterium
CCGGTCGTCGCATTGCCATCCTCGGACCCGGAAGGCGGCGCCCGGTTCCGTCCGCCATAATACGGCACCCGTCCTTCCGGAGCCGACCCATGGCCACGCTCTACGACATCAGCGTCGACGACATCCACGGCAAGCCGGTCAAGATCTCGCGCTACAAGGGCAAGGTGCTCCTGATCGTGAACGTCGCGAGCAAGTGCGGGTTCACGCCGCAGTACAAGGGGCTCGAGTCGTTGTACAAGAAGCTGCACGGCAAGGGGCTCGAGATCCTGGGCTTCCCGTGCAACCAGTTCGGCGCGCAGGAGCCGGGGAGCGAGGCCGAGATCGAGCAGTTCTGCGAGCTCAACTACGGCGTGACGTTCCCGATGTTCGCGAAGGTCGACGTGAACGGCGAGGGGGCCTCGCCGCTCTACAAGCACTTGAAGGCCGCGAAGAAGGGCGTGCTGGGCTCGGGGTCGATCAAGTGGAATTTCACGAAGTTCCTCGTCGACCGCGAGGGCAACGTCGTCGAGCGCTACGCGCCGCAGGTCGAGCCGAAGGCGCTCGAGGCCGACATCGGCAAGCTGCTGTGATGCGGGCCGCCACGCTCGCGCGCGCGGCTGCGGCCGCCGCGCTCGCGCTGCTTTGCACGGGCAACGCGTTCGCCCAGCCCGATCCGGCGAAGGTGGTCCGCGCGGTGTTCCCGACGGCCGAGACCGGCTTCGATCCGCAGGCCGCGGGCGATATCTACTCGAACGCGGTCAATCGCGTGATCTTCGACACGCTCTACGAGTACGACTACCTCGCGCGCCCCTACAGGCTGGTTCCGAACACCGCGGTCGCGCTGCCCGAGATCACCGACGGGGGGCGGCTGTGGACGATCCGCGTGAAGCCGGGCATCTACTTCTCGGACGACCCCGCGTTCAAGGGCCAGAAGCGCGAGCTGACCGCCTACGACTACGTCTACTCGTGGAAGCGCGTGCTCGACCCGAGGATGCGCTCGAACTCGATGCAGATGTTCGACGGGCGGTTCGAGGGCATGGACGAGCTCGTCGCCGCGGCGCGCGAGGGCGGCAAGTTCGACTACGACTAGGCGCTCGCCGGCCTGCAGGCGCTCGACCGCTACACGATCCGGATCCGGCTCAACTTTCCCGACGCCGAGCTCCTTCCGAACCTCACGACGGCCGGCGCGGGCGCCGTCGCACGCGAGGTGATCGAGGCCTACGGCGACGGTAGCGGCTGGGCGATGGCGAACCCGGTCGGCACCGGCCCGTACCGGCTCAAGGAGTGGCGGCGCGGGCAGAAGATCGTGCTGGAAGCCAACCCGGGCTTTCGCGACAAGCGCTTCCCGGACAGCGCGGACCCGGCCGACCGGGCGATCGTCGCGAAATTCCGGGGCAGGCGCATCCCGTTCGCCGGCCGGATCGAGGTCAGCATCATCGAGGAGAGCAACCCGCGCCTGCTCGCGTTCGAGCAGGGCGAGCTCGACTACGCGGCGGCGCCCGTCGACCTCGTCTGGAACGTCCTGGATCCGCCGGCGAAGCTGAAGCCCCGGCTCGCCGGGCGCGGCGTGACGCTGAACCGCGGCGTGCAGCCCGCGATCACCTACACGTACTTCAACATGGAGGACCCCGTCGTCGGCGGCTATGCGCCCGGGAAGGTCGCGCTGCGCCGCGCGATCACGATGGGGTTCAACGTGCCGGACCTGATTCGCGTCTGGTGGCAGGGGCAGGCGATCGTCGCGACGCAGCCGATTCCGCCCAACGTCGCCGGCCACGACCCGACCCTCGGCGTGCGCGCACCGTACGACGTCGCGACCGCACGGTCGCTCCTCGATCGCTTCGGCTACAGGGACCGCGACGGCGACGGCTGGCGCGAGCTGCCGGACGGCACGCCGTTCACGCTCTCGATGGGGTCGACGCCGACGAACCGCGACCGCGAGCGCGACGAGCTGT
>CAZKTS010000125.1:0-3548 GCA_964555735.1 uncultured Bifidobacteriaceae bacterium
CGGGTTGAGCGCGGGGCCCGCGGTGTCCTTGAACGGGTCACCCACCGTGTCGCCGATCACCGCAGCCTTGTGCGCTTCGGAGCCCTTGCCGCCGTAGTGGCCGTCCTCGATGTACTTCTTCGCGTTGTCCCACGCACCACCGGCGTTCGACAGGTAGTTCGCCATGAGCTGGCCGGTGAGGATGACCGCGGCGAGGAACGCACCGAGTGCGAGGTAGTTGATGCCGAAGCCGATGATCACCGGCGTCAGCACCGCCAGCAGCGCCGGCGTCGCGAGCTCGCGGAGCGAGGCCTTGGTGCAGATGTCGATCACGGGGCCGTAGTCGGGCTTCTCCGTGTAGTCCATGATGCCCGGCTTCTCGCGGAACTGCCGGCGGACCTCGTCGACCACGGTGCCGGCCGTGCGACCGACGGCACGGATGGCGAGCGAGGAGAAGAGGAAGGCGATCGAGCCACCGATGAGGAGACCGATGAACGTCTCCGGGTCGGCGACGTTGATCTTGGCGAACGTCGAGTTGAAGACACCCTCGGCCGTCGCCTTGAGCTCTTCGACGCGGACCGTCGGGAGCAGCTCGCCGACCGCGGTCTCGATGAACGAGGCGAACAGCGCGACCGCGGCGATGACCGCCGAGCCGATCGCGAAGCCCTTGGTGACCGCCTTGGTGGTGTTGCCCACCGCGTCGAGGCTGACCATGACCTTCTGGCCTTCGCCCTCGAACTCGCCCGCCATCTCGGCGATGCCCGCCGCGTTGTCGGCGACCGGCCCGAAGGTGTCCTCCGAGACGACCACGCCCGTCGTGGCCAACATGCCCATGCCGGCGAGGGCGACCAGGTAGAAGGTGAACTGCGTGTTCTCGTTGCCGAGCACGACCGCGACGCCGATGGCCACGGCGATCGCGACGATGGCCCACACGGTGGACTCGAGACCGCTGCTCGTGCCGGAGAGGACCGTGGTGGCCGGGCCGGTGCGCGTGCTCTCGGCGATCTCCTGCACCGGGCGCCGCTCGGTGGAGGTGAAGTACTCGGTGAGCCGGCTCACGACCTGCGCCAGCACGAGGCCCGCGACGACCGCGGCGAACATGCGCCAGCCCTCGTCGAAGGGACCGTTGCCCACGTAGAGCAGGGCGAGCAGCAGCGTGCCGATGATGGTGAGCACGCTCGCGGTGAGGAAGCCGCGGTTGATCGGCGCCATGGCCGACGTGTCACGGTCGGTCGCGCGCACGGCGAACACGCCGATGATCGAGGCGAGCACGCCGATGGCGCGGGCGGCGACCGGGAAGATCAGACCGAGGGCCCACTTGCCGGGCTGGTCCGGGTAGATCGAGGTGAACGCGGCGACGCCGAGGATGATCGACGCGACGAGCGTGACCTCGTAGCTCTCGAAGAGGTCGGACGCCATGCCGGCGCAGTCACCGACGTTGTCGCCCACGTTGTCGGCGATGGTGGCCGGGTTGCGGGCGTCGTCCTCGGGGATGCCCTGCTCGACCTTGCCGACGAGGTCGGCACCGACGTCGGCCGCCTTGGTGAAGATGCCGCCGCCGACGCGCAGGAACAGCGCGAGCAGCGAGCCACCGAACCCGAAGCCGACGAGGATCGCCGACGCGGTGTTCTGGAACAGCATGATGATGATCGTCGCCCCGAGCAGACCGAGGCCGACGGTGAACATGCCGGCGACACCACCGGTGCGGAACGCGACCTTGAGCGCGTCCTTGAGCGACCCGCTCCGCGCCGCAGCGGCAGTGCGGACGTTGCCGCGCACCGCGAGGCTCATGCCGATGAAGCCGGTGAGACCGGAGAGGAAGCAGCCGACGATGAACGCGGCAGTGCGCGCCGCGCCGGACTCGGCGAACGACAGCGCCACCTGACCGTTGGGCTTCACCACCTCGGTCGAGGTGACGAAGACCACGATCGCCACCGGCACGAGGATGATGAGGATGGTGCGGAACTGCCGGCGCAGGTACGCCAGCGCGCCCTCCTGGATCGCCTTGGCGATCTCGATCATCTTCGGTGTGCCCTGGTCGGCCGCGAGCACGCCCTTCATGAGGGCGAACCCGACGGCGATCGCGAGCAGGGCGGTGACTGCCGAGAAGATCAGCCAGAACCACTCTCCCGAGCCGAGGTGGAACGCCTGGTAGCCACCTTCCGCGAGGACGGTCGTGGGCATCTGGTGCTGCTCCTTGTGCTTCCGGTCGACTCACCTCGAGCCCCCGGCTGGTCCGGGACGGCTCGGGGCACGGTCTCTTCCCCCTCGGGCGCGCGAGGCGGCGCACCCGGCTGGCAAACGGGAGCAAACTAGTCGAGAAGCCGGGTCCAGGCCCTACTGGTCTCGGTCGCTCTCTGCGGGCCGGGATACCCGGCCCGCGGGCGCTCGCTTCCTGGCGAGCGCCTCCGCTTCGCTCCGGCGCCGCGGAGTCGTCCTCACTCCACGTGATAAGGGACCGAGGTCACCACGGTGCTCTTCCGGAAGAGCAGGCGGCCCTTCAGGATCAGGGCGCTCTGGTTGTGGAGCAGGTGCTCCCACCAGTGCTTCACCACGAACTCCGGGATGATCACGGTGATCACGTCGTTCCCGTAGCGGTCGTCGAGCTCGTCGACGAAGCCCAGGACCGGCTTCACCAGCTCCCGGTACTTGTCGTAGACGGTCTCGAGGGGAACGTCGATCCCGAACTGCGCCCACTGCTCCCGGATCCGGTCGTCCTCTTCCTCGTCGGTCACGACGCTGACGGCGACGAGGTGGCTGGGGTTCAGGGACTTGGCGTACTGGAGGGCCTGGAGCACGCCCTTGTGCACCCGGCCGACCAGGACCACGACCGTGTTGTTCCACGGCTTGGCGCGGTACCCCTCGTCGACGCGGAGGCTCTTGCCCACCCGTGAGTAGTGACGGTGGATGCTCTTGAACAGCAGGATGATCACCGGGATCACCACGAGCGGCACCCACGCACCGCTCGTGAACTTCGTCACCGCCACGATCACCAGCACGACCGCGGTCGCGATCGACCCGACCATGTTGATGGCCGCGTGCCGCTTCCAGGCGGGCTCCTGCTCCTTGCGGTGATGGCGGACCATCCCGTACTGCGAGAGCGTGAACGAGAGGAACACGCCGACCGCGTACAGCGGGATCAGCGCGTTGGTCACGCCGCCGAAGGCGATCAGCAGGAGGGCGGCAGCACCCGCGAGGAAGATCACCCCATTCGAGAAGACGAGACGGTCGCCGCGGTTGGCCATCTGTCTCGGGAGGTAGCCGTCCTTGGCGATGATCGACGACAAGCGCGGGAAGTCCGCGTACGCCGTGTTGGCTGCGAGGGTGAGGATCATCGCGGTGGCGATCTGGAGCACGAAGAAGATCGCGCCGCTCCCGAACACCAGCTGGCCCATCTGGCCGAGGACCGTGGTGTCGTGGCTCGGGTACGGCTCGAGCTGGCGGGCGAGCACGGACACGCCGAGGAAGAGGGTGCCCAGGATCAGGGCCATCGTGACGAGGGTCGCCGCCGCGTTCTTCGACTCGGGTCGCCGGAACGCCGGCACGCCGTTGGAGATCGCCTCGACACC
>CAZKTS010000126.1:0-12282 GCA_964555735.1 uncultured Bifidobacteriaceae bacterium
GCCGAGTTCGCGAGCACGGGGACATCCCAGGCGAGGGTGTCGAGCGCAACCGCGACCGCACGCGACGCCATGCCGAGCCCGAGGTAGACGAGCGAGTCGGGGTCGAGGTCGCGCAGCGCGGCGACGGGTGCGGTGAGGTCCTCGGCGAGCGACGACACCGACGTCGTCGCCGCAACCTCGATGCCGAACGCGCCGCGCGACTGCTCGAAGAACTCGGCGTAGCGGCGCCCGACCGGCGAGTGGTCCTGCACGATCGCGGGCCGGTGCAGGCCCCGAGCCTGGAGGCGGGCTGCGAGCACCGCGGGCTCTTCCTCGAGCGATCCGATCTGGTACTGGAAGCCGTACTCGCCGCGGGTTCGCTCTCCGCCGGTGTAGTTGAGCGTGACCAGGCCGAGCTCGTCGCCGATCGGGGTGGTGATGAGCGCGTTGTCGCTGATCGCGGGCCCGAGGACGAGCAGGCAGCCGGCCGCGTCGAGCTCGAGGAACGACGTCACGACCTCGTGCTCGCTCCCCATCGGCAGTCCGGCGGCGACGACGGGGACGAGCTCGATGCCGCGGTCGAGGCGGCCCGACGCGCCGACCTCGTCGATGCCGCGCTGCACGGCGCCCTCGAACGCGGCGCCCCCGTCACCTTGCGGGTAGTCGTAGAACACGCCGATGCGCACGGGCGCCGGGGACGGCACCGACTCAGCCGCCCAGTCCGGTACGGGTGAACTCGACCACCTGCTCGATCTGCGCCGCGGTCAGGTCGCCGCCGAACGACGGCATCCCACCCCGGCCGTCGGTCACCACCGCCACCTGGTCGGCCGCGTCGGGGAAGGCCTCGACCACCTTGCCGTCGGAGAGCTGCGGACCGAGGCCGCCACCGCCGTCGGTGCCGTGGCAGCTCGCGCAGTTGGCGGCGAAGATCGACGCGCCGGGGCTGGTTGGCCCCGCGGTGTCGTCGCCGGGCTGGTTGGCGAACAGTGCGATCACGAACGCTGCGGCCCCCACGAGGACGACGATCTCGACCACGTTCACGAACCGCTTGAAGGTCATCCGGCTGCGCTCACCAGAGGGGGATGCCGGCGGGACGGCTGGTGAAGAACCAGACGCTGCTCGTGAGGAAGATGACGACGAGCGCGGTGAACACGGCGCCACCGACGACCGGCAGCGTCCAGCCCGGCAGGCCCTGGACTCGGACCGAGAGCACCTTCATCACGAACACGCCGTAGAAGAAGCAGCCCGCCAGGGAGTGCACGAGCACGCGCGTGTCGGTCGACTGGAAGCCGAGCGACCAGAGGCAGTGGTACGCGACGGGGAGGGTGAGCGCGAACGCGAGCGTGCCGACCAGGCGGTGCGCGTCACCCAGCCAGGGTGGCGCCTGGCGAGGCCAGTGCAGCTTGCCGTAGAGCCGCATCGCGAGGAGCACCTGCACGAGCGCCAGCGCGACCGCGGCGGTGGCGAACCACACCTTGAGCTGGATCGTGTCGGAGAAGAAGAGGGTGTACGGCTTCTCGCCCGTCGGGGTGTGCACGTCGGCGTAGACGCCGAGCCCGACGGCGACGACCGCGCCCGCCAGCCCGATGCCGAGCAGCTTGGTGCCCGGGCTCGTGACCCGCTGCTCGACCGCCGGTGCTGTCACGCGGCCATCCTGGCCCCATCGCCCGGCGCGCGCCACCGCCGAGGCCCGGTCCCGACGGGTGCCGCCTCGCTAGTGTCCCGGCATGTTCGGCGCGGACCGGCTGGATGCGAGCTGGCCGCCGGTCCTCGTCATCGTGGTGGTCGGGCTCGTAAGCGCGACCACCCTCTCGTTCGTCGTGGTCCTTCGGAGGCTGCGGTCGGAGAGCCGCGCCCAACGCAGGAAAGGACGTCCGGCGTGAAGCCGATCCAGCGATCCGTGGGCCAGAGGGTCCGCTACCGCTTCGACAACACGATCTCGCGCGGCACCCTCCCGGTCATCGGGTACCTGGCAATCCTCACCTTCGCCCTGGTCCTCGTCGCCGCGCTGGTGCTGACCGTCACCGGCACCGCGGTGGGGGACGATCCGGACGCCGGGATCGGCGAGACGTTCTGGCAGAGCCTGCTGCGCATCCTCGACCCCGGCACGTTCTCGGGCGACAACGGGTGGTTCCTGCGCCTGGTCATGCTGATCGTGACGCTGATCGGCATCTCGATCGCCGCGGTGCTGATCGGCCTCATCGCCAGCGGCATCGAGCAGCGCATCGAGATGCTGCGGCGCGGGCGCGGCCTCGTGGTGGAGACCGGCCACACCCTCATCCTCGGGTTCTCGCCCCGGGTGTTCACCGTGGTCTCCGAGCTGTGTGTGGCGAACGAGAACCAGTCGAAGCCGCGCATCGTCGTGCTCGCCGATCGCGAGAAGGAAGAGATGGAGGACGAGCTCGCGACGCGAGTCGAGGAGACGCGCGGCACCCGGATCGTCTGTCGCACCGGCGACCCCGCGAGCCTCCACGACCTCACGCAGGTCGCGGCCGAGCACGCCCGGGCGATCATCGTGCTCGGCGGCGACGAGGGTGGTGACGCCGACGTGGTGAAAGGCGTGCTGGCCGCGCTCTACGTCGTCGGCGACCGCGACGTCTCGATCGTGGCCGAGGTCGAGGACGTCGAGACCGCGCGTGCGCTCGAAGAGGCCAGCAGCTCGCGCGTACGGACCGTGCGGTCGATGGACGTGATCGCGCGGATCACCGCGCAGGCGTGCCGCCAGGCCGGGCTCAGCCTCGTGTGCCAGGACCTGCTCGACTTCGACGGCGACGAGATCTACTTCGCGGACGCGACGCCCCTGGTGGGCCACACGTTCGGTGAGGCGCTGCTGGGCTACGAGGCGTCCTCGGTGATCGGTGTCCGCTTCGCCGACGGCACGCCCGTGATCAACCCGCCGATGGACACGGTGCTCGCCGCCGGCGACACGGTGATCGCGGTGTCGGAAGACGACGACACGGTGGTGTTCTCGGGGTTGCGCGACGAGGACGCGCCCGACGTCGTGCTCGGCCCGGCCGCGAGCGGGCCCGAGCAGCTGCTCGTGGTGGGGTGGAACTGGCTCGGCCCCGCGATCCTGCGGGAGCTCGACCAGTTCGCCGCGCCGCGATCGTCGGTCGACGTGCTGGTCGACCCGGACCTCGTGGACCCGAGCGAGCTCGACGACCTCGGGCTGCGGAACCTCCGCGTGCGCTACGAGGCGGAGCAAGGCGACCTCGACGAGCTGACCGCGACGGTCAGCGGCCGAACCTTCGACCACGTGATCATCCTCGGGTATCGCGACGGTCTGAGCGCGTCCGACGCCGACGCCCGCACGCTGCTGACGCTCTTGCTCCTGCGCCGTGCGCTCGACGACACCGCCGTCGACGGCAACCGCGCCCGGATCGTCACCGAGCTGCTCGACTCCCGCGACGTCGAGCTCGCGCGCGCCACCGGTGCCGACGACTTCGTGGTGAGCGACGCGCTCTCGAGCTACATGCTCGCCCAGCTCTCGGAGAACCCCGAGCTCGACCCGGTGTTCACCGACCTCTTCGACGCGGAGGGCTCCGCGATCGCACTCAAGCCCGCGGGGTGGTACGTGCGAGCCGATGCCCCGGTGTCGTTCGCGAGGGTCGTCGCGGCGGCGCGGGCTCGCAGCGAGGTCGCGCTCGGCTATCGGCTCGCGTCCGGTGCCGACGGCCAGCCCGAGATCGTCATGAACCCCGCGAAGTCCGCGACCGCGACGCTCGGCGCGCACGATCGTGTCATCGTGATCGGCGCGCCGGAGTGACCACGAGCGCTCGAGTCGTGCCGGAGCCGGTCGCGTGAAGGAGCTCGACGACGCGTTGCGTCGGGTCGTGGGCGACACCGTCCACCGGATGTGGGATCGCGTCGTCGACTGGGGCACGCTCCGGCCGTCGCACGCCCGCGCCCGTCAGTTCCGCCGGTTCGGCGAGGGGAGCGCGATGTGCTTCCCGATCGGTGCCCTCTTCGGTGAGCGCTACATCTCGGTCGGGGCCGGGACGATCATCGGGCCCAACGTGAGCCTCTCGGCCGGGGTGTCGCCCGCACACGAGCTCGGCGACGTGGAGATCGTGTCGATCGGCGACGGCTGCCTGATCGGCAAGGGCTCCGGCATCGTCGCCCACGAGCGTGTCGAGATCGGTGCGGACGTGTTCACCGGCCACCACGTGTACATCACCGATGCCAACCACGGCTACGAGGACCCGACGGTCTCGATCGGCCGGCAGTTCGCGCCCCCGCGCCCCGTCTCGATCGGAGCCGGCTCGTGGCTCGGGCACGGCTCGATCGTGCTGCCCGGCGCGTCGGTGGGACGCCACGTCGTCATCGGCGCCGGCTCGGTGGTGACCGGTGCGATCCCCGACTTCTCGGTGGCGGTCGGTAACCCGGCCCGGGTGATCCGGCGTTACATCACCGGCGAGGGATGGGTCGACGTGGACCGTCAGTCGCCCGACGCCGACGACGCCGCGGGCGCGGGGTAGTCCGGCGGCGCGTCGCCCGGGGGCAGCGCGTCGAGCACCGTGACCGACCGCGCGACGTCGTAGAGGCCGACGCGACCGTTCGGCCAGTCGGCGGGCAGGTACCTGCGGCCACCGAGCGCGTAGCGCCACATGCCGCGGTCGACGTTCCCGACCTCGTCGGGTCCGACGGCGTCGGGATCCCAGAAGATCACGGTCGCGTCGTCGCCACCCGTGAAGTCGGTGCGCGGCCAGATGTCGTGGCGCCCCCACGACAGGTGGAGGAACGGCGCGCTCGTGTCGGCAGCCGACGGATAGCGGAAGAGGCCGTCGCGGAACGTCTCGGGGGTGAGGTCGGGCCCGGCGAGGTGCAGCCCGGTGAAGAAGATCAAGGGCGCCTGGACGAGCACCCGGAACGTGCTCGCAGCCGGTGGGCGTCCCGACTGCCAGACGAGGATCTGCGCGAGCTCATCGGTGCTGTCGGTCTGGCGCACGGGCAGGAGCGAGACGCCGAACGCATGCTTCCACTGCTCCTGGTCGTAGGTGCGCCCGAACACCGCGGTGTCGGTGTAGGCGTAGCCCATCACCACCCACTCGGGGAAGTAGTCCTGGCGCGTCGCCTCCGCCGTGAGGAACGTCGGGAAGACGGAGTCACCCGCGAGGATCACGCTCGTGATGTCGTCCTCCTTGAGCGCCGCGATGATCGTGCGCGCGGTCTCCTGGGCGCGCTCGAGGTCGAGCTGGTAGGGCAGCTCGGTGCTGACGTCGACGCCCGCACGAGCGAGCAAGCGGCGGAAGCTGCGAAACGTCTCGTCGAAGGTGCCGGGCTCGTCGTCGTAGCGGACGATGCCGAACCGGCGCGTCCGGTCGCGGAGGTCGGGCGTCCCGGCGTGCGTGGCGCGCCGTCCCGCCAGCTCCTTGCCCACGAACGCCGCCCAGTGCTGGGCGGCCTGGCCGGGTGACGCGAGGGTCGGCCAGATGTACGGGGCGCGCGAGCGGAGGAAGGCGTCGGGCTGCGCGAGCACGCAGTCGCCGACGCAGAGCACACCACGGGCCGCGAGCTCGTCGGCGTACGCCGCGGTCTGCCCGGGCCCGCCCCAGGACGCGAACGCCTTCACCTCGGTGGCGACGCGGATGGCGTCGGCCTTCGCGGCGACGTCGTCGTCGGGCGGGCCGCTCGCCTTCACCGGCACGAGTCGCACGGTGCGTCCGTACGTCTGGTAGTGCGCGGCGAAGAAGTCGGCGTACTGCTGGTTGGTGACCAGCTCGGTGTCGAGGCTCTCGTCGCTCCCGCTGTCCTCGAAGTACGTCTGCTCGAGCAGGTCCGGCTGGGCCTGGTACACCGCCACGGTGATGGTGTCGGCGGTGACGCCGGGCGCGGTGGCGCCGCCGTTGTCGCCGCCGTCCCAGGGCTCCACGCACGGCGGCGCGTACGACAGCGGGACGGCGACGCGGCCACGCGTCGTGTCGCAGGTCGGGCCCCAGTCGACGTCGACGCCGCGTGCTCGGGCCTGGTCGAACGTCAGGGGGAGCGCGGCGGGCCGGCTCGGCCCCGGGGGACCCGCGACGTCCTCGCCCGACCCGCCGCCGGCGACCAGGACCACGAGGCTGACGACGACGACCGCCGCGGTCAGCGGCAGATAGCGCGCCACGACGGTGCGGGCGGACGGGCGCGACGTCCGGGTCACGGCTCGACGCTAACGCCGGACGTGCCGAGATAGGCCGCGACGACGGCCGGGTCCGCCAGCACCGTCTCGGGTGGCCCATCGCCGATCACCGCGCCGAGATCGAGGACGAGGACGCGATCGGCGATGGACCGGACGAACGAGAGGTCGTGGTCGATCACGACGAGGGTCGCGTCGAGGTCGTCGCGGAGCCGCACCAGCATCGGGGCGAGCTCCTCGGCCTCGCTCCTCGCGATGCCGCTCGTCGGCTCGTCGAGCAGGAGGATGCGCGGGCGATGCGCGATCGCGCACCCGAGGTCGACGAGGCGACGGGTGCCCGTCGACAGCTCGTGCACGAACGAGTCGCGGAACGGTCCGAGACCCATGCGGTCCACGACGGCCTCCACCGCGTCGGCGATCGCGGCCTCGGACGCCGCGACGGCGGGTGCGAAGGTCATCGCCGCGATCGGGTCGCGCACCGCCACCGAGTCCTCGAGCGCGACCGCGATCGCCTCCGCGACGGTGAGCGCAGGGAAGAGGCGGGCGTCCTGGAAGGAGCGCCCGAGCCCCAGCTGGGCGCGTCTCGCCGGCGCCCAGTGCGTGATCGTGTGCGCGACGTCGTCGACGACGACCTCGACCTCACCGCCGTCGGCCGGCACGAGCCCCCCGATGAGGTCGAAGAGCGTGGTCTTGCCGGCTCCGTTGGGACCGACGATCCCGAGGATCTCGCCGGGGCGGGTGGCGAACGAGACCGCATCGACCGCGACGACCCCGCCGAACCGCACCGAGAGCCCGCGCACCTCGAGGCGCGCCGGGGTCTCGACCGGCCCGGGCTCGGCGGCCGGCCGCTCCTGCACCGGTGTCGTCGTCGCCGCGGCGGACTCGCCCAGGAAGACTGCCCGCACGAGGTCGGGACGGTCGAGGAGCTCCGCGGTCGGCCCGACGAAGCGGACCTCGCCCTGGTCGAGGAACACGGCCCTCGCCGCGGTCTCGAGCGCGACCGGTACCGACTGCTCGACCAGGATGACCGTGGTGCCGCGGGCCGCGAGGTCGCGCACGATGCTGCGCAGCTCGTCGGCCGCCGTCGGGGCCAGGCCGAGGCTGAGCTCGTCGAGCAGCAGCACGCGGGGTTCCGCCACGACGGCCATGGCGAGGTTCAGCAGCTGCTGCTGACCCCCGGAGAGGTCGCCGGCGCGCGAGTCACGACGCTCGCGGAGCAACGGCAGCCGCTCGAGCACCGCGTCCGTCGTCGCGCGCAGCGCTCGCGGATCGTCGCGACGGGTCCAGCCCGCGAGGCGGAGGTGCTCGGCGACGGTGAGCCCCGGGAACGTGCCCATCCCGCCGGGTACCGACGCGATGCCGGCCGCGGCGCGGGCCGCAGGGCCGAGGCGCGTGATGTCGGCGCCGTCGAGGCGGACGGTGCCGTGGCGAGCGTGCTCGACGCCCGCGATGGCGCGCAGCAAGGTGGACTTGCCGGCGCCGTTGGTGCCGAGGAGCGCGACGACCTCGCCGGGTCCTGCATCGAGGCCGACGCCGAAGAGGATCGGCACCCCGTCGCGACGCACGTCGAGGTTCTCCACGATGAGTCGGGCGTCGGCCGGTGCGGTCCGCTGCTCGTCGGTGCTCGCGACGGGCACGAGCGCCGGCTCCCGAGTGAGGCTCGGCACGTCGATGCCGCGCCGCCCCGCGACCAGACGGAGCACCCAGTCGCGCGCCCCTGCGAACGCGCCGCCGATCCCACCGGGCATGAGCAGCAGCACCACGAGCAGCGCGGCGCCGGTGGCGACGATCTGCCATTCGACGGCGAGGTAGTCGTCGGCGCCGCGGACGTAGACCGCGCCGAACAACGCGCCGATGGGGGAGCCCAGACCACCGATGACCGTCATCGCGAACACCTGGAGGCTCTCCGCGGGCGCGTACGGCCCGCCGGTCAGCCCTTCCTGGTGATGGACGAACAGCGCACCGGCGAACGCGGCGAGGAACCCCGAGAACGCGAAGCCGGCGAGGGTCACGCGTCGCGCGCTCACGCCGAACGACTCGGCCGCCTGCTCGTTCTCTCGAGCCGCGATGAGGACGCGGCCGGTGCGGCTGCGTCGAACGGCCCAGACCATCGCGTAGGCGATGCCGAGCCCGGCGACGCACAGGAAGTAGTACGAGGTCTCGCTCCGGACCGACACCACGCCGAAGAGGTCGGGGCGCGCGATGCGGTCGGGCGGGAGCCAGTCGAGGGTCGTGCCCGGCCCGAAGAAGCTCCGATTGAGCAGCCAGCCCGATGTCGCGAGCGCGAAGGCGAGGCTCGTCACGGCGAGGGTCAGCCCCCGTCGACGCAGGGCAGGAAGGCCGATCAGGACCGCGGTGGCCGCGCCGACGAGGCCGCCGAGGAGCAGCGCCAGCGCGAGGTCCCACCCGAGACGCGACGTCACGCTGCCCCCGACCGCGGCGCCGATGCCCACGAACGCCATCTGCCCGAGGCTCACCTGGCCGACCCAGCCGGTGATCACGACGAGCGAGAGCCCGATGATCGCGAAGATCAGCACGGTCCCGGCCAGGTTCACGTCCCGTTCGGTGAGCAGGGCCGGCAGCGCGAGCAGGACGACACCGATCACGACGGGCGCGGCCCACCGGCCGATCCGCACCTCCGGCAGGCGACGCAGAGCCTGAGGCACCGGCCGCACCTCGCGAGCCGCGCGCCAAGAGGACGTGTCGCCCGCACGGCTGGCGGTGGGGCGACGGGTTGCGAGCAGGGCCACGAGCACCACGGCGAACAGGACGGGGTCGACGTACGCGGGCTCGTGCCAGTGCCACACGACCGACTGCTCGACGATGCCGAGGACGATGGCCGCGCACGCGATCGTCGGGAGTCGTTCCATGCGACCGATCACCGCGGCGGCGAGTGCCCGCAGGAGGATCGCGGGGCCGAGCACGACGCCGAGCGGCAGGCCGACCACCCCGGCGCGGAGGTAGACCGCGACGAACGCGAGCACGGTCGCCAGCACCCAGACGACCGTCTCGAGGCGCCGGACCGGGATGCCGAGCGTGGACGCACGGTCCGCGCGCTCGGCGCCGGCACGGATGGCGATGCCGAGGTCCGTGCTGCGCAGGAACAGCGCGAGCGCGACGAAGGTCAGCGGGATGGCGGCAAGCGCCACGACGTCGGCGCCGCCGAAGGTGATCGGGTCGATGGTGATCCGGGCATCGAACGGCGCGGGGATCGGCGCGCCGGTGATGTCGAACGCGCGAGGGAGCAGCAGTGCGCCCGCCGCGAGGAGCTGGGCGATCCCGATCGTCGCCACCGAGAGCACGAGCCGCGGCGCGCGGAAGAAGCGGCGCACGACCAGCCGTTCGACGACGACGCCCAGCACGAGGGCCGTGAGCAGACCGACGCCGAGTGCGGGCCACCATCCCAGCCCGACCGTGCTGATCGCGAGGAGCACCGCGAGCGTCGCGGGCACCGCGCCGAGATCGCCGGCCGCGAAGTTGATGACCCGGTTCGCCCGCCAGACCAGCGCAAGGCCGAGCGCGAGCAACGAGCTGAGGCCGCCGACGATGGCGCCCTGCACGAGCACACCCGCGGGGACGTCCCAGACGACTCGTGCGAACACCACCACGGCGATCGCGGCCACGAGCGGGAGCGAGCGCCGCATCAGCAGCGAGCCTACGCAGGCGCCTCGACCTTCAGGCGCTCCGACCGGGGCGCCGGGAGCGCGTCGGCGAGCACGGCGGCCAGCTCCTCGCGGCGGCTCGCGCACGAGGGGTCGTCCCAGCGGTTGTGCCACTGGAGGGGGTCGTCGGTGAGGTCGTAGAGCTCGCCCTCGGTCCCCTCGTACGGTCCGCCGGCGTCGTAGAAGGTGGCACACCAGCCGTCCCGGTAGATCGACCGCAGGTGCATGTCGATGTGGTCGAACTGGCTGTCCCACTCGGTCAGCACGTGCTCGCGGCCCGAGCCGTCGGCGACCGGGAGCGGCGCGCCCTCCATCCACTCCGGCACGGTGACGCCGGCGATCGCGCAGAACGTGGGCGCGAGGTCGAGCTGCCCGACGGGATCGGTCACGGTCGACGGCGCCACGCCGGCCGACGGCGCGGGTCGCCAGATCATCGGCAGCCGCATGAGTGCATCGCAGTGATAGGCGCCCTTGAACAGCAGGCCGAAGTCGCCCTGGAGTTCACCGTGGTCGGTGGTGAAGACCACATCGGTGTCGTCGGCCCACCCGCGAGCCGCGATGCGCGCGAGGACCCGTCCGCACGCCTCGTCGATCAGCTCGTTCTCGACGTGCGTCAGCGCGTTGACCTCCCGGACCTGATCGTGGGTCATCGTGGCCGGAACGAACGCGGTCGGCCCACCCTCGATGTTGTCGAAGGTGCCGTCGAAGTAGCCGAGCCAGTGGCGCGGCTTGCGGGCGAGCACCTCGCGGCAGGCGTCGACCGAGCCTGGGTGCCCGACGGGAAGATCGAGGTCGCGCCAGTCGACGCGGTGGAGCTCGGACGCGGGTGGATCCCAGGGATGGTGCGGATCGGGGAAGCTCATCCACACGAACCAGTCGTCGGCGTCGTCGAGCGCGTCGAGCCACGCGATCGTGCGATCGGCCACCCAGTCGGTGTGGTAGTGGTCGCGCGGCACCGGGTTGTGCTGCACCTGGATGAGCGCGGTGTCGCCGCCTCCGTCGTTGTTCAGCTGCCGGTCCTTCACGAGCGGGTAGAAGCCGGCCGCATCCTCGGGATGGTGCTCGGCGAGCCACGCGCCGTAGTGCCACCACGGCAGTGGGCCGTGCATCGCGAGCTCGAGGTGCTCGAAGCCGCGGTGGGGCCCGTAGGAGATGTCGCGGCCCAGCCGGCCGAGGACGTTCTCGGGCCAACGGCCCTCGGGGTCGAAGCCGGGCTCGAAGTGCGCCTTGCCGATCAGCGCGGTGCGGTAGCCCGCGTCGCCGAGGACGCCGGCGACGCTCGGTGCGTCGGCCGGCAACGGCACGCCGTTGGCGTAGACGCCGTGCGTGCGCACGTACTGGCCCGTGAGCATGGTGGAGCGCGCCGGCATGCACACGACGTTCTGGTTGTGGGCTCGCTCGAAGCGGATGCCCTCGGCTGCCAGCGCATCGACGACCGGGGTGCGCGCCACCGTGCCGCCGTTGCAGCCCAGGGCGTCGTAGCGCTGCTGGTCCGTGGTGATGAAGAGGATCTTGCGACCCACGGCGCGCCTCAGGCGCGCGGCTGCGTGCCGCGAAGCGCGTCGAGCTTCGGTGTGCACGCGAGCAGCAGGGTGCGCTCGAGGCCCGACTCGCGGTGCTCGTGCGCCGCCTCGTACTCGGGCTGGGTCACCATGTCGATGAACGCGGCGCGCGACGGGTACTGCACGAGGATGACCTGGTCCCAGCGCTCGCTCGGGTCACCGATGAGCGTCTGATCGGCGCGGCCCGCCCAGAGCACCGTGCCGCCGCGCTCCTCGACCATCTTCACCGCGGCGTCGCCGTACCGGCGGTATGCGGTCGCACCGTCGTCGCCGGCATCGGTCGGACCGTCCGCCTTCTCCTTGAACGCGAGCAGGTTGAGCATGACGACGGGGCCGTCGTCGGGGGCCGAGGCGAGCTCGACGAACTGCTCGCGGTTGGGTGTGATCGCCATGGTGCGCTCCTGGGTCTGACGGGCGGGATCGGCCGGTGGGATCGGCCGGTGGGATCGAGTGGTGACGATCAGCCGGTGCGGCTGACGAGCTGGACGACGACCTTGGCGAGCTCCTCGCCGCGGTCCTCCTGCAGGAAGTGGCCGCCACCTTCGATGGTGGTGTGGG
Source organism: uncultured Bifidobacteriaceae bacterium (assembly GCA_964555735.1). Taxonomy (GTDB): domain Bacteria; phylum Actinomycetota; class Acidimicrobiia; order IMCC26256; family PALSA-555; genus CAZKTS01. Next base: position 11,880 of record CAZKTS010000126.1, read on the forward strand.
CCTGCCCGGCCGCGCCGGGCACCTCGGAGCGGAACACCTTGTCGGCGCCCGCGGTGATCGGGTCCTGGTCGCTGAACGCGCAGAGGAAGGGCTTGCGCCACTCGTGGAGCACGCCCCACGCGGCTCGGTTGGCGGGAGCGGCCGGATCGTTCGGGTCGTTGGGCACCAGCAGCGGGAACTGCCGGGCACCCTCCTTGTACGACTCGTCCGGGAACGGTGCGTCGTAGCCGGCGATGACCTCGTCGCTGAGCGACGTCGTGCACCCACCGTCGACGATCTTGCCCACGGGGAACTCCGGGACCTCCTGGGAGAACTTCTGCCACGCCATGAAGGCGTCGCCGAGGTAGCGGTCGCCGGTGGGGAGGAACGTGTTCGCCGCGACCGCGCGGTCGAAGCGGTCGGG
>CAZKTS010000127.1:0-39002 GCA_964555735.1 uncultured Bifidobacteriaceae bacterium
ATCCACAGGGTCATCGCGAACGGGTGCTTGCCGTAGTCGGGCGACCCCTGTCCCGAGTGGTGGGTGATCGGCAGTTCCAGCTCCTCGCACGCACGCCACACCGGGTCGAGCACCGGGTCGTAGAGGGGCGGGATGTGGGTCGAGTCGTCGGGCCGACCCGGAAGCAGCACCCCACCCCGCAGGCCGTGCTCTGCGATCCAGCGGATGTCCTCGACCGCGTCGTCGACGTCGTTCAGGAAGATCTGCCCGACGCCGGCACGTCGCTCGGGCGCGTTCGAACAGAAGTCGGCGAGCCACCGGTTGTGGGCCCGGATGCCCGCGAGCCGCAGCTCGTACTGCTCGGGCGTGGGCGGCCGGGCGATCACGGCGCCGGTCGGGAAGAACGGCGGGACCGTGTTCGGGAAGATGACCTCGCCCACCACCCCGTCGTCCTCGAGCTCCTGGAACCGGCGCTCGTCATCCCAGTTGCGGGTGCGCAGATGGCCGTGCAGGTCCTTGAACGGGTTCTTGTACCGGTTGCGCCATGCGTCGAACTCGTCGCGGTACTTCGGGTCGAGGTACTCGCGGTACTGCTCGTGACTGCCGCCGGCGTGCGTGTCGGCCGAGAGCAGCGTGTAGTGGTCCGAGCCGTTCACCATCTCCCCCTCAGGCCGGGTCACCGGGCAGGTTGAACACGCGCAGCGCGTTGTTGCGCAGGAACTGCGGCCACACGTGATCGCGGAACGGTACGTCGGGCATCTCGGTGAAGATCCGCTCGAGCGAGAGGCCCATCGGGTAGTAGCCCGCGTACATGATCTTGTCGGCACCGCGCGTGTTGGCGAAGTCGATGATCGCCTTCGGGTAGTACTTCGGGGCGAACGCCGAGGTCATGTAGTAGAGCCCGGGCCACTTGAGCATGAGCTTGACCGCGTGCTCCTCCCACGGCTCCGCGCCGTGACGCATCACGAGCCGCAGCTCGGGGAAGTCGTAGCAGACCCGGTCGAAGAGCTCGACGTGCTGGCACGCCGACGGGAACCGCGGCCCCGCGATGCCCGCGTTCGCGATCACGGGGATGTCGAGCTCGACGCACGTCGCGTAGACGGCGTACATCTTCGGGTCGTCGACCGGCACCTGGGGCATGCAGCCCGACGGGAAGACGGTGACCGCCTTGATGTCGTACTTCTCCTTCGCCTTCCGGATCTTGCGGACCGCCCCCATGACGTCGTTGGGGTCGACCTCGAGCGATGCGTGCGCGCGGCCCGGGTACCGCTTGTTCGCCTCCACCACCTGCTCGCCGTTGCCGAACAGGCCCTGCTCGACACCGCACTTGTCCATCTCGGCGAAGGCTTCGTCGATCGGGTCCGACGTCTCGTCGCCCTTCGGCTTCGGGACGTCCTTGAACATGTACTCGGCCGGGAACTCGAAGTCTTCCTTGGTCTCGTCGTCCTTGATGCCGCGCATCAGGTACTCGTAGACCGCCTTCTTGTCGTGCATCGGGAAGCCGATCATCAGATCGATCGCCCCGATCCCCGTGAGGTCGATGTTCTTCGCGGAGCTCATGCACTCTCCTGGTCAACGAGGTTCGGGTACCGATGGGCGCGCAGGTCGTCGACGAGCCGACCGAGCAGCCGCGCCAGGTCGTCGACGTCGGCGGGTGACCACTCGGCGAGCGCCTCGGCGACGTGCGCGTGGCCCGCCTCGGCGAGGCGGCGGCGTACCGCGCGACCCTTGGGCGTCGCGCGCACGAGTGTCACGCGCCGATCGTCGGGGTCGGTGCTGCGCACGAGCAGTCCGGTCTCCTCGAGCTGGCGCACCTGGCGCCCGACTGCCGACGGGTCCATGTGGGTCCCCCGGCCGAGCTCCCCGAGGGTGACCGGGCCGAACTCGTCGGCCTGGCTCAGGAGCGCGAACCCGGGCTGGCTGACCACGACGCCGGCGGCCGCGGCTCGTTCGGCGAACACCCGCCGGCTCGCGTGAAGCCGGAGCAGCGCCCCCAGGCTGCGCTGGAGATCGACGAGGGCGGTGGTGGGCTCCGGCGGCGGCACGGGGCGACCGTACCGGTAGTTGTTGGACTCAGTCAAAGAATCCCGGACCGCCGGGTGATCCGAACTCCTTCGATGGGTACGAAGGGTCAGGAGATGGCGGACGAGCAGAACGACGCGCGCGCCCACCGGCCTCGCCGAGTCGGGGGCCGGTACGAGATCCGGGGCCGACTCGGCACCGGCGGAGCGGCCGAGGTCTACGCCGCCTTCGACCACCGGCTCAACCGGACGGTGGCTCTGAAGCTGCTGCGCGCCGACCGAGCCGATCCGAACGCGCTCGCGCGCTTCCGGCACGAGGCGATGCTCGCGGCGGGCCTCACCCACCCCAACATCGTCGCGGTCTACGACGCGGGCGAGATCGACGGCGAGCCGTTCATCGTGATGGAGCTCGTCGACGGCGAGTCCCTCGCCACCCGGCTCAAGCGCGGGGACACGTTCGCGCCGCCTGCGATCGTCGACATCACCGCGCAGCTGCTCGCAGCCCTGGACGTCGCCCACGCAGCCGGGTTGGTGCACCGCGACGTGAAGCCGGGCAACGTCCTGCTGACCGACGACGGCACGGTCAAGCTCGCCGACTTCGGCATCGCCAAGGCCGAGGCCGCGGCCAGCGCGCTCACCCAGACCGGTCACGTCATCGGCACCCCTCGCTACCTCGCTCCCGAACAGACGCGTGGCGAACCCGCGACCGCGCGGTCCGACATCTACGCGACCGGCCTGGTGCTCGACGAGCTCCAGGCCGCGTCGGAGCCGCCGAAGGACCCGAGCATCGGGAGGGTCGTGGAGCGCGCCACGGCACAGGATCCGGCGCAGCGCTACGGGAGCGCGGCGGCGATGGCCGCGGCACTGCGCGCCGACCCGACGATCGACGACGCGGCGCCTGCTGCCACCGCGGTGCTCGCAGCGCCGCGGCGTGCGCCACGGACGCGACCCTCACGACCACGACGGGGCGCCCTCGTGGCGATCGCGACGGTTCTCCTGCTCGCGCTGGGCATCGGGCTCCTCGCCGCGGGGCTCGGCGGATCGGGTGATCCCAGGCCGTCCGCGGCGGCGGGCACCGAGCCGACGACGGCGAGCAGCCCCACCACCGCGGTCGCGGTCACGATCCCGCCCGCCACCGCGCCCGCGACCACGCCGACGACGACAGCCGCACGACCGCAGAGCGTCGGCGAGCTCCTGGCCCTGCTCACCAACGATCCCGACGGGTACGGCCGGCGCGGCCGCGAGCTCTTCGAGCGGCTGGCGCGCCTGCAGCAGGACCCCAAGCACGCGAGCCGCGATGCCGAGAAGCTCCTGGACGAGCTCGACAAGTGGGTCGAGCGCGGCGAGATCTCCCCGACCGTCGCGGCGATCGCCGCGGGGATCCTCACGCCCATGGTGGAGTCCGACCCGCCCGACGGCCCCGGCGGGCCCGGGGGCCCTCACCGTCGTGACTGGTACGACGGCGAGGACGACGGCTGACGGGCGCCGCCCGCGCACCGCGCGTCAGCCGAGGCGCGCGCGGATCCACGCGCCGACGTCCTCGACGAAGCGGCTCGAGAGCGGGACGCCCGGGCGGTCGGGCAGCGACTCGCTCTGCCACGGCAGGGCATGGCCCGCCGGCGACGCATACCGCACGGTGGTCGCAGGGTTGTCAGCCGGCATGGCCGCGACGAAGGCCTCGGCCATCGCCGGCGGCGTGATCGGATCGGCTTCGCCGGTGACCACGAGCACCGGCACGCGGATGGACCCGGCCACGTCGGCGGCGAACTGGTCCGTCGGCAGCGGTGACGCCGGGATCGCGACGCGCGCGACGAGGCCGGACGACGACACCACGGGCTCCGGACGTCCGCCCGCCGCGCGGAGGAGCGCAACGCCGGCGCCGTACGAGTGGCCGACGAGGACGACTCGGTCGGCGTGGACACCACCGACGTCGTCCGTGGCCGCGACCAGCGCGTCGATGTATCGAACGGTGTCGGCGTTCATGCCCGTGAAGGGCGGTGCATCGACGCAGTGGATCGCGTCCGCCGGGCAGCTGTCCTCGTCGTGCTCGTACCACGCCCCGAGAACGGCGATGAACCCCTCGTTCGCGAACCGCTGCGCGAGGTCCTCGTACATCCGGCGCAGCCCGTCACCGCCGGGGAGGATCAGCACGGTGATCGACGGCCGCTCGGCCGTGCCCACGGGTGGACGGTAGACGCCGAGCGTGACGTCGTAGCCGTCACCGGCTGGTGCTCGGTACCACTCCGCGGTGCCCGGCTCGCCGGCACCCACCGGCCGCTCGACGGGCGTCAGCCCCGACGGCAGCGTCGTCGACGGACCACGGGGCGCAACCGATGTCGCCGTTGGTCCCGGCCCGTCGGTCGACCGTTGCACGCCTGAGCCGCCGCACGCGGCGCTGACGACGAGACCGGCAGCGAGCGCGATGATCGCCCACCGCCGCCGCCTCGACCGCTCCATCGCCCCAACCCCAGCCTCGCGACCTTCATCAGCCTCGCAAACCTCGTCAGGAGGATGGCACGCGACCGAGCGCCGCGTGGTGTCACGTCGAGCGCGCCGGCGCCGCGCTCAGGTGCCGATGTCGGCGAAGACGAAGCGGTTGAGGTCGACGAAGTCGTGCTCGGCGCTCGGGACTCGATCGGCCGGGTAGATCGCGTCGACCGGGCACTCCGGGAGGCACGCGTCACACGACGTGCACTCGTCGGGGTTGATGTAGAGCATGGTGTCGCCGTAGAGGAAGCGCAGCTCCTCGTGCGCGGGATGGGTGTTGGCGACGTCGCCGTCGGCCGCGTCCCGGCTCGTGAGGGTGCTGTCGGTCAGCTCGTAGATGCACTGCACCGGGCAGACGTCGACGCAGGCCTTGTCCTTGGTGTCGATGCAGGGTGAGGTGATGACGTAGGGCTCGGCCATGCCGGCGTCCTACCCGGCCGGCGCCCGCCTGATGCCTCGGCGGCCGAGCGGCGGCACCGATCAGGCGGGCAGCGGCTCGAGGCCCAGGCGCGCGCGAACCTCGGGCCGTCGCAGCGGCGGCACGGTCTTGGGGGGCTGACGGCGGGCCGGCAGACGCTCGATCAGCGACTCGGTGATGTCGGCGATCTGGAGCGCCGCGGCACGCAGCTCGGCCTCGACGGCCGCGCTCGGCTTGCCGTAGCCCGTGACCTTGCGAACGTACTGATACGACGCGGCGTCGATCTCGTCGCGGGTGGCGGGAGGTTCGAGACCGCGGAGCTCGGTGATGTTCCTGCACATGCGGCCAGCCTAGAGGGGGTCGGGCACCACCTCGGGCGCCCGCGGCGGCACCACCATGTGCGCCAGCACCGACAGCTTCGGATGGGCACGGAAGGACCGCGCGAACGTCCGGCGGGCGGCGCGGCGCTCGCCGGCCTTCGCGTACAGGAGCGCAGCCCGGCGCAGCTGGAATGCACGCGCTTCCGGGTGGGCCGCGAAGTACTCGCGGTGCCACTCGACGACCGTCAAGCGGGACTCCGCGCGAACCACCGGCGCCTTCTGCCGCCGAGGACCGTCGTGGCGCCGGTAGTAGAGCCCGAACTCCGGCACCGTCGCGACCTCATGCGTCTGCACGGTGCGTACCCACCACTCGACATCCTCGGCGGAGCGGAGGCGCTCGTCGAACCGGAGCAGCGCGTCGCGGGCGACCGATGTCTGGCCCATGTTGGGCGCGAACCCCCGGAGCAGCGCGTCGGACACATCGCCGTCGAGGATCCGACCGGGTCGGCGCACACCGCCGAGGTAGTGCCCCCAGCAGATCACGACCGGCGCACGCTCGTGGCCCTCGCGCGCGAACGCGAGCCGGTCGGGCGCATAGACGTCGTCGTCGTCGAGGAACACGACGAACCGGCCGCGCGCCTCCTCGATGCCGGTGTTGCGTGCCGCCGCGCTGCCACCGTTCGTCTCCCGCCGAACGAGACGGACGCGGGGGTCGTCGGGCACCTCGACCGGGTTCGGGTCACCGTCGGCCACGACGATGCACTCGAAGTCGGGCTCGGACTGGCCGAGCACCGAGTCGAGCGCTGCCGCGAGCAGCGTCGGTCGTCCGTACGCCGGCACGATGACGGAGAAGAGCGGCGCCGCCACGGCCAGCTCAGACCCGGAAGCGGCGGCGGACCATGTCGGGCGCGATCTTGGCGAGCTGCCAGCCCACCCAGGACCACGCCGAGTACCACCAGGCGATGCCGATCGCGGGCGGCACCTGCCAGGCCGAGAGACCGACGCGTCGACGGCCGCGCAGGATGCGACGGACCGTGCGCTTGAGGTCGGAGCCCAGCACTCGGAACGACTGCAGCAGTGACGTGCTCCGTGAGCGAAGCCGCGCGGTGAGCATCCGGTCGTGCCCGCGACAGATGGCGCGCTCGATCACGTAGCGCATGCCCTTCGGCCGCGGGTGCACCGTCTGCGCGCGCGGGTTGATCCACACCGTGATCCCCTCCGCCTCGAGGTCCAGGGCCAGGGTGTGGCACTGACCCCGGAACCGAGCGTCGCGCGGGAAGGGATGCGCGCGCGCGATGCCGGAACGGAACGCGACCGCATTGGCGGTGAAGTGCACGGTCGGCTGGAGCTCGAGCTCCGACTCGTCGGGCGGCGGCGGGAAGTTCCAGATCAACGCGAAGGCCTTGCCGCTGAGGTCGTCGTGCTCCGTGTAGACCGCGCCGCAGACCACCTCGACCGTCGGATCGTCGAACGGTCGGAGGAGCTCCCGCAACCACCCCGGCGTGATGGCGATGTCGCTGTCGACGAACACGACGATGTCGCCGCTCGACGCCGCCGCACCGATGTTCTTCTGCTCGTAGTAGCGCGTCGTCGGTGCCGGGAGGACGACGGAGGCGACCTCCGGCGGCATCGCGCTCCTGAGCATCCGCGTGACGTCGTCCGGGGAGATCACCTCCGTGTCGCACACCGCGATGACCTCGGTCGGCCGTCCGAGCTCGGCGATCTGCGCGCCGAGGACGTCGAGCATCCCCTGGGCGCGGTCGGCGCCGCCGACGATCGCGTTGTCCCACTCCACCACGATCGAGAGCACCGGTCGGTCAGCCATGGCGGACACGGAATGTACCGGCGGGATCCATCCGCGTGTTTCGCCGTCGGGCGTACCATCGGTGGAGCGACTCGGGGGGCGACCGATGGCGATCGAGAGCTACGTGATCCGCGGCGGCCTCGAGGGCCGGGAGCGGCTCCGGGTCCTCGCCCGGGTGATGTGGCCGACGACCGAGGCGCTGTTCGCCCGGGTCGGCGTCCCCGCCGATGCCCGCTGCCTCGATCTCGGCTGCGGCGGTGGCGATGTCTCCGTCGCCCTTGCGACCCTGGCGCCCGACGGCTCGGTGCTCGGCACCGATCTCGACGAGACCAAGCTGGCGATGGCGCGGGACGAGGCCGGTGCGGCGGGGCTCACCAATGTCTCGTTCGCAATCGACGACGTGATGGAGCCGAGCACCGACGACGCGCGCTTCGACGTCATCTACGCCCGCTTCTTGCTGACCCACCTCACCGATCCGGCCCTCGCGCTGCGCACCATCGCCGGCCGGCTCGCACCGGGTGGCGTCCTGATGGTCGAGGACATCGACTTCCGGGGCCACTTCTGCGAGCCCGAGTGCGCGGCGTTCGATCGCTACGTGGACTGGTACACGCGGGCCGTGCAGGCGCGAGGCGCCGATCCGAACATCGGGCCGCGGCTGCCCGGTCTCCTCGCCGGAGCCGGGCTGGCCGACGTGGGCGTCAACGTGGTCCAGCCCGCCGGTCGCACCGGCGAGATCAAGCTCATCGCCGCGCTCACTCTGGAGGCCGTCGCGGACGCGGTGATCGGCGCCGGGCTCGCGTCGGCCGACGAGGTGGGCGACACCGTCGACGCGCTCTACGACTACGCGGCCACCGACGGCCTCATGAGCGTGCCGCGGATCGTGCAGTCGTGGGGGCGCAGCTACAGCTGACGCGCCGGCCGTCAGACGAGCGCGATCGTCCGGCCCGTGGTCTCCCGGTTCGCCATCGCCGTGATCGCCGCGGGGATGTCCTCGAAGCCGACGACGGAGCCGACGACCGCCCGCACGCGCCCGGCGAGCACGAGGTCGACGACCGAGCGGGTGATCTCCTCCCCCAGCTCTCGAGTGAGGAAGTTGAAGCCCATCGCCTGCTTCACGAAGCCCGCGACGTCGGGCGCCGCGTAGGCGAGGAGCACGCCGCAGAGCTTCAGGTTGCCCGCCGCCACCTGACGGGGGACGACGAACGGCTCGTCGGCCTTGGTCTTGTCGGACGCGAAGCCCATCATCAGGTAGCGGCCGTTGTAGGCGGTGCACTTCATCGAGTCGGCCATCACCGCGTCACCGACGTTGTCGAAGACGACGTCGACGCCGCGGTTGTCGGTTGCCGCCATCACGATGTCGGCAAAGCTCTCGGTCCTGTAGTTGATGGCGACGTCGGCACCGAGCTCGCGACACAGCGCGACCTTCTCGTCGGTGCCGGCGGTGGCGAACACCCGGGCGCCAGCGTCGGCAGCGAGCTGCACCGCCGCCGAACCGGCACCGCCGGCCGCGGCATGCACGAGCACGGACTCCCCCGCCTGCAGGTCGGCCCGATCGAACAGACCGAGCCACGCCAGATGGAACGGGAAGTACAGCGCGGCAGCATCGGGCAGCGGGACCGTCTCGGGCATGTCGAACATGGAGATGGCCGGACAGATCACCTGCTCGGCGTACCCGCCGATCGCCTGCTTGGGCATCGCCACCACGCGCTTGCCGGCCCACGACTCGGCGCCCGGACCGCAGGCGTCCACGACGCCCATGACCTCCATGCCGGGTGCGTACGGGAGCTCGGGCCGCACCATCATGTTGCCGCCGGTGATGCGCTCGAGGTCGTTGAGGTTGAGCGGGATCCCCTGCGCGCGCACCCGAACCTCGCCCGCCTCCGGCTCCGGGATCGGCACGGTGTCGAGTCGGAGCACGTCGAGGGGCTCGCCGTACTCGTGGACGCGCCACGCGCGCATGGTCGCGGCATCGCTCACGCGGTCACCTCGCTCATTCCGGTGAGAGGTCGAACCGGTCGATGTACCGGGCGAACTCGGTGCGGACGACCGCCGGATCGATCCCGTACTCCTCCGGGGTGTACAGGTGCAGCCCGTGCTTGCCCTTGGGGTTGTCGGCGATGAAGGCCTGCATCCGCTCGGCACCGGTGTCGGTCATCGGGAGGCCGAGCGCGTCGTAGATGTCGCTGATGACCGCGAACTGATCGGCGACGAAGTCCTCGAACTGCATGTCGTAGAAGACGGCGTCGGGGTACGGGCCGCCGTCGCGGACGTCCAGGGCGTGGTCGATCACCCGCTTCAGGCGCGCCATCCAGTCGTCGGCGATCTCGAACCGGTCGACGTCGTCGCTGCCTGCTTCACGCACGAGGGTGGTGAGGCTTGCGTAGGACGTCACCGACTTCACGGGATCGCGGTGCGTGAAGACGATCCGGGCGTCCGGGTACGTGCGCAGCAGGTGCTCGAGCCCCCACATGTGCGCGCCGGTCTTGAGCACCCATCGGTCGCGGTGGTTGTGCCACTGGAGGTGCTGGAGCTGGCGCTCGTGGAACCGGTAGACGTGTGACCAGTCGGCCTCGGTGTCGACCCAGTCCTCGTAGGACGGCACGCGGAACTGGTTGTGGAACAGCGGCGTGCACATCGCCTCGCCCATCATCACCACGCACTCCTGGGAGAGCTCGGCCCCCATGGGGTGCATGGCACGGAACTTGCGGTCGCGCTCGGTCTCGGTCTCGGGCGTCGGCAACAGGGCGCGCGCCTGCGCGATGCGCGGATCCGTCGTGAAGGTGTCGGCCTCGGGCGGCGGCGACGGGAACATCGTCTCCCAGGTGAGCGGGGCGCGGCTGTCGGGATCCTGGGCGAGGATGTCGTGGAGGATCGTCGTGCCCGTGCGCGGGAACCCGATGATGAAGACGGGCTTGACGATCTTCTCGTCGGCGATCGTCGGGTTCGCGGCGCGGTCGCGCACGTAGAGCAGCCGGTTCACGATGTGGAGGAGCGCGCGCTCCTGCGCGATCAGCCGGCCCATCTCGTTCAGTCGCGCCTCGCGTTCGAGCGAGTCGAGGAAGAGCCCGAGCGGCTCGACGAACGGGCCGTCGCCGAGGTCGTCGAGCCCTCCCGTGCGGCGGCCGGCCTCCGCCAGCATCGCGTCGACCGTGAAGGGAACGCTCCCTCCTGCTCCGGCATCGCTCACTGCAGCCCCCAAGTCGTCGCGCCGTCGGTCGGCACGGGCGGACCGTAGCCCTGTCGTACGGTGTCCGGCGATGTCTCCCGGGAACGTCCTCGACACGCTCGACCCCCGGACACCGGTCGTGGTCGGTGCCGCGGTCGCCACGCAGTGGCTCGACGAGCCCGGCGCCGGCGACGAGGCGATCGAGCTGATGGCGACGGCGGCCCGGGGCACGGCCGACGACGCAGGCGTCTCGGGCCTGCTCACGGCGGTCGAGCGGGTCGCGGTGCCGGGTGGGTCCTGGCAGTACCCGGACCCGGGCCGCTACGTCGCCGAGTGCATCGGCGCGACCGCCGCGGCCACGTCGCTCGTGCAGACCGGGATCCCGCAGCAGTCGCTGTTCAACGACACCTACGCCGCGATCCTCGACGGAACGATCGACGTCGGTCTGATCGTCGGCGGTGAGGCTGCCCGCCGGTCCACGCTTGCTCGGCGCGCGGGCGTCGAGCTCGACGACACCGACCAAGGCGACATCACACCGGATGACCTCCAGACGGCGCCGGACGTCTTCATGACGCCGATCGAGCTCGCCGGTGGCGTCAACACGCCGATGGCGCCGTTCGCGATCATGGACAGCGCGCTTCGTCACGTCGAGGGTCTCACCATCGACGAGCACCGCGACGAGATCGCGCGCCTCTACGCCGGGTTCAACGCCGTCGCCGGCACCTACGAGCACGCCGCGTTCCCGAAGCCCCTCGACGCGGCGTTCATCCGCGACCCGAGCCCCGACAACCGGCCGTTCGCGTTCCCGTACAACAAGTGGCACTGCGCGCAGATGAACGTGGACCAGGCGGCCGCGATCCTCGTGTGCAGCGCGGAGGCGGCGCGCCGGTTCGGCGTCGATCCGGAGCGGATCGTGGTGCCGGTCGTCTCCCTCGTCTCCACCTTCTCGCTCCCGATCTCGCTGCGCCGCGACCCGCACCGGTGGCCCGCGATGGAGGTGATGGGAGCCGCGACCGAGGCCCACCTCGGCCATCCGCTCACCGACATCGAGCTGAGCGAGCTCTACAGCTGCTTCCCCGCGGCGATCCGGGTCCAGCAGCGCGCGCTCCGGCTGCCGAGCGACGGCGTGCCCACGATCACGGGTGGTGAGCCGTTCGCCGGCGGACCGTGGAACAACTTCGTCCTCCAGGCGACGGCCGCCATGGTCGAGCGGCTGCGCGACGAGCCCGGCGCGCCCGGCCTCGTGACGACGCTCAGCGGGCTCCTCAACAAGGGCGGCGTCGCCGTGTACACGACAGCACCCGAGCAGCCCCTGCTGCTCGCGGACCTCGTGGACGACGTCGCCGCAGCGACCCCGACGGTGGAGGCGGTCGCCGATCACCACGGACCGGCGACGGTCCTCGGCTACACGGTGCAGTACGACGGGATGACGCCGGCGACGACCACCGCGTTCGCGCGCACACCCGAGGGTTCGACGTGCGTCGCCTCGTCGAGCGACCCCGACCTGGCCGAGCGGGTGACGCACGAGGAGCTCGTCGGCGTCGAGGTCGGCGTCGCGGGCACGACCTTCACGCCCTGAGAGCTGCCTCGCAGAGGTCCTGCAGCACGGTTCGGGTCCACGCACCGGTGCCATCGCCGTACGCCGCGTCCATCGACCCGCCCAGCAGCTCGCTGATGCGGGCGTGGGTGTCGTCGTCGAGCGCGTCGCGGAGCGCGAGCGTGAGCGCGGCGTCGGGCGGGGTCCCCGCGGCGCGCTCGAGCCGGTAGGCCCGCTCGATCGCGTCGAGCGACGGCTCGAGCCAGCCCACCATCGCCGGCAGCGCGTCGGTGGCGACGTCGCGCGCCGCTGCCGTCGCCGGGGCCGCCACCGGCACGTCGGGTGCCGGGTCTCCCGACGCGCCCACCCGGGCGCGCACCCACGCGAGGCCGTCGGGGCTCGCCATCTGGTCGTCCCAGCCGTCGAGCAGTGCCTCGACGCGCTCGAGCTCCGGGATCACGCCGGCGACATCGACGGTCTGGTCCTCGCGGGTGTCCGCAGGTGAGTGCAGCACGTACAGCTCGCCGGTGTCCTCGACCCAGCACACCTCGCAGCGGTCGCCGTTCACGTCCGTCCACTCGGTGCCGAACTCGTACTCGGACGACTCCTGTCGCGCCGGGTCACCGTCGTAGAACTCGTCGATCGTGAGCTCACCGGTGCCGTCCTCCGAATCGCGCCACTGCAAGCCGATCGAGTCGGCGAGCGCGTCCCCGTCGGGGTCCTCCTCGGGCGGCGGCGTCGAGTCGAGGTACGCGATGAACTCGTCGACCAGGGCTTGCGCGCTCTCGTGCACGACGAGGACGCCCGGCGGATCCCACTCGTAGGGCACGCGGCGACCGTCGAGCATCCACTGCAGCGATGCGCGCCACTCCTGGGGCCACTCGGTGAGGTCGAACTCGAGCAGCTGCCCCGAGCCGCGGGTCTCGATCGGTGCCTCGGCCCTCACCTCGGCCTGGGAGCGTTCGGGTGGCTCGTCGACGAGCACGACGTGGCAGTCGGCGCACGTCACGATCCCTGGCTGGTACTCGACCCCGCAGCTCGGGCACCACTTCGTGTCCACGCCCGCCATCTTCGTGCATCGCGCACCGCCGCGCCGCGGCGCCGGGTCAGTCCGGGAGCATCGGCACCGAGATGCCCGGATCGCGACCGAGCTGGATCGCCCGCGTCACCGCGTCGGTCCCGAAGCGCTCCCGCACGTCGTCGAGGACGGTGTCGAGCGCGGGGCCCGAGCGTCGATCGAACGGCAGGGAGAGCTGCTGATGGCCGTCGTCGTCGAGGTTGCCGACCGCGACACCGATGAGCGTGAGGCCCTGCGCGCTCACCATGGGTTGCGCCGCGGCGAGCAGATCGCGCGCCGTCGCGAGGATCGTGTCAGTGTGCGCGGTCGGAAGGTCGAGCGTGTGGGCCCGCGTCGCCCGCGTGAAGTCCTCGAACCGCATCCGGAGCGTCACCGTTCGGCCGAGACGATCAGCTGCACGCATGCGACGGGCGACGCGGTCCACGAGCCCGGCGAGCGCGCCGTCGATGACGTCCGGCACCTTCGTTGCCCGACCGAGCGCGCGCTGGGCGCCGATCGAACGGCGTCGCACGCCGGTGCGGACGACGCGTGGGTCGCGGTTGTGCGCGAGCGCGTGGAGGTGCCGCCCGGCGCCGGGCCCGAGCCACGAGATGAGCCGGCGTTCGTCGACACGTGCGAGCTGGCCGACCGTCGCGACGCCCCGGTCGTGCAGCTTGCGCGAGGTGACCGGGCCGACCCCCCAGAGCCGCTCCACCGGCAGCGGGTGGAGGAACGCGAGCTCGCGGTCTGGTCGCACGAGCAGGAGACCATCGGGCTTCGCGACTGCGCTCGCAACCTTGGCGAGGAACTTCGTCCGGGCGATGCCGACGGTGATCGCGAGCCCGACGCGCTCGCGCACCTCTCGGCGCAACCGGCGAGCGATGTCGATCGGCTCGCCGGCGACCCGCCGCAGTCCTCCGACGTCGAGGAACGCCTCGTCGATCGAGAGCCCCTCGACCAGAGGCGTGGTGTCGTCGAACACCGCGAACACGGCCTTGCTCGCCTCGCTGTAGGCCGTCATCCGCGGCGGGACGACGATCGCGTTCGGGCACAACCCACGTGCCTGCCGACCGTTCATCGCCGTCCGCACGCCCATGGCCTTCGCCTCGTAGCTCGCGGCGAGCACCACCCCGCCGCCGACGATCACCGGCCGACCCCGGAGCGTCGGATCGTCCCGCTGCTCGACCGACGCGTAGAAGGCGTCGAGGTCGGCATGCAGGATGGTCGCCCCTCCGGACACGAACGCATGTTCGCAGATCGGTGAGACAGCCGCCGGGTCGGGCCGTCACGCCTTCGGGGGCTTGTCCTCCAGCCAGTTGCGCCGGCGGATCGACCAGCGTCCGAGCGAGGCGTCGACGATGCCCTCCATCTGGGCCGCCACCTTGCGCAGCGCCCGCCGGTCCCGCTCACGCGCGAGCGCTCGGACCGACTGGCCGAGCTCCTCTCGCATCGTGCGGTAGATGCTCCGACGCGGGCGATCCGAATGCGTGCGGAGATACAAGAAGGCGTTGCGGCAGTAGTAGTAGTCGCGAGCGTTGGAGTCGGCGGCGGCGAAGGACGAGCTCGGAGCGTGGGAGATGACCGACGTGCTCACGCAGTACGCCTCGGAGCCGAGCGAGCGCGCCCGCGCCGACCAGTCGCTGTCCTCGAAGAGGAGGAAGTAGCGCTCGTCGAACAAGCCGACGCGCTCCCAAAGTGCGCGGCTCGCGAAGAGCGCGGCGCCCGGCACGCCGTGGCTCGGTCGCACCTCGAGGTTCCGCTCTTCCGAGGAGAGCTGCGACGGCTGCAGGTTGTGCGGGACCCCCGAGTACGGGTTGACGGTGAAGCGGTCGAACCACGACACGTCCGGATCGTCGAGGTGCACGATGCGGGGTGACACGAAGGCATCGGGGCGATCAGCGAGGACCGCGACGATCGGATCGAGGAAGCCGGACGACACCACGGTGTCGTTGTTGAGCACCCCGATGATCTCCGTGCCACGATCGAGCAGCGTCGTGATGCCCACGTTGTTGCCGGTGGCGTAGCCGGTGTTGACGTCGAGCGGGATGACCTCGACGTCGGGATGCTCGCTTCGGATCGCCTCGACGCTCCCGTCGGTGGAGCCGTTGTCGACGACGAGCACGTGGAGCGGTTCGTAGGTGACCGCGTCGAGCGAGCGGAGGCAGCGCAGGGTGTCGTCGCGGCCGTTCCAGTTCAGCACCACGACGCCCACGCCCGGCCCTTGCACGGGCGGAAGGGTACCGGGACGCCCGGGCGCCTCTCCTCGAACCTGTCGGTCGGCTGTGCGAGCTACCCGATCGGCTCGCGGTCGAACGCCGTCGCGAGTCCGCCGACCAGCCAGCGGTCGTCGTCGTGCACCGTGGGCTCCCAGGGGCCACGGAAGCTGAGCCCGTCGAGCACGTCGAGGGCGGCGCCCGACACGCGCAGTGCGCCGCGTGGCGCGTCTCCGTCGTGGACCAACACTCCTTCGGCGACATCCACGACGATCCGGACGTCGGGATCGGTCACCGCGACGAAGATCGCGCCCCGACGCGTCGAGCCGTACGCGACGGCGAACGCGGGGCCCAGCGCGACGACGTAGCGGAGGCACTCGGCCACCTCGTCGGCCTCGTCGACCGGCGTGAGCCCGAGCGGCACCATGACGTCGCGCTCGTGGATCCACGCATCCCAGAGTGCGTGCATCGCGACGCCGCGGAGCGGGATGTGGCCCGGCGGTGCCTCCCCCGGCTTCGACCACTCGTCCTCGGCCATGCCGTCGACGGCCGCGGCGATGGCCTCGTTCGATGCCACGAACCGCTCGAGCGTCGTCGCAGGCGGGAGGTCGCGCACGTCGGCGACCATCGCAGCGGGCGACGCCACCGGGTCGAAGCCCGCGAGCAGCCGCGTCGGCTCACCGCGCCGCGCGGTCTCGATCGACAGCGCCCAGAAGCGGTTGACCGTCACGAGATGGGTGACGACGTCGTGCACCGACCATCCGTCACAGCGGCTCGGTGCGGCCCACTGGTCGTCCTCGAGGTCGGCGAGCATCGCCGCCATGCGTCGACGCTGGCGCAGCATCGGGACCGCGGGATCGACCTCGGACCCCTCGAAGCGCAGGAACCCGGGCGTGTCGTAGACCGGCGAGAGCTCCACGCCGCGGAACGTAGCCGCGGACCGCCGATGAGTCCCGCCCTCGCGTACGGTCGTACGTCACATGGACGCGAAGAACCTCGGAGAGCCCTACGACCTCCCGGACATCGGGTGGGACCGCATCACGAGTCGCCTGCAGCGCGACATCACCCAGGCCCCGGGCAGCGGCGGACCCAACCGGCACACGTGCTGGTTGACCACGCTGAACCCCGACGGCAGTCCCCACGTCACCGCCGTCGGCGCCGAGTGGGTGGACGACGCGTTCTGGTTCGAGACCGGCGGCGACACCCGCAAGGGACGGAACGTCGCTCGCGACCCGCGCTGCGCACTCAGCATCGCGACCGAGGAGTTCGACCTCACCGTCGAGGGCGATGCTCAGCGCGAGACCGATCCCACGGCGGTCGCGAAGCTGGCGAAGGTTTGGGCCGATGGTGGCTGGCCGTGTCGTGTCGACGACAGCGGCATCGCGCTCACCGCGGACTTCAGCGCACCCTCGGCCGGTCCGCCGCCGTGGTTCGTCTACCGCATCACGCCACGCGCTGCGACCGCGCTCACGACCGTCGAGCCGGCCGGCGCGATGCGCTGGAGGTTCTGAGTCAGCCCGCGAAGCGGATGACGACGTCCACCGGCGTCGCGGCGGACGAACACGCGTTGCCGACCGGATCGTAGGAGATCGTCACGAGCCCGTTGCCGCTGTTCGCGGCATCGACGGCGTTGGTCATCCCCGAGCCGTCCGGCGTCTGGCCGGAACCGCCCCCGCCACCTCCGGCGGTGCCACCGCCACCGCCACCGAGCGCACCCGCTCCGCCACCGCCACCGACCGACGTGCCAGTGCCGGCGGTGTTGCCGGCGCCACCCTGGCCCGGCGAGCCAGCCGTCGCCGGCGTCCCGGCGATGCTGGTGCCGGCCCCGCCGCCGTTGCCGCCGGACAGACCCCAGCTGTTCACCGAGACGCCATCACCGTCGGTCCCGGTGCCGCCACCGTCGCCACCGGCCGAGAAGACGATGGTGCCGCCGTTCCCGCCACCACCGCCGCCGCCGCCCGCGATCACCAGGGGCGCGGACCCGCGGCTCACGACCGACATGCCGCCACCGCCGCCACCGCCCAGCGCCGACCCGCCAGGGTTGGAGCCGCCCGCCCCTCCGCCGTTCGTTCCCGCGCTGCCACCCACGTTGGCGACCGCGTCTCCCCCTCGACCACCGACGCCGACGGTCAAGGTCTCACCGGGAACGACCGCGACCAGCGCGACCGCGCCTCCCCCGAGGCCGCCCGGCACGTTGGGACCGCCACCTCCGAGGTCTCCACTCCCGCCCTCCGCTCCGATCGCGGTCACCGTGACCGAGCAGATGCCGGCCGGGACCTCGAACGGCACGCTGGTCGTCGGCGTCGCGAACGTCTCGTCGATCGGCGCTGCCGCGACAGGCCCAGCCCACGAGAAGGCGAGCGCAGCCCCCGCCATCGCCACCGTGACGACCGCGAAGCGAGCTCGTCCCCGACCCACCACCCCTGTGAGCATCGGCGAGAACCTAGTCGCACCGTGCCGCCGCGACCCGCGACTGCCGGAACACGACGGGGGCTCGACGGCCACTACCCTGCCCCGGCGGCCGAGCCGCCGCATCGTCGGACGCGACAGCGAGGGGCACCGTGCGCGCGATCACCCAAGACCGGTATGGATCGGCCGAGGTGCTGCAGCTCGCAGACATCGAGGCACCGACGATCGCCGCGAACGAGGTGCTCGTCCGCGTGCGGGCTGCCGGACTCGACCGAGGAACCTGGCACTCGATGTCCGGGCTGCCGTACCTCATGCGGATCATGGGCTTCGGGTTCCGACGGCCCAAGAACCCGGTGGCCGGTCTCGACGTGGCGGGCACGGTCGAGGCCGTCGGTGCGGACGTGCGCGACTTCGCGGTCGGGGACGAGGTGTTCGGCATCAGCCGCGGCTCGTTCGCAGAGCACGCGGCGGTGCGTCAGGAGAAGCTGGCGCCGAAGTCGGCCGCCCTCGACTTCGAGCACGCCGCGGTTGTGCCCATCTCGGGTGGCACCGCCCTGCAAGCCCTGCGGGAGTCCGGCCGGATCGCGGCCGGTCAGCACGTCCTGATCATCGGCGCGTCGGGAGGCGTCGGGAGCTACGCGGTCCAGCTCGCCAAGGCGTTCGGCGCCGAGGTCACCGGTGTGTGCAGCACGGCAAAGGTCGATCTCGTGCGCTCGCTCGGTGCCGACCACGTCATCGACTACACGCGCGAGTTCTTCGGCGATTCGGGCACCCGGTACGACCTGATCATCGACATCGGCGGGAACACCACGTTGCGCCGCCTCCGACGAGCGCTCACCGCGCGCGGGACGCTGGTCATCGTCGGCGGCGAAGCCGGCGGGAAGTGGACCGGTGGCTTCGGTCGGAGCCTCCGCGCACCACTCCTCTCGCTGTTCGTGCGCCAGCGCCTGACGATGCTCGCGTCCAAGGAGCACCGTCGCTTCTTCGAGCCCGTCGCCGCCCTCATCGAATCCGGCCAGGTCAGGCCCAGCATCGATGCGAGCTACCCGCTCGAGCAGGTGCCTGAGGCCATGCAGCGGCTGGAGGCCGGCGAGGTGCGGGGCAAGATCGCCATCACCGTCTCGGACTCGCCGTCACCCTGACGTCGACGCGGCCTCGGCGCACGCGGCGGCGACGATCGCCTCGTGGTCGTAGGTCGTGGCGTTGCCCATGACCACGACGCCGCGACCCGCTTCCGGGTAGACGCGCAGGCAGGTCCAGAAGCCGGCGCCGCCGCCCAGATGCTCGACGTAGTCGTCGGGTCGGTCCTTGCCGCGTCGGAACCAGCCCAGCCCGACCTCGAAGTTGCGGCCGCGCGCCACGATGTCGCGCATCGAGCGCGCCGCCTCGGGCGACAGGATCCGTGTGC
Organism: uncultured Bifidobacteriaceae bacterium; assembly: GCA_964555735.1. Lineage (GTDB taxonomy): Bacteria > Actinomycetota > Acidimicrobiia > IMCC26256 > PALSA-555 > CAZKTS01. Next base: position 18,820 of record CAZKTS010000127.1, read on the forward strand.
CGTCGAGCTCGCCGTCGCGCAGATGCGCACGAAGGAAGCGAGCCGCGTCGTCGGCCGGGCCGACCAGACCGCCGTAGGCCGCACCGTTGACGTAGAAGTGGTGGAGCTCGCGGAACCGGCCGCGCCTCGGGCCGAGGATCGCGCGCGGGATCAACGCGGGCATCAAGATCCCGGGAAGCGTCCCGCGACGCTGGTAGGGCTGCGCCCACCCCGCGGCGTCGAGCGCGACGAAGGCGGTGTCCTGCATCCCGAGCGGCGCCAGCACGTGCCGCCCGACGTACTGCTCGAACGGCTCCCCGGACACGCGGGTCACCACTTCGCCGAGCACCAGGTAGCCCACGTTCGTGTAGGCCGCACGATCGCCGGGCTCGGCGCGCAACCGTCGTGATCGGCTCAGCACCGACTCGACGAACTGGCTGCGCTCGGGCCCGGGCACCGACGCCGCGTGCACCCAGCGCAGCGGCAGCGGATTGCCGATGCCCGAGCTGTGCGACAGGAGGTGGCGCGTGGTGATCCGCCGTGCGTGCTCGGTCGGGCGGAGGGAGCCCACTGGCTCGTAGAGCTCGGTGACCGGTGCGTCGAGGTCGAGTCGGCCCTGGTCGGCGAGCTGCACCGCGGCGGTCGCCGTGACCAGCTTGGTCATCGAGAACCAGTTGCACGCGTGCGCGGGCGTCATGGCCGTGTGCGTGGCGAGCTCGGCGTGCCCGAACCCCTGGCGGTGCACGACGCGCTCGGTGTCGGCGACCACCACGGCCAGCCCGGGCACCGTTCGTCCCACCTCAACGGCTGCGGCAGTCTCCAACGTCTCTGGCATGGCGGGAGATGATGGCACCGGACCGATGAGGATCGGCGGCAGCGCCGGTCTGATGTGTCGTCGGCGCCCGGCCGCACCTCAGGGAGAGCAGCGATGAGACCGCTTCGGTACACGATCAACGTCACCCTCGACGGCTGTTGCGATCATCGCGTCGGGGTGCCGGACGACGAGTCGCATCAGTACTGGGCCGAGAGCCTGGCGCGCGCCGATGCCCTGCTCTTCGGCCGGGTGACCTACCAGATGATGGAGGAGGCCTGGCGGCGCCCGGCCGACGGCAACTGGCCCGAGTGGATGCCGGACTGGATGGTCCCGTTCGCCGAGACGATCGACGCCGCGCCGAAGTACGTCGTCTCGACAACGCTCGACGAGGTGGACTGGAACGCGGAGCTCATCCGCGGTGACCTCGCCGCCGCGGTGCAGGAGCTCAAGGAGCAGCCCGGCGACGGCTTGTTCACGGGTGGCCTGACCCTCGGGTTGGCTCTCGCGAACCTGGGCTTGATCGACGAGTACGAGTTCCTCGTGCTGCCCGTCCTGGCCGGTCACGGACCGACGCTGTTCGCCGGTCTCCACGAGGTGCAGCGGCTCCAGCTCGTGCGCCGCCACGAGCTCAGGTCCGGCGCGGTCGCGCTGCGGTACGTGCCCACTCGATGACGTCGAGCCGGAGACCCCTGCGTCAGAGATCCGAGACGAGGACCGGGATGCCGGTCTCGGCACTCCGGTATGCGGCCTCCACCAACCGATGTGCCTCCAACGCATCGGTGCAGCCGGGCTTCGGCGCGGTGCCCGTTGCGAGCGCGCGTGCGAACGCCCGATGCGCGAGGTACTGGTAGACGAAGACGTTGCGATCGGGATCGAGCCCGTCGCGCTCGAACGTCTCGCGGCGAAGTGCGTCGCAATCGATCCGCTCGGCCGGGCCGGTCGCGCCTTTCGTGAGAAGGCTGTCTTCGGGCGCGCCGACGAGGAAGTCGGTGGTTGCCTCGAGCGCGCCCCGCTCGAAGAAGAGCTCGAGCCGGCGCTCCTCCCGATCCGTCACGCCGTTGAAGATCGTGAGCAGCGTGCCCACGACCCCACTCTCGTGCTCGATGGTGAGCGCAGCGGTGTCCTCGACGTCGTACCCGAACACGTGGCGCGAGAGCGCGTGCACACGCCGCACCGGGCCGAAGAGCCAGCACGCGATGTCACAGGAGTGGATCGAGTGCTCGAGCAACGCTCCCCCGCCGGCTTCCGACGCCTGTGAACGCCACGAGGTGTGCCCGTCGACGACGGCGCCGGTCGGCCAGAACTGGTCGTCGCGAATCAGATACCCCATCGGTGCGCCGAAGCGCTGATCCGACACCGCGTCATGCGCGAACCGGATGATCGGATGGAAACGCGACTGGAAACCCACCTGCGCGGGGATCCCCGCGCCGACCACCGCATCGACGATCTCGACGACGGTGTCGTAGTGCGGGGCGAGCGGCTTCTCGGTGAACAGCGGCTTCCCCGCGGCAACGACCGAGAGGATCAGGTCGCGGTGAAGACGAGTCGGAGCCACGACGACCACCGCGTCGACCTCGGGATCACCGATGAGCTCGTTCCCGGTCGTGTACCGCCGCTCCACCGTGCCGGCGATGCTCGCCACTCGCTCCATCCCTGCCGGGTCGGGGTCGGCAACGGCCACCAGGCACGCGTCCCCGTCGTCCCCAAGGAACCTGAGCGCAGCAGCGTGCGCTTGCGCGATCTGCCCACAGCCGATCATCCCGAGACGCAGCACCCGACCCCCCAAACGTGACACCGACGTCAGGGACGGTAGCGTCTGGCCCGTGAGCCAGTCGCCGACGAGCGACCCGAAGGTCCCGACGGACCGCCCGACGCGGGTCGGCATCCTCGGGCTCGGGCAGATCTACAACCTCAACATCACCGCCTATCGCGACTTCCCCGACGCCGAGGTGGTGGCCCTCTGCGACCTCGATCCCGCCAAGCTCGCGGCCCGAGGCGAGGAGTGGCCGGCGGCGAGGCAGTTCACCGATCTCGGTGCGTTCCTCACGCACGACATGGACGTCGTGGAGGTGCTGGTGCCGTCGCCGTTCCACTGCGACGTCGTGTGCCAGGTGCTCGACGCGGGCTTCCACGTGAACCTGCAGAAGCCGATGGCGCACAACCTGGAGCAGGCCGACCGCATGATCGCTGCGGCGCGCGCCTCGGGGCGCGTGCTGCGCGTGATGGAGAACTACCTGTTCTACGAACCGCTCCGGGTCCTCAAGGACGTGGTGGAGTCCGGCGAGATCGGCGAGCCAGCCGGCCTGCACCTCAAGATGGTCGCCACCGGCAACGGCGGATGGGACGTGCCGTTCGAGACGTGGCAGTGGCAGTTCGAGCAGACGGCCGACGCCGGCGGGATCCTGATCTACGACGACGGGTGGCACAAGTTCTCGGTCGCGCGCTGGCTCTTCGGGCCGGTGCGCGAGGTGATGGCGTGGATCGGCACCACCGAGGTGGGGCCCGGGATCACCATCGACGCGCCGACCACGGTGATGTGGAAGCACGAGAACGGGCTGCGCGGCGTGTGGGACATCACGTTCGCACCGGACATGCTCACGCCGTCGCGCTACTACTCGAACGACGAGCGCTTCGAGGTGCAAGGACGCAAGGGCTTCGTCCGCGTCAATCGTTGCACCGCGCGCGTGATGCAGGAGCCATCGGTCGAGGTGTACGTGGACGGCATCAGCCGCTCGCACCACGCACTCGACGACGACTGGGCGTCGTCGTTTCGCGACTCCTCACGCTCGTTCATCCGCTGGCTGCGTGGCGACCCGGCCGGCGAGCTGCTGTGGTCCGACACCGAGGCCCGCGCCGTGATGCAGTTCCTCGCCGCCGCGCGCGAGTCGTCGGCACGCAACGCGCCCGTGACGATCACGGAGGGCTGAGATGGCCGTCACCGGAATGGCGAACCTAGCGGTGAAGGTGGCCGACCTCGATGCCGCGGTCGCGTTCTACGAGGGCGCCGGCGCCGAAGTGCGCGATCGGATGGTCTGGAACGGCTCCGAGCGCGCCGACGTCTACCTCGGGCCGATCATGATCACGCTCTTCACGCGGGCGATCTACGAGGACGACGTGGCCCTCCCCGCCGAGGGCTTCCTCCACCCCGCGCTCTTCACCGACGACCTCGACCGAGAGCTCGAGGGCCACACGGTCGTGTGGGGACCTGCGATCGTGTCGGGCACGTTCGGGACGCGGCGCATCGCATTCGTCGAGGCGCCCGGCGGCATCAGGCTGGAGTTCATGGAGCAGCTGGAGGAGCCGGCCGGATGAGGGTCACCCGAGTCGGCCACGTGAGCGTGAACGTCGAAGGCTCACTCGAGGAGACCCGCGACTTCTACGCCGACCTCTTCGAGCTCGGTGATGTCGACCGCCCGGACATCCCGGGGGTCGGCGGGCACTGGCACGCGCTCGGCGACACCGAGCTGCATCTCGTGGATGCGCCGTCACGGGGTGTCGGCATCGACCCCACGGGACCGCACTTCTGCGTCTTCGTCGACGACCTCGACGCCGCGATCGCGGAGCTCGACGATCGGGGCATCGAGTATGTCCGCGGCGCCCAGGGCACGGTCGTGCAGATCTGGGTCACCGACCCCGCCGGCAACACCGTCGAGATCCAACAGGAGCGACACGACGCGGTCGGTCGATGAGATCGAGACGCTCGACGGGTGTCGACGTAGATATCGGCACTCACGGCGGACTCCTCTCGTTGGGGACATTCGTTGACGCGCCGTTCGACGCGGTCCATGGTGGGCACTCCGGATCTACGCGGGGACGGCGCGTGCCGCGCGCTCGAGCGCGGTGAGCGCGCGGGTTGCGCGGATGTCGCTGGCGTCTGCGTGGAGGCGAACCAGGAACGGCATGCGTGCGCAGTGGAGGCTGTCCGTTCTTCCGTCTGCCGCTTCGACGAGCGCGGTGACGACGTCCTCGTGACGGCTCCCGCGCGTCAGCCGCTCGGCAAGGTCGCTGAGCACTTCGGCAGTCACGGCGTCACCGTTGCCTTCGGTCGCGCTCGCCGGACGTCTGGCATCCGATGCACAGGTCCACCTGCGGAAGTGCGCGGAGGCGGTCGTGCCCGATGTTGCGCCCACAGGCGGCGCAGATGCCATAGGTCCCGTCATCGAGACGCCCGAGCGCGCGCTCGACGTCTTCGAGCAGGCCCTGCGATGCAGCATCGAGGGCGACTCGCAGCTCGACGCTGATCTGTCGCGTCGCCAGCTCGGATTCGCCGTGACCGAGCGTGGCCGTCGCGGTCTGGATGTCGTCGACATCGTCGTCGAACTCGGCAACGCGCCGGCGCAGCGCCTGACGTTGACGTTCGAGCAGTGTGCGGGCCTGGTCCAGCGAGTCACACCGGACCGGCGACCCGCCGACCATCTTTCGCTCCAGGCCCTGTGCCATGGCAGTCATCGCGGTACCTCCGGGTCGGGTGCTCGGTCGCGTCGGCATCGAGCAGGTTCTATGGCAGTCAACCCTTTCGCTACTCATCCTCACCCATAGGATTAGCATTGCTTATGACCCGCCACGGACCTGCTGCTCCGGGCTTCCCTGCAATCAGCAGCGGTGTCGCGGACCTCGACGACCTCCTCGGCGGACTCCTCATGGGCGACAACGTCGTCTGGGTGAGCGACGACGCCTCGACCGTGGCTCGACTCGAGGAGGCGTTCCTCCGCGCCGGAGTCGGCAACAAGCTCAGGTGCAGCTACGTCACGACCACCGATCCACCCGATGAGGTGACCGCACGGGTGGGTGGCGATGTCACCGTCTATGACGCGCGCGCCGGCCAGGCCTTCGCAGATCCGCTGATGTTGGAACAGACACTCGTCGAGGACGCACGAGTCTCGCCCGGCGAGGTCGTCGTCGATGGACTCGATGTCTTTGCGCGCCGCTGGGGCATGGACCGAGCGCTCGGGCTCTTCAGCCGTGTGTGCCCCCAGCTCTTCGATCTCGGCGCGATCGCCTATTGGCGCGCACCGCGACGTGCGCTTGGTGCACAGTTCCTCGAAGGGGTACGAAAGGTCACCCAGTGCGTCCTCGAGATCGACGGGGACCAACTGCACGTGCGTAAGGCCGAAGGCCATCGACGTGGGGTTCAGGGTCAGATCGTGCGAATCACGCTGGACGCCGCAGGGATGCCGCGGTTACACGAAGAACGTGCGCTCGGGCGCCTCGCGCGGGGGTTGTCCCGCGTGCGAGCACAACGACACCTGACCCAGGCGGAACTTGCGCGGCTCGCCGGCGTGTCGGCGAGCGCTATCTCCCAAGCCGAAGCGGGGCGCCGAGGACTGTCCTTGGACACGGTGGTCGGCCTCTCCGAACAGCTCCAGGTGTCGATCGACACGCTCCTCGGACACGACCCGGACGCCGATTACGTGCTCGCCCGCCGGGATCGTGGGAACGGCGCTCCGCAGCGCACGCCACTGTTTGACGACCCAGCCGTAGGACTGCGCGCCCACCTCATCCACCTCCGCGCCGGAGAAGCGGGGGTCCCGCACATCTCGCACAAGGGCCTCGAGCTCATCGTCGGGGCATTCGGCCTCGTCCAGCTGGACCTCGGCTCGGACATGCCGGTGATTCGGGCTGGCGATGCGGTGCTCGCGACCAAGGTCCCAGTCAGAGGGTGGCGAAACCTGCTCGCAGAACCAGCCCGCCTGGTCTGGGTTCTGCGCGACTGAGGGATCCCTCGCTCACTGAATTTCTCTAGTAACTGATGGTAGTTTCGTTGCAGGATGTCCGACTCAGTGGTGCAGACCCGCTTCGCGATCGAGGTCACCGCGCCGTTCCGCCTCGATCTCACCGTGTGGGCGCTCCGCCGCCGACCCACGAACATGGTTGATCGATGGGACGGCCACACGTACAGGAGAGTGATGCGGGTCGGCGCCTCGCACGCCGACGTCGCCGTCGTGGCGGCCGGATGCCCCGAGACGCCACGACTCGACGTCTCCGTCACGACCACGCCGTCGGAAGATCCTGACGCGATACGCGCCGCGACGATTCGACAGCTCCGACAGCTGCTCGGCCTCGAGGTCGACCTCGCCGACTTCTCCCAGCGCGCCGCGCTCGACCCCGATCTGCAGAGATTGGCACGACGCTTCCGCGGGGTGAAGCCACCCCGATTTCTCAGCGTGTTCGAAGGCCTCGTCAACGCAATCGCCTGCCAACAGCTCTCGCTCGACGTCGGCATCGCTCTGCTCAACCGACTCAGCGTGACCTTCGGACCTCCGGCGCCCGAGATCCAGCCGAGCGCGCACGCCTTCCCCGAAGCCCGCGACCTCGCCGACGTCGATCCAAGTGCCCTCCGTACGCTCGGATTCAGTCACCAGAAGGCGCTCGCCGTCGTCCAGCTCGCCGACCGAATCGAACGCGGTGAGTTCCGCATGGCAGATCTCCTGCGCCTCAGCAACGACGAGGCGGCGACCGCTCTGCGAGAGCTGCGCGGCGTGGGCCGGTGGTCTGCCGAGTACGTCCTCCTCCGAACCTTGGGACGACTCGACGTCTTCCCGGGCGACGACGTCGGGGCACGCAACAACCTCCAACGAAGGCTCGGAATCGACGCCTCCCTCACGTACGACGACGTTCGGCACATCACGTCGCGTTGGTTGCCCTACAGCGGTCTCGTGTACTTCCACTTCCTCCTCGCGAACCTCGACGATGCCGGTCGGCTCGATGATGGTGTTGCGCCGGCTTGCGCACGCGCAACGAGCAGTCACGACGCGACGGACGACGTTGCCCGGTCACCCAGGTCATAGACGACTCCATCGCCGACACGGTGGGCTTCGGCCATCGCCGCGTGCTCGACGAGACGCCCATCATGGAACAGATGCTCGACGCGCATCTCTTCGACCAACACCAGGTGATCGGCGAGCAGGCGGCGATGGCACCGCCACCACACCGACTCAGCGCACATGACCGCAACGGAACCATCGCCAGGCAACGCGAGGAGCTCCGCGAGACCTCCAGCGAACGTGCTCGACGCCATGTGATCGGCATAGCCGCGGAACTGCGCGTTGCGCAGCCCGACGTTCGGCGACTCGGGCGCCGGCATCCGGCGACCACCCAGCGAACCCAACCACAGGTAGCGCACACCGCGTGCAGGCAACCACGCCGCCATGGCATCACCCGAGTACTGCGGGTGTCGCCGGCTTCCCGGGTACCGGCGAATGTCGACGATGATCGACACTCCGGCGCTGCGCGCGACGGCGACGAACTCCTCCACGCCGAGAGTGCCGTGACCGAGCGTTCGGATGCTGCGCACGCGCTCTCAGACGGAGCGCACGAGGCTGCGACGCTCCTCGTCGGCTTGAAGGGTCAGCTCCGCGATGAACTGCTGGGCAAGCCGGTCACACCGGGACAGATCCGAGGTGCTCGCATCCTGCGCGAGCTCGACCAAGAGGTCGAGCATGCGCTGCCCGCCTTGGACCAACGCCGAACCCCCTTCGGGCAGGCGCGCGACATCGAGCCGCTCGGCCCCAAGATGCTCGACGAAGGCATCCAGCAGCCGCCGCGAGGTTGTTCGCACGCGCTCACGCTCCCCGTCGGCGGCATCTGCTTCGAGCCTGTAGGCCAGCGTCAAGAGCGCTTCATGGCTGAGTGGCAGCACCATGGCGGTCTCCTCTCTACCGGTGGCGTGGCGCGCGTGACCCTTCACGCGTCGCCGGGACCTACATCCACCTCGGAACGGTGCCATGCCGGGTGATCACCCGACGTCTCGACATTGAAGCCGTACTCGAACACGAGCGCGCCGCCGTACATCGCGCCAAACGCGACGAGCAGACCGGCTGCGAGAGACAACGCGAGGACAAAGCTGCTCGTGGATGGATGATCCCGCTGAACGAGTCGAACGACGATGTTGGCAGCCACGACCGCGGTCACCACGCACATCACTGCCATGTGCCAGTTGGCTGTGCGACGAGCCTGGGTGCCGGATTCGGTCGAGCGCAGCCAGTCCCAGAAGCCGGTGGCGAGCGTCAGAACGGAGACAAGCGCGCCAGCGATGACGACGTAGGTCCCCGCGACGAAGAGCTCGCGCGCCGCGTCCGAGCCCGCGCCCGCGCCGTACGACACGAGATCAAACACGGCGACGAGCACATAGGCGGCAATCGGGATGTCGGTCAGTGGCGGGTGCGACGGCTTGCCCGCAAACCCGCGCAAACCCTTGAACGCACGGCCTCGCATGGTGAGTGTTGGCTTGATCGAGAATCTGCGAGTCATCGCTGCTCCCCACGTGCGTCCATCTTGGAACGCCCTCGCGCTCCGCCATTTTATATACTACTCTCTAGATTAATGATTCAGGCGCTCGTCGTCCATCCCGCACCACGATGACGATCTCGGAGGCGGCGGGACTCTCCGGGGCAGCGATCGCCGCGTTCGCATACGTGCCTCAGATCAGCCACCTCGTCGGGGAACGCTGTTCGGCCGGCATCAGCCTCAGGGCCTTCGCGTTGTGGTTGGTCGCGTCGGTGTTGGTGACCATCCATGCCCTCACGGTCGTCGACGCCGTGTTCATCCTGCTCGGCGTGGTCCAGTTCGGTGCAACGGGGGTCATCCTGTTGTTCGGCCACAAGTACCGGTACATGGCGTGCGCGTTCCACCACCAGCATCCCGAAGCCGCCACCTTCCCGCTCCGATCAGCGCGGCATCCGGGTGAGTGACCAGAGGAGAGGTGACCAGGATGTCCACGACAGCCCACAAGATCTCGATCAAGCGCGCCTATGAGCCGCGCACACGCGGCGACGGCGTTCGGGTCTTGGTCGATCGACTCTGGCCTCGGGGTCTCCGCAAGGACGACGCACAGTTCGATCAATGGCGTCAGGATCTCGCGCCGAGCACGACACTGCGGCAGTTCTACGGCCACCGCCCCGAGCGCTTCGCAGAGTTCTCGAAGCGCTACCTCGCGGAACTGCGGAGCACGGCGTCCGCGGCGGTGGTGTCCGAGCTCATCGACGTCAATCGTCGCCGGCCCCTGACGTTGCTCACTGCGTCTCGAGACCTCGAGCATTCAGAGGCTGCCGTGCTGGCGAACCACCTGCGACGAACCCTCCGTCGCTCTCGATAAAGTCCTCTGGGAGCGCCGACACTTCCGCTCATCGTTCGTAGGACGCGAGCTGGTCAGCCTTGGCCGCCAGCGCCCGGAGCACATCCTGGAACGATTCGTGGAAGCTGGCGATGCCGTGGGCTTCGAGCCCGAGGCCAACGTCGTCCATGTCCACACCGACGTCAGCAAGCTGATGCATGACCGCTCCGGCCTGGTCGACGTCGATGTCGATGGTCCGGGCGAGCCGGCCGTGGTCCTCGAACGCGGCGATCGTGGCTTCGGGCAGCGTGTTGACGGTGTCAGGACCGATGAGGCTGTCGACGTACACGGTGTCCGGGTATCTGGGATCCTTGGTCGAGGTCGATGCCCACAACGGGCGCTGCCGGTGGGCGCCGCGCGCTGCGAGACGCTCCCAGCGATGCCCGGTGAACTGCGCCTCACACTGCGCGTACGCGAGCTTGGCTTGGGCGATCGCGGCGCGGCCACGAAGACGCTGGGCATCGCGAGTCGCGATGGTCTCGAGACGACGGTCGACCTCGGTGTCGACACGACTCACAAAGAACGATGCGACACTGTGGACCGATGTCACGTCGCCGCCTGCACGCACCAGCGATTCGAGCCCCGCGAGGTAGGCCTCGATCACTTCTGCATACCGGGGAAGCGAGAAGATCAACGTGATGTTGATGCTGTGTCCCGCTGCGGTCATCGCCTCGATAGCCGGGATGCCCTCCGCCGTCGCCGGGATCTTGACGAACAGGTTCGGCCGCGCGATCCGTTCGTGCAGATCGCTTGCCGCGACGATCGTGCGCTCCGCCGAGCGGGCGAGCTCAGGTGCGACCTCGATCGACACGAAGCCATCACCTTCGTCGCTCCCTTCGAATGTCGGAGTCAGCACTGCGCACGCGTCATCGACGTCGCGCATGACGAGGTCCCAATACGCATCTCGAACGGCGTGTCCCGCGGCGATGAGCGCGGCGAACTGTTCGTCGTAGGCGTCCGACCCCTGGATCGCGCGCGCAAAGATCGTCGGGTTCGCGGTGACACCCCGGATGCCGCGCTGAACCAAACGCTCCAACGTCCCGTCCTGAAGGTACGAGCGCGTGAGGTTGTCGAGCCATGGGCTCTGGCCATACTCGGTGAACAATCGCTCGAGCTTCGTCACGGATATTCCTCGCAATCCATCCGGCCCGACGGCTGGCTAAATTCTAGCGTTCAGTGTATCTTTTGCCCATGGCAAGCACGAGCCGAGACGACGGGAAACGAGATCTCGACACGAGAGGGCAGATCCACGACCTCGTCGTCCGCTTCTACCGGGAGATCGCGTTCGACGACCTGCTCGGGCCAGTCTTCGAAGAGGTCGCCGAGGTCGACTGGTCGACCCACATCCCGCGACTGATCGACTACTGGGCTCGCGTGCTGCTCCGAGAACCGGGCTACGACGGCTTCATCCTCGGACCACATCGGAGAGTCCACGACACCGAGCCGTTCGGAGTCGAGCACTTCGACCGGTGGTACCGCCTCTTCGTCGACGTTGTCGACGCCGGTTGGCGCGGCCCGGTCGCAGAGCGAGCGAAGTCGCATGCCGCTCGGACTGCACGGATGCTCGCGCGCCAACTGCTCGAGGTCGAGTGGACACCAGACCCGCGCGGGTGCACGCCATCGCTCGAACAGCGCGCGCCCGCATGACGGAAGGATCCTCCGTGACCGAACCGATCACCGGAGCGCGGACCTTGGCAGAGTTGGTCATCGAGGTCCCGAGCCGGGCAGCCGTCTTCGAGGACCGCGGTCTCGATTACTGCTGCGCGGGCACGCGGACCCTGGCGAGCGCTTGCGCCGAGGCGAGCCTCGAGGTCGAACAGATCGCAGCAGAGCTCGGAGCCGTCGAGCCGACCCACGCTCCCCCACCCACGGGCATCGCCCCCATGATCGAGCACATCCTCGAGCGCCACCATCGCTACCTGCACCGGGAGCTCCCACGGCTCGGCGCGCTCGCGACCAGAGTTCTCGGTGTGCACGGCACCCGTCATCCCGACCTCGCGGACCTCCACGCGACTGTCTTCGCACTCCAGGCGGATCTTGAGCCTCACCTCATGAAGGAGGAGCTCGTGGTGTTCCCCGCCTGCCGCGCCCTCGTAGCGCCGGATGGTCCGCTCGCCGTCGGCACCATCAGCAACCCGGTACGCGCGCTGATCAGTGACCATCACGGCACCGGCGCGCTGCTCGATCGCCTCAGCGAGCATCTCGACCGCCATCGGCTCCCGCACGACGCCTGCGCGTCCTATGCGGCTCTGTACAGCGCGATCCGAGCGTTGATCACCGACACCCACGAGCACGTCTTCGAGGAGAATCACCTCCTCTTTCCTGCGGTACTCGAGCGTGACCGGCGTCTGCGGGGCGCGACCGACGGTCGATCTCACCGACCATCGGCCTAGGGGTCTTCGGACCCGCCCTCGGGCTCGACGTGGATGCGGAGCTGGCAGTTGGCGCGTCGCGGGTCGTGAGGCACCAGATCGTCGATGACGAGACGGCCGCCGGTCTGATCGGCGATCCCTTCGGCGAGTCCACGGTGGATTGCGCAGACCGTGTCGGGGTCGGCGGACGCAGTCGACGCGAACGGACACGTCCGGAGCACGACCTCGAGCTGACGTCCGCGCCTCCGCAGCGCGGGGTCGAAGCCAGCCCGCGTCATCGCGTCGACCAGCGCTTCGACCGGGTCCCCATCGCTCAGAACCGGCGGTTCGAGCTCGCCGGCAGCGCGGCGTCCGACCTCCAGGGGGGAGGCGCCGGTACGGACGATCTCGGCCAACAGCAGGCTCAGCCGCTCGTACGGACCCGTCACTCCCCAGCGACTCTCGACAGCGGGATCGACGAAGTAGATCAGACGGGGACGCCCCCGCCCCATGCTCGGAGCCGTGTCCTGGATCAGGAGCTCCGCGTCGATGAGCTTCGCAAGATGCTGGCGGATCGCGTTGTGGTTGAACCCGAAATGGGCCGTCAACTCCGCCACGTCGACCGGGCCGCGAGCATCGACCGCGTACCGGAAGATCGCGTAACGCGTCGGGTCACCCAGCGCCCGGGCCTGCTCCTGAAGCGTCGCCATGATTCTTCTACTCTAACCTAGAAGATCGTCGGGGCTGGACCCTTCCTCCGAAGGAGACGCGCTTCGGAGCGCACCCCCGGGCCTGGATCCGCACCACCCGCAACGGCCTGTTATTCTTCTACTAACAGGTGGAATTAAAATGGGACGGTGCATCATGACGCAGTGGATGAAGAGCCGGCAGCCGGACGTCGACAACGGGTTCACCCACATGGTGGTCTCCGTCGTGGCGGTGCTTGCTCTCATGATCGCGAGCGTCGCGGTCGGAGTCGCGCTGTACAACGACGATGACGCGCAGGTTGTGGCGTCGACGGACGGGCCGGCCGTGCCCGACGGGAAGGCGATCGACTTCGGCGCTACGCCGGACGCGGGCTGGACATCGTTCGATCCGACACTGGCGCCCGCGCCAGGAGGCACCGAACATCAGATCGAGCTACGCGCCACCGAAGAACGCGTCGAAATCGCCCCCGGCGTGGTCCAGGAGATGTGGACGTTCAACAGCCAAGTGCCCGCGCCGATCCTGCGCGGCAAGATCGGCGACATCTTCACCGTCACGCTGATCAACGACGGGAAGAACGGGCACTCGCTCGACTTCCACGCCTCGGAAGTCGCGCCGGATGACGAGATGCGCACCATCGGACCCGGCGAATCCCTCGTGTACCAGTTCGAGGCCACCCACTCGGGCATCTGGATGTACCACTGCGGCACACCTCCCGTGCTCCACCACACGGGGAACGGCATGTACGGCGCGGTGATCATCGACCCACCCGACCTCCCGCCCGTCGACCACGAGTACGTCTTCGTGCAGTCGGACCTCTACCTCGACGGCGCAACCGAAGATGGGTACCAGCGCATGCTCGACGACCGTTGGGACGCCGTCGTCTTCAACGGCTACGTCAACCAGTACGCACACGAGGCGATCCGCGTCGAACCCGGTCAGACGATCCGCGCCTGGGTGCTCGATGCCGGCCCATCCGAGAACTCGTCCTTCCACGTGATCGGCACGATCTTCGACACCGTCTATCGCGAGGGCCACTACGAGCTACGACCGGACGCGAGTCGCGGAGGCTCGCAGACCCTCGACCTCCAACCCGCCCAGGGGGGCTTCGTGGAGTTCTCGCTCGCCGAGCAGGGTCTGTACCCCTTCCTCACCCACAAACTCTCGAACGCCAGCAAGGGCGCGCTGGGCTACTTCCAGGCTGGTGAGCTACGCGACCCGGACGCCGCCAGCCACGGGCACTGAGCGGTCATCGGTGGACTCCTCGCCCGCCCTGCCGACCGTCGTTCGACTCGACCGCCTCGTCGCCGCCGGCCTCGCGGGAGACGGAGTCCACCGCAGCCTCGCCGGCGACGGCGACCGCGACCTGAACGTCAACCTCGCCCACCTCGACCCGGGATCCGAGATCACCGACCACATCAACGAAGACGTCGACGTCTTGATGGTCGTGCTGGCCGGGACCGGTCAGTTGCGAATCGACGCGACGGACCACGAGCTCGTCGCCAGCGCGCTCGCCTACATCGCGCGCGGACGACGACGATCAATCGTCGCCGGCCCCGGCGGTCTCACCTACCTCACCGCGCACCGATCCCGTGGCCCGCTCCGTGTGATGCGAGGTGCCCCACCCATCGACTTTTCTTCTAGTTCCCAGTAGCATTATTTGATGGACGACATGGCGACGCGCCACGGTCCTCTCGAGCACGACCCCGCCATCCCCCGTCCCGAGCGGGCAACCGACCATGGCGACGAGGACGAGACCTGCACCGACCCTGGAGGCACCGACCGTGAAGGTGGCGATGCGCCGTGTTGGGCCCACCTCCTCGGATCGAACCCGGTGACCACCATCTTCCCCTGACACAGGAGGTCCCCATGCCACTTCCCCCAGCTGCAACCAGCCACCACACCGTGTGGGTGAGCTGCGACGCACCTGGGTGCCACCCCCGGCCGGTGCGTTACTCGGTCGACGGTGAAGCACTCGTGTGCTTCGGCGACGGCGCCTTGAGGGACGTGGCCGACGGCACGAGGGTGCGGGCCGCGGTCCACGAGATCGCCGGCGGTCCGTTGCTCGCCGAGTTCTACGCCACGGCACGCACGGCCGCAAACGACGACGTCGATGCGGGCGCGTTCACCGGATTGCTCGACCACGTCTCGCTCGGCCGAAACGCAACAGAGGTCGACGAATCGCTTGCCGAGCAGCGGTCCTCGCGACGGTTGCTCATCCTCCGCCCATGAGCGATCGCTCGGTCGAAGTTCTTGCTGGTGCAGGGTCGAAGAGCTCCGCGGCGCCCACCGTCGCGCGCACGACGCTGCGGTTGGTTGCACTCCCGACCGAGCATGGTGGGTGGAGCCTCACGTTCGAACCTGCGCTGCTCGGCCTCCTCGTCGCTCCGAGCTGGGCGGGCGTCGCCCTCGCAGTCGCGGCGTTCGTCGCGTTCGCGGCCCGCACGCCGATCAAGTGGGTGCTCGTCGATGGGTGGAGGCGCCGACGCCTCCAGCGCACGGTCCTGGCCGAGCAGGTCGCGGCGATCGAGCTCTGCGCCTTTGCTGCGCTCGTCGCAACTGCTGCCGCGATGTCGCAGGGCGAGTTCTGGCTTCCGCTCGTGATCGCCCTCCCACTCGTCGCGACTGAGCTGTGGTTCGACATGCGAAGCCGGAGCCGCCGACTTCTTCCCGAGCTCGCGGGTGCGATCGGGATCGCCAGCGTCGTCGCTGCCATCGTCCTCGCGGACGGCCAGAGCGCGATGCTCGCGATCGCGCTGTGGGGCCTGCTCGCCGCACGGGCGATCGCGTCCATCTCGTTCGTGCGTGTCCAACTGCGGCGACGAAAGCACCAGACATTCCGCCTCGCAGTCAGCGATATCGCTCAAGGGGTGGCAACCGCGGTCGCGATGCTCGCGATGCTGCTCGACCCGCGTCTGCTGGTCGGGTTCGCGGCGTTCCTCCTCCTCGTCGGCTTCCAGCTCGGAGCGGTGCGCCGCGCTCCTCCACCAGCCGCGGTCCTCGGATCCGTGCAGGTTGCACTCGGCCTCGCGTTGGTAGCTGTCGCCGCGCTCGGGGTCATTGCCTAATGATCGCGGGCGCGCTCGTCGCGCGGTTGCGGTCTGGCACGACGATGTCCGCCTCGTGAAGGGATAGGCAATGGTCGAAGCAAAGGTCGTGCTCCCGAAGGAGCCAGTCGCCACACTTGCGGACTACCTCACCAGTGCAGGTGGACGCGGCATCACCCGCGCGTGGGAGCTCGGACCCGAACGCGTTGTGGAGGAGATCGACCGCTCCGGCCTGCGGGGACGCGGTGGCGCCGGATTTCCGACCGGTCAGAAGTGGCAGACCGTGCGCGGTGCGGCCGGTAGGGACAGGTTCGCGGTGTGCAACGCAGCAGAAGGCGAGCCCGGCACCTTCAAGGACCGAGCGCTGCTCCGTGCGAACCCGTACCAGGTGCTCGAAGGGCTTGCGATCGCCGCATTCGCGATCGGCGCCCGGGAGGTCTTCATCGCTCTCAAGGCGAGCTTCGAGGTCGAGGTCGACCGCGTGACGAGAGCCGTCACCGAGATCGAAGCCGCCGGCCTGCTCGGCGATCTCACCGTCAGCATCGTCACCGGACCAGAGGAGTACCTCTTCGGCGAAGAGAAGGCACTCCTTGAGGTCATCGAAGGCCACGAGCCACTCCCCCGATGGCTCCCGCCATACATGCACGGGCTGTTCGCGACCGCCCCGCAGCTCGGCTGGGAATCCCACGACCTCGAAGCCAGGCACCACGGGACCCACGAGTCGAACCCGACACTCGTCAACAACGTCGAAACGCTCGCCAACGCGACTCATGTCCTCGCCAATGGCGCCGACTGGTTCCGATCGATGGGCACAGCGATGTCGCCGGGGACGGTGCTCGTCACCCTCGTCGGCGACGTCGGCACCCCACAAGTGATCGAAGTGGAGCTGGGGACGCCGCTGCGCTCCCTGCTCACCCACAGCGGTGCGCCCCGCCCCGGCCGGGTCGTGAAGGCTGTCCTTTCGGGCGTCAGCAACGCTGTGCTCGGCCCCGCCGACCTCGACGTCGCGCTGAGCTATGAGACACTGACCGCGGTCGGGAGCGGGCTCGGCTCGGCCGGACTCATCGTCTACGACGACACCGCGTGCATGGTCGAGGTCGCCGCCACGATGTCGCGCTTCCTTGCCGTCGAATCGTGCGGACAATGCCCGCCGTGCAAGATCGGAACCGGTGCAATCACCGCCTCACTGGACCGACTTTCGCGCTTCGAGGCAACAACGGCAGAGATGGACAATATCCACCGATCGCTGATGACTGTGAGTGACGCCAATCGCTGCTTTCTGCCCGTGGAGGAACAGCAGCTCATCGGAAGTCTCCTCCGCAGGTATCCGGAGGACTTCGCGGCTCACCTCGAAGGCCGATGCCCAGCGCCGCGCGACATCACCATCCCGAAGATCGTCGACATCACCGACGGTCGTGCCACCTACGACGAGCGCCAAGCACGAAAGCGCCCGGACTGGACCTATGCGCCGTAGACGCCTTCATCCCTACTACCTGGTCACACCCTCCTGCTGGTACACACGGAGGTTCCGCCCGAACTCGAGGGCCTCGTGTTCGCGTATCGGCTCGCTCAGGTCGAGGGAGGACACGAGAGCGCCGTCATGACAGCCGCCTCTTCTGCCGTTGCCGTCGGGCCGTATGCAGCCACGAGGACGCCGCGCACGCCGCATCCGTCGCAGCGAAGTCCAAAGACCACGGCCTGGTCGTCGGGGTTCGACGCTCCCTCGAACCGAGCGGTCGACTCGATCACGGTGCCACTCGACGCGAGCGTCTCGCCGCACTTCTCGCAGCGCAGCTGTCCGACTGCGGTCACGCCGAAGTCGGCGACGTACCCCCGGACTCGAAGCGCCGTGATCTCCTCGACGACTGTGGGGCCCTGCATGCACCTACCGTATGCCGAATCGGGATGCTACCGACCCCGATTGCGATCGGTTGCACTGGACCCGGCGCGGGGCGAGCCGCACTTGCTCGGCGGCGCCTTCCGGATCTACTGATCCCACCGAACCGCGGTTCGAGGTACCGATCGATCACATGGCGGTGCTGCACAACCGTGCGCGGCGACCAGTCCGGCGACGCGTGCTCGAACCACCGCGCTAGCAGCGCACCGACCGTCGCCTCGGTTCCAACCTCATCACGCTCGACGGCGAGCACCATCGCGCTGAGCTCACGCTCGGCCTGGCGCTTCCCGCCGCGCACGGTCCGCGTGATCCAGCGCTTGCGACCAGTCACGGCGCCGCGTCCGGCGTAGACCCGCAACTGCCAGGCGTCGCCGCGACGTCTCATCGAGCCTCTCATGTCCGTCCTCCTCGGTCGCGCCCCACTCCTCGGAGCGGGGGATGGACACGGGATGGACACGACAAAGCCGAAAATGCGTCAGGCCCCGGCGAACCGGGGCCTGACCAGCACTTCTTGGAGCGGACGACGGGATTCGAACCCGCGACCCTCACCTTGGCAAGGTGATGCTCTACCAACTGAGCCACGTCCGCGTAGGGCAACGAGGATAGCGCGGGCTCCCAGCCCTTTCCCCGTGCGGGTCGCGGGTGACCCCGGGGGCGGTTGGGCAGCAATTGGGCGTCTCGCTCTCAAGGCGCGCCACGGGGAGTCGATACCTCCCCCACTGCGGCGTCGTCTCGGGATGCCGCATCGCCCCGAGGGGCCCGCCCGTGAGGGCGGGTCCCGCACCCCGGGCTTCCGGGGCACGGGGTGGTGCGGCTCCCCGAGCCGAGGCCGGGAGGCAGCGGGCTGGGGAGCAGCGATGGGCGAGACACACCTCTCACGACGGGCGTTCCTGCGCCGCGGTGCCGGCGTCGCCGTCGCCGGGACGGCGGCCGCGGTGCTCGGCAACGGCGCGGTCGCCGGCGCCCAGGAGTCCGAGCCCACCGCGCCGACGTTCACGCTCAGCCCGAACGCCGGCGCGTGCAGCGCGTGCCAGAAGCACGCGAAGAACAAGGTCTTCCGCACCGAGGACGCCGCGAGCTCGTTCCGCGCCCACAAGGGCTGTCACTGCACGATCGGCAAGGGCCAGGAGCTCACGCTGCCGGTGTTCGCCGCGGTGTTCGGGGACACGGGTCAGAGCGCCGACCGGCGCGACCCGAAGACCGCCGAGCTGCTCGACAAGGGCACGATCGACGGCGCCAACGTTCCCGTGCTCGCGATCGGTGCGCCGATCATCCTCGCCGTGGGCGGTGGCGCGGCCTACTGGTTCTGGCGCCGCCAGCACCGCGAAACTGCCGGCGCCACCGTCGACCACGGCGACTGGAAGTAGCGCCACCCGGACTCCCGAGGCGGGACCTTCGGCCCTGCCCGCTCACGTCGGCTCGTGCGACCCTCGGCCACGGGCTCCGACCGGAGCACGCAGACGCCCGGGACGCCCGGGACGCACGGGACGGACGGGAGGACAGCATGAGCAAGGCCGTCGTGGTCTACGAGTCGATGTACGGCAACACCCATCAGATCGCCGACGCCATCGCCGATGGGCTCCGGAGCACCGTGGACGACGTCTCGGTCGCCCCGGTCCACGAGGCCGACGCCACGCTCGTCGACGGCGCCGACCTCCTCGTCGTGGGCGGCCCGACCCACGTGCACGGCATGAGCCGCGAGAGCACACGCACGGCGGCGGTCACCGCGGCCGAGAAGCCCGAGAGCGGGCTCTCGGTCGATGCCGACGCCGCGGGCCCGGGGGTGCGCGGCTGGCTTGCGTCGCTGCCCGCGCTCGAACTCCCCGCCGCGGCCTTCGACACCCGCATGGACGGCCCGGCGATCCTCACCGGCCGGGCGTCGAAGGGCATCGCAAAGGAGCTCCGGCACCACGGCGCCTCGCTGGTTGCCGAACCCGAGAGCGTCCTCGTGACCAAGGACACCCACCTCGAGCCCGACGAGGCCGACCGCGCCCGCCGCTGGGGCACCGAGCTCGCGGCGCTCGTGGGCACGGCGCCGGCGGAGTGATGGACGGTCAGCGCGCCGACGAGCCGACGACGGCGTCGCCCCTGCGACGCGGCACACCGCTCGACTTCGTCCGCGCGTTCGGCGTGATGTCCGGTGGCGCCGCGGTGCTCGTTTTGCTCGCGCTGGCGAGCATCGTGCTCACGGTGCTCGCGCTCGTGCGGGGCGAGATGCCGCCATTGCCGGCCCTCGTCGGCTGTGGCGCCCTCGTGCTCTACCTGGTCGCGCTCCGAC
>CAZKTS010000128.1:0-6641 GCA_964555735.1 uncultured Bifidobacteriaceae bacterium
CACCAGGTCGCCGGCGACCAGTCCAGTATGCCCGGCGACGTCCGCCGCCCGGCCATGGACGAGGGCGCCCGCGGCCGCCGCGTCGAAGGGATCGGGGCCGGCGGCGGCCAGGAGCCCGGCGATCACGCCGGTGAGGACGTCGCCGCTCCCCGCGGTGCCGAGCCAGGGCCCGTCGACGACGTTGACCGCGACGCGACCGTCCGGCGCGGCCACGACCGTGCCCGGACCCTTGACCAGGGCCACGCACCCGGTGGCGGTCGCGAGCCGACGAGCCGCCTCCACCCGATCGGGACCGATCGGCTCGCCGAGGAGCCGCTCGTACTCCGCCGCGTGGGGCGTGAGGATCGTCGGCGCGGGGCGGTCGCGCAGCAGCGCGGCGTCGCCGGCGAACGCGTTCAGGCCGTCGGCGTCGAGCACCACGGGCAGCGCGAGGGTCGTCACGAGCTCCCGGACCGCGGCGACCGTCGCGCGGTCGCCACCGAGGCCGGGTCCGACCGCCGCGACGCGGAAGCGGTCGGCGGCGCGCACGAGGTCGCTGTCGAGGCCGCTGAGCGCGCCGGTGCGGCTGGCCGGCAGCGCCTTGGTGATCACCTCACCGCCCGACGCGGCAGCCGCAGCCTCCTGACCGGGGACCGCACACCACACGATGCCCGCACCCACGCGCATGGCGGCGCGACTGACCATGAGTGGCGCGCCGGTCATGCCGCCGGAGCCCCCCACCACGAACACTCCTGAGCGCCACTTGTTCGTCTCCACCGGACGCGGCGCGCCGATCCAGACGCGCAGGTCGTCGTCGGTCACGACGCCGATCGTCGCGTCGTCGACCTCGATCCCGATGTCGGCGACCGTGACCACGCCCGCGTGGCCGCGCCCCGGCTCGAAGCACAGCCCGGGCTTGCGCGCCGCGAAGGTGACGGTCGCGTCGGCCCGGACGGCCACGCCGTCGATCGCACCGGTCGCACCGTTCACACCCGACGGGATGTCGACCGCGACGGTGGGCAGACGTCCGCTCGCCTCGGCGACGGCCGCGGCGTCGCCCTCCAGCACACCGCGGAAGCCGGTGCCGTACATCGCGTCCACGAGGAGATCGGCGCGGTCGAGCGCACGGGCGCGCGTCTCCGGTGCGGTCCCCTCGGCGACCTCGAGCACGTCCACGCGCACTCCCCAGCCCCGGAGGACCTCGGCGACGACCCGACCGTCCCCGCCGTTGTTGCCCGAGCCGCACGCCACGGCCACCCGACGTCCGTAGCAGCCGTCGAGGCGACGCCGGACCTCCCACGCCACCGCCCGCCCGGCGCGGTCCATGAGGACCTCGAACGGGGTGCCGGCCTCGATGGTGCGGCGGTCGCACGCCGCCATCTCGGTCGGGGTCACCACCGGATCCACGTGCGCCCGCCGAATCCCTCAGGCACCGAGCGCGAGGGCCACCGCCATCGCGGTCGAGTCGGTGTGGGTGAGCGAGAGGTGCCAGCCGACGACGCCGCGCTCCGCGGCCATCTCGGCCGCCCGTCCGTGCAGCGCCACCGACGGTGCACCGCTCTTCGCCCGGACCACCTCGATGTCACGCAGCTTGAACTTCCAGAGCCCGACGCCCATCGCCTTCATGACCGCTTCCTTCGCACCGAAGCGGGCGCCGAAGCTCTTCGCAGGGTCGTGCTGGCGCGACGCGTACTCCCGCTCGGCGTCGCTGAAGAGTCGCTCGAGGAACGGCTCGCCGCGGCGGTCCATCGCGAGCCGGAACCGCTCCACCTCGACCAGGTCGGTGCCCAGCCCGACGACGTCCATCGTCAGCGCGGCGCGCCGCTGCGCCACCGCTCGGCGAGCACGTAGACCGGCTCGGTGAGCAGATCGACCACGGGGAGGGTCGCGAGGACGGTGTCGTCGAACGCAGGCTCGGTCTCGGTGACCGCGTCCTTGAGGGCGCCGTAGCGCCCCTGGTAGCCCTGGAGCACCGCGCGCATGACGTCGGCCGGGAGGTGCTCCGCGAAGCGGACGTGCAGGAGCGTGAGGCCGACGGTCTCGTTGTGCTTGACCTCGGGGACGAGCACGAGCGTGCGACCGTCGCGCCGACCCCGCACCGCGGTCACCTCGCGCTGGGTCGCGACGCGGTGCTTGGTGCCTCGCAGGAGGGGATCCTGCTCCGTGCGCGATGGGATGGCCGTCGCGACGCCGCCGCGGTCGACGACGTGCACGGTCGCGTGGTCGCCGTCGACATCGCCCTCGAGCCGGTACCGAGTGAACCCGGTGACCTCGACGACCGCGGGATCGAGGTCGACCAAGGTGCGGAGGGCTCGATAGCTGAGCCCGTCGCGCGGTGCGCCCGCCGCGAGCACGGCCCGCACGATCGGGGCCTGCAGCAGCGTCTCGTCGGAGCGCGAGATGCCGACGGTCACGGTCTTGGCCTGGTGCTTGATCGCGTCGACGGGCCGCGTGAGCTCCTCGATCGCCTTCGTGAGCGCGGCGGTGAGGTCCTCGACCACCGTGCTCGGCGTACCCACCTTCCCGTGCTCGAGCTCGTAGGAGTCGAGCGCGAGCGAGCCGGTCGCGTACCGGAGGACCGACGCGAGGCGGGCGCCGGTGCTGGCCTCGAGTGACCCGTCGTACGCCCCGACCCGCAGCCCGTCGTGGAACGTGCGGGCGGGCCCCTCGAGGCGAGGAGCGAGCCGGTCGAGGAGGGCCTCGGGCGCGCCAGGGGCGGCCGCCTCCACCGCGGCCCGGCACTCCCGGAGCGGACGCGCCGAGGCGTCGATCGCCAGCGCGGCCTCGTACCCGAACAGGTGCCCGGCCACGGTGGCGAGCACGAAGTCGACGTCCGGGTGCACGGTGCCGACCACGAGGGTCTCGAGCGCGGCGGGGAACCGACCGTCCTCGGCGGCGATCACGATCGGAGCGGCGCGATGCGCGCGGTAGATCGCGACCTCCTTCCCGACGTCGTCGGCGGTCGAGCCGGTCAAGCCGCTCGCGCACACGATGATCAGCGGCTCGGAGGACAGGTCGATGTGCTTCTTGTCCTCGGTGACGTCGCAGGCGATCGCCTTGTAGCAGAGCTCGGAGAGCTTGATCCGCAGCTCCCGCGCCGCGATCGCGTTCACGCCGTTGCCCACGAGCGCCCAGTAGCGGCGCGGCAGCACATGGCGCTGGACGACACCCGCGATGTCGTCGCGCCGAGCGACGACCGCTCGCATGGCGTCGGGCAGCGCCCGCAGCGCGATGAGCTGCTCGTGCGCGACCTCGTGGTCGAGGGAGTCGCACGCGTCGGCGATCGCGAGGGCGAGCAGACGGCCGGCCGCGATCTGCGCATAGAACGCCTTGGTGGACGCGACGCTCATCTCGACGTCGCGACCGTCCGACGTGAACAGCACGCCGTCGGACTTGTCGACGAGGTCGCTGTTGCGCCGGTTGACGATCGCCACGACCGACGCGCCCCGAGCACGGGCGAGGTCGACGGTGCGGTTCGTGTCGGTGGTGGTGCCGCTCTGGCTGATGGCGACGACCAGCGTGTCCATCATGTCGTCGCGCAGCTCGAAGCCCGAGAGCTCGGTGGCGTGCACCGCCTCGACGACGAGTCGGTCGTCGACGAGCGGCGCGAGGCCGGCCGCGAGGCTCTGCCCGGCGACGGCCGCGGTTCCCTGGCCGATCACCGCGACTCGCTCGATCGTCCCCGCCGCCAGCCGATGGCGCACCCCCTCCGGGAGGGCCTCCGGACTGAGTGCGACGCGAAGCCGACCGTGCTCGTCCTCGACGACCTTGCCGCGCAGCGTCTTGCGGAACGAGTCCGGCGCCTCGGAGATCTCCTTGAGGAGGTAGTGCGGGTAGTCGCCGCGGTCGATGTCGCGCGTCGTGATCTCGGCGTGGTGCAGGTCGGCGTCGGTCACCGGGATGGGCGTGCCGTCGTAGGCGACCAGCGCGATGCCGTCGAGCGAGCCCGCGCGTCCGGCGTCGAGCACCGCGATCTGCCCGCGGGTGGCTGCGGCCCGCTCGGCATCCGCCGGTGTCTCGCCGTCGAGCCGGAGGTAGGACGTGGTCTCCTCGACCAGGCCGTACGGCTCGCTGGCGACGATGAACGCGTCCTCGGCGAGCCCCACGTAGAGCGCCTGCCCGCTGCCGCGCAGCGCGAGGAAGAGCTGCTCCGGCGCGGCGGCCGCGCTCGCCGCGATCGCCACGGATCCTTCGAGCGACGCGACGGTGGCGCGGAACGCCTCCACTGCGTCTGCGCCCACGGCCAGCCGCCGCGAGACCAGCGCAGGGATCACCTTGGCGTCGGTCGTGATCTCCGCAGGCGTCGAGAGCCCTTCGGCCACCTCGAGGTCGGCGTAGTTGTCGACATCGCCGTTGAGGGCCGCGGTGACGTACGGGCCGTCGGTGCGGTCGAGCTCCTCCTGGTTGAGGGGGTGCGCGTTCGCGTCCGAGATGATGCCGACGCTCGCCCAGCGCGTGTGTCCGAGCACGACCACCTCGGCCGACTCGCTCTCGAGCGCGAGGTGCAGCAGCTCGTCGTCGCGGATCGCGTCGCGCAGGTGGCGGGTGTTGTCGCCGAGCTCACCGATCTCGGCCGCGGCCTTGTAGACGAACGAGAGCATCCCGTCGGGCGCGCGCACGGCGCGATCCCCGAAGAGCGCGTCCTGGGACCGGGGTCCGAACATCGCCGCGACCTCGGGCGCCGAGAGGTCGAGTCCGTGGTCCCGCACGAGCAGGTGGAGGCCGGCCGAGTCGCGGCCGCGCACCTCGAGCCGGTCGAGGGCCGAGAGCGCGACCTGCACCGACGTGAACGCCTCGATCGCGGCGGCGGAAGCATCGGCCCCGGCCAGCTCACCGACCGCACGGGCCGTGCGGAGGCGATCTTTGGCCACCGCCCACGTGGCGTCCTTCGCGCGCAGCAGCGCCGCGTTCACGGCCTCGACCTGGACGGCGTCGACCCGGACCCGGCCGTGGTCGAGCGCCTGCTCGGCGCCGTGGAGCCGGTCGGTCAGCTCGTCGGCGCGGTGCTGGATCGCCAGGGTCTGCACCCGGTCGGCCAGGAGCGCCCGCACGCCGGCCACGCCGCGCAGCGCGGCGTCGACGCGCTCCACGCCGGCCGCAGCCAGGGCCAGGCTCTCGGCGTCACCGGACCAACCCGCGACCCGCGCGACGGCACCGTCGAGCTCGACCAGGAGGTCGGCGAGGACAGGGGTGTCCCGGGTCGAGCGGCGCCGGACGACGCCGATGATCCCGCACATAGATCTTCTCTCCCGCTCGGGGCGTCGTCGGCGCCGGGCCGCTCGGGCCCAGGAATCCTATTCCGGGAAGGGGCTCGGCTCCGCCGGGCCGGCCACCACGCCACATGCCCGTTGCACGGCCGCGACTAGGCGGTCGGCCACCAGCTCGGCGCTCTCGGGGCTCGGCGCCTCCACCATCACCCGGACCACGGGCTCGGTGCCGGACGGGCGCACGAGCACGCGGCCGTCGGGCTGGAGCTCGGCGTCGATGGCACGCGCCTCCTCCCAGAACTCGGTGCTCACGTCGAGCGCGCTCCGATCGCGCACGGTCACGTTGCGCAGCACCTGCGGGAACCGCTGCATGACGCCGGCGAGGAGCGACAGCGAGTGCCCGGTGCCGTGGACGACGTCGAGGAGCAGCGCGCCGGTGAGCGTGCCGTCGCCGGTGCTGCCGTGATCGGCGAAGATCACGTGCCCGGACTGCTCACCGCCGAGGGCGAGGTTGCGGCGCTCGAGCTCGTCGAGCACGGCGCGATCGCCCACCGGCACCTCGATCAGGTCGACGTCGTGGGCGGCAAGGCAACGGCGGAGCCCGAGGTTCGACATCACCGTCGCGACGATGGCGTCGCCGCGGAGCGCGTCGCGCTCCTTCATGTCGAGCGCGCAGATCGCCATGATCTGGTCGCCGTCGATGATGCCGCCCCGCTCGTCGACCGCGATGACCCGGTCGGCGTCGCCGTCCAGGGCGAGCCCGGCGCGCGCGCCACTGGCCACCACGGCTTCTTGGAGCCCCGTCGGGTCGGTGGACCCGGACGCGAGGTTGATGTTGGTGCCGTCGGGCCAGGCGTTGATGACCTCGACCTCGGCACCGAGCTCGCGGAACACCTTGGGCGCCGATCGGAACGCGGCGCCGTTGCCACAGTCGATGACGACCTTGAGACCGTCGAGGCGGCGGCCTTCCAGCGCGCCGACCACGTGCGTGACGTACTCCTCGACCGGATCCTTCACCTGGCCGTCGACGCCCACGCCCGCGCCGGCCGGGCCGGGGCCGGGGGCGCTGGTGGCGAGCTCGCGCAGGTGCTGCTCGACCCGGTGCTCGAGCTCGTCGGTGATCTTGCGCCCGCCGGGCGAGAACAGCTTGATGCCGTTGTCCTCGAACGGGTTGTGGCTCGCCGAGATCATGACTGCGGGCGCGTTGCGCACGCGAGCGAGATGGGCGACGCCGGGCGTCGGCAGCACGCCGGCCAGCTCGACGTTGCCGCCCTCGGCGCAGATGCCGGCGACGAGCGCGGCCTGGAGCATCGGACCCGAGCGGCGCGTGTCGCGCCCGATGACGAACGGGACGTCGGCACCGAGCACCCGCGCCGCGGCGCGGCCGAGCGCGGTCACGAGCTCGGGGCTCAGGTCGCGGTTGGCTACACCGCGGATGCCGTCGGTGCCGAACTG
>CAZKTS010000129.1:0-66601 GCA_964555735.1 uncultured Bifidobacteriaceae bacterium
CGAGGAGACCGAGGAGCACGACGCCGCTGGCGGGTCGAGTGCCGGACCGCTCGCGGTCGAGCACCTCCGGGCGATGCGGGTGGACGTCACCGGCGGGATGCTCTCCGCCGTCCTCGTGGCCTTCGTGATCATGGTGGTGACCGCGTCGACCTTGCATCCCGCCGGGGTCACCGAGATCACGACGCCCCAGAAGGCGGCTGACGCGCTGCGCCCGCTCGCCGGCGACGCGTCGGAGCTGCTCTTCGCGCTCGGCATCCTCGGCCTCGGGCTGCTCGCCGTTCCCGTCCTCGCCGGGTCGACGGCGTACGCGCTGGCCGAGGCGCTGGCGTGGCACGAGGGGCTGTCGCAGCGTCTGCGCGACGCGCGCGGCTTCTACGCGATCGTCGCGCTCTCGATGCTCTCCGGCGTGCTGGTGGGCGCTGTGGGTCTCGACGCGATGCAGGCCCTCTACTACGCCGCGATCTTGAACGGTGTCGTCGCACCGCCGCTCATCGTCCTCATGATCATCCTCGGTCGCGATCCCGAGGTTGCGGGCGAGCACACGAGCGGTGCGCTGTCGACGACCGTCCTCGCGCTCACCGTGGCGGCCGGCGCCATCCTCCCGATCGCGTACCTGGTCGCACGGTGAACGGGCTCACGAGCGCCGAGGCAGCCGCACGCCTGCACCGCGACGGCCCGAACCTCCTGCCGGTCGCGCGCCCGCCGGCGGCATGGCGGCAGCTGGTCGGCGAGCTCACCCACTTCTTCGCGCTCCTGTTCTGGGTCGCGGGCGCCCTGGCGTTCGTCGTGGGCTTGCCGGAGCTGGGCATCGCGGTGTTCGTCGTGGTGCTGCTCAATGCGGCCTTCGCGTTCGTGCAGCAGCGTCGCGCCGAGCATGCCGCCGAGCAGCTCCGGCGGCTGCTCCCGCGTCGCGTGACCGTGGTGCGCGACGGCGTGCGGGTGGAGATCGGCGCGGACGACCTCGTGGTCGGCGACGTGATGGCTCTCGACGAAGGCGACCAGATCTCCGCTGATGCGTCCCTCGACGAGGTGCACGCGTTGGCCGTCGACACGTCGTCGCTGACCGGTGAGAGCGTGCCGGAGCACCCCGCGGCGGGCGAGCTGGTCGCGGCCGGGTGCTTCGTGACCGAGGGTGAGGCCACCGCCACGGTCGTCGCCACCGGCGCGAACACGCGCCTCGCCGGCATCACCCGACTCACGGAGCGGGCCCATCCTCCGGCGACGCCACTTCGTCGCGAGCTCGACCGAGTGTCGCGGACCATCGCGGCGATCGCGATCACGGTCGGGGTCGGCTTCTTCGGCATCGCGGTGCTCGTCGGCACGCCGGCCTCGGACGGGTTCCTGTTCGCCGTCGGTGTCACCGTCGCGGTCGTGCCCTGCGGGCTCCTGCCGACGGTGACGCTCTCGCTCGCGATCGGCGCCCAGCGGATGGCCGCGCGCAACGCCTTGGTGCGCAACCTCGAGGCGGTCGAGACGCTCGGATCCACGACCTTCGTCTGTACCGACAAGACGGGGACACTGACCCTGAACCAGATGACGGTGGTCGAGGTCTGGATGCCGGACGGCTCCGCCCGGATCGACGGCCCGGGGTACGCGCCCGAGGCCGTCGTGGACGTGGCACCCCCGGCCGAGGCAGCGCTGCGCCGGGTGGCTGCGGTCGCCCTTCGCTGCTCGAACGGGCGCATCATGAACGTCGACGGCGCATGGGTGGCTCACGGTGACCCCATGGAGGCCGCGCTCGACGCGCTTGCCCGGCGCGTCGATGCGCCGCCGGTGGAGGGCGAAGAACGACACCGGTTTCCCTTCGATCCCCGGCGACGGCGGATGTCGGTCATCGTCGGCGAGCGACTGCTCGTGAAGGGTGCGCCGGACGCGGTGCTGCCGCGGTGCGCAGGATCGGTCGACGAAGCGGCGAAGGCAGTGGACGAGCTCGCGCGTCGTGGTCTGCGGGTGCTCGCGATCGCGGATCGCCCGGCGCCGTCCGACGACGAGCGGTCACCCGAACGCGTCGAGCGGGACCTCGAGCTGCTCGGCCTGGTCGCGCTGGAGGATCCGCCTCGTCCGGCCGCGCGCGGTGCGATCGCCTCGTGTCGCCGCGCCGGCATCCGGGTCGCCATGATCACCGGCGATCACCCGTCGACCGCGGCGGCGATCGCGGCCGAGGTCGGGCTCGCGGCCGAGGTCGGGCTCGCGGGTGGTGACGCGACGGTGCTGCTCGGCGCGGACCTTCCCGACGACGACGCCGTGCTCGCCTCGCTGGTGGACCGGGACGGCATCGTGCTGGCGCGGGTGGCGCCGGAGGACAAGTTGCGCATCGCCCGCGCGCTCCAGGGTTGCGGGCACGTCGTGGCCATGACCGGTGACGGCGTGAACGACGCGCCGGCCCTTCGGGAAGCCGCCATCGGTGTGGCGATGGGGGAGTCCGGCACCGACGTGGCGCGCGAGGCAGCCGACCTGGTGCTCCTCGACGACGACTTCGCCACGATCGTCGCGGCGATCGAACAGGGGCGGTCGACGTTCTCGAACATCCGGCGCTTCCTCACGTACCACCTCACCGACAACGTCGCCGAGCTCGCTCCGTTCGTCGTCTGGGCCCTCTCGGGCGGCCGCTTCCCGCTTGCGCTCGGCGTCCTCCAGGTGCTCGCCCTCGATGTCGGCACCGACATCGCGCCGGCGCTCGCGCTCGGCGCCGAACCGCCGGCCGCGCACGTGCTCGATCGGCCGCCGGCCCAGCGTCACCTGATCGATCGCCGGCTGCTGCTGCGCGCCTTCGGCTGGCTCGGACCGACCGAGGCCCTGGTCTCGTTGACCGCCTTCGTCGCGAC
The DNA here is from genome assembly GCA_964555735.1 of uncultured Bifidobacteriaceae bacterium. Taxonomy (GTDB): domain Bacteria; phylum Actinomycetota; class Acidimicrobiia; order IMCC26256; family PALSA-555; genus CAZKTS01. The sequence goes on from CAZKTS010000129.1 coordinate 2,826, forward strand.
CTTCGTGGCCTGGGGCTGGCGCCCGGGTGATCCATTCCCCGGGGGCGCGATCCTGCTCGCGGCATCGGGTGCGACCTTCACCGCGGTGGTGATCGGACAGGTCGCCAACGCGTTCGCCTGTCGCAGCACCCGACTCTTCGCGTGGGAGGTGCCGGTCCGGCGCAACCCGCTGCTCCTCTGGGCGCTGGCGACCGAGGTCGGGCTGCTCGTCCTGTTCCTCGTCGTCCCGCCCCTCGCCGACCTGCTCGACCAGGCGCCGCCCACCTGGGTGGGTCTCGGCGTCGCCGTCCTCGCCGCGCCGGCCGTTCTGCTCGTCGACGCGGTGCAGAAGCAGGTCGCAGTGCGACCGCGGTTTGCGCGTCCCTCGGTGCCCGTCAGTCCGGACCGAACAGGCGCCGGGTGACGGCGGCGAAGCCGGCCCGATCGAGGGCGATCTGGAGTCCGTCGTCGTCGTGGTGGATGTCGAGCGACGGGCAGAAGTGGAGCTCGCCGTCGAGCACGAACGTGGGCGAGCCGGGGACGCCGAGCGCGCGACCGTGCTCGAGCTCGGCGATGACCTCGGCGCGATCAGCGGCATCCGGGTACGGCAGCCCGTACTCGTGCGCGATCGCGTCGAGGTGCCGTGGCATGGAGATGTCGACGCCACGCTCGAAGAGGGCCGCGCGCAGCGCAAGGTTGACGCGTTCGCCGGTGGCGGCATCGACGTGCGCGGCGTGCGCCGCGAGCGCCAGCGCCGGCAGCGAGGTCAGGGGCCACGTGTTCGGGTCGAAGCCGCGGAACAGCTCGGGCGCCACCGCACGTCGGAGTGCTTCGATGTCCGCGGCCGCCGTGGTCGCGGCCAGCGGTGCCCCGTTCACCAGCTCGAGCGGCCAGGCGCGCACCCGCAAGAGCGGGCGGGACTGACCGAGCGCGCTCCGACGGTCGACGAGGCGGCGCAGCCCGACGTACGCGAACGGGCAGACCACGTCCGCGTAGACGTCGACGACATCGGGAACCGGAGGGGCTGCGGCGTCGTCGCGCGGCGGCGTCGCGCTCACTGCTCGAGGCGTGCCCGCGCGTCGATGACGGTGACCTGGCGGGGAATGCCGTCGTCGTCGATCTCGGCATCGATCTCGTCGACCACCTCGACGGTGGTCGTCTCGATGCCCTCCTCGACGTCCACGGTCACGGTCTCGACCGCGTCGATGACGCCGTCGTCGTCGAGGTCGAGATAGCGGTGGTCCGTCGATTCGTTCATGAGGCCAGTCCTCTCATCGTCGGGTTGGAACGGCTCGGCAGGTGCCAGGCGAACCAGGTGGCCGCGGCGTGGGCGACCGCATCGAGCTCGCCTGGGCCTTCGAACAGGTGACCGGCACCCGGCACCACCATCACGTGGTGCCGGCACCGCAGCAGCCGGGTCGCCTGACGGTTGAGCGCGAGCACCTCGGGGTCGGCCCCGCCGACGATGAGGAGCGTCGGCGCGGTGACCGCTGCGAGCCGGTCGCCGGCGAGATCCACACGCCCGCCCCGCGAGACCACGGCGTGGGCGGTGATCCCCGGGTCGGCCGCGGCGCGAAGGGCGGCCGCTGCGCCGGTGCTCGCCCCGAAGAAGCCGACGGCGTGCGGCCCGATCTCGGCTTCGAGCCAGTGGGTCGCGGCGACCAGGCGACGGGTGAGGAGCTCGATGTCGAAGACGTTCGGGCGGTGCTCGGCCTCGGCGGGGGTGAGGAGATCGAACAGCAGGGTGCCGACGCGCTCGCGGTGGAGGTGCTCGGCGACCTGGCGGTTGCGGGGGCTCTGCGCGCTGCTGCCGCTGCCGTGGGCGAAGACGACGACGCCGCGTGCCCCCGCGGGGACGGTGAGGTGCCCCCGGAGCGTGACGCCGTCGACGGCCAGCTCGACGTCGCGATCGATGTCGTCCTCCGACGCCGGGGCGTCCGGATCGGCGTCCTGGGCTTCGGCGAGGAGACGGATCACCTCGTCGTCGCCAACCTGCGAGAAGTCGCGGTACCACTGGCCCACCGCGGAGAAGTGGGGCGGCGTCGCGACGCAGATGAAGGCATCGACGATCTGCTCCAGCGCGTCGGCAGTGTCGGGCGCGGCAACGGGCGTGGCGAGCACCACGCGGGCTGCGCCACGGTGTCGGGCGATCTCGACCGCGACCCGCGCCGTGCTCCCCGTCGCGATGCCGTCGTCGACGATGATCACCGTGCGGCCCTGGATGGGAAGCAACGGTCGACCGGCGCGGTACACCTCCCCTCGGCGTTCGAGCTCGTGGCGCTCGCGCGCCTCGACCTCGGCCAGCTCCCGCGCGGTCACGTCGATGCTGCGCAGGATCGTGGGCTCCAGCACCCGGCTGCCGTCCTCACCGATCGCGCCCATGGCGAGCTCGGGGTGGAACGGCACGCCCAGCTTGCGCACCATCAGGACGTCGAGCGGAGCGCGCAGCCGAGCCGCGACCTCGGCCGCGACGGGCACGCCGCCCCGAGGAAGGGCGAGGACGATCGGACGCTCAGGCGCGAGCCGATCGAGTTGGGCCGCGAGTGCCTCGCCGGCCTCCCGGCGGTCGGCGAAGGGCAGCCCCGTGCTCACGCGCGGGCTCCGGTCGGGGTGCCGCGGCCGTGCACGCCGGTCTGCGCGCGGGGCGTGCGGAGCGACGCGAGGTCGAGGGCGCGACGCACGTCGGTCGCGGTCACGATCCCGACGACGTCGTTGCCCGCGAGCACGAGGGCGCGGCCGTTGGACGAGGGAGTGGTGGCGATCCGCTGGAGGAGGTCGGTCACGGACTCGTCGGCCGCGCCGGTGGCGAGCCGCTCCAGCGGTGTTGCGACGTCGCCGACCGTCGTGGTCGGCCAGTGCGCGCGGTCCACGCGCTTCACCTGCGCGAGCGTCACCAGGCCGCTCACGCTGCCGTCCCGCCGCACGGTCGGGAAGGCCGAGCAGTCGTAGCGAAGGAACCAGTCGTCGACGGCCGCGTCGAGCACGACGTCGGCCGGGATCGTCTGCGGGTGCTCACTCATGATGTCGCGTACCCGTACGCCCGCCAGCGCATGCTCGAGCAGCTCGTGGGTGGCTTCGGCCCGCGCGGCCGAGAGCAGGAACCAGCCCAGCAGCACGAACCAGACCGCGGCGACGTCGCCGAGGAAGAAGAGGACGATGCCCCCGCCGATCATGACGTAGCCGAGCACGGCACCTGACGTCGTCGCGATCTCGGTGGCTCGACCGCGGTCGTGCGTGCGCGCCCACACGATGGCGTGCAGCACGCGCCCGCCGTCGAGGGGGGCGCCGGGAAGCAGGTTGAACGCGGCGAGGATCAGGTTCAGCACGCCGAGCCACGCGAGGACCGCCACGACGAGGTCCGAGAGCCCGAGTCCGGCGGCAACCGCCGCGGCGGCCGTGAACACGCCGGCGAGCAGTGCGCTCGTGGCGGGCCCGACGATGGCGATGCGCAGCTCGTCGCGCGCCGAGTGCGCCTCGCCGTGCAGCTGCGAGACGCCACCGAGCAGCCAGAGGGTGATGCCGTCGACCTCGACGCCGTGGCGCTCGGCGACGACCGAGTGGGCGAGCTCGTGCGCGAGCAGGCTCGCGAACAGCGCGAGCACGCCGATCGCCGCCGCGACCCAGTACGCCACGTCCGAGGATCCCGGGGCGAGGTCAGGGAGCGCGGCGTCGGCGAGGCTCCAGGTGAAGAGGGCCATCAGGACGATGACGCTCCAGTGGAGCCCGACGTCGATGCGGGCGATCCGGCCGAGGCGCAGCGTGGGATGCATGCTCCGACCATCGTCGGGTCCGGCCGCAGGGACGAGGGTCGAAGGTCCCGACTCGGGACGGCGTCGGTCCCGGTCAGCCCCGAAGGCGTCGGAGGTCGCCCGGCGGGCCGGCGGGTGCCGGGGCCAGTCGGGCCCGCAGGTCGACGATCCGGGCGCCGTCGGTCCCCACCAGCACCGGGTTGGCGTCGAGCTCGACGAGCTCCGGCACTGCGGCGGCCAGGAGGCCGACCCGGAGCACCACCTCCTCGAGGGCGGCGACGTCGGCTGGTGGCCGGTTGCGGTACCCGAGGAGGAGTGGCGCGCCCCGCAGCGAGCGCACCGCGTCGTGGGCGTCCTGGTCGGTGAGCGGCGCGAAGCGCAGTGCGGTGTCCCGCAGCAGCTCGGCCTGGACGCCGCCGAGGCCCACCAGCACCAGCGGTCCGAAGAGCGGATCGCGGGTGCACCCGACGATCATCTCGACGCCCTCGTCGGCCATCACCTGCACGACCGCGCCGCCCATGGTGTCGCCGAGCCGTTCGTGCATCGCGCTGAATGCTTCCCGGGTGGCGTCCGGCGTCGCGAGCTCCAGGGCGACCCCGCCCACGTCGGTCTTGTGCACGAGCGCGGGCGACGCGGCCTTGAGCGCCACGGGGCGATCGAACGCCGCCGCGGCATCGGCGGCTTCCTCTGCCGTCGCGACCACGCGGCTCGGGACCGTCGCGATGCCGAACGCCGCGAGCAGTGCCTGCACGGTCGCGTACGGCGCCCAGCCGCCGTCGGGGTGCTCACGAACGAACTCCTCGGCAACCGCGCGGGCGCGCTCTTCGTCGATGTCGTCGTACGACGGCAGGACGCCCGCGGGGCGGGACCGCCAGGCCGCGTGGCGGGCGACCCGTCCGAGCGCGCCGGCTGCCGCCTCGGGGAACGCGTACGTAGGGACGGTGCGCGCACCGGGATCCGAGCGCGGGAGGACGCCGGTGCGACCGAGGAAGCATGCGGTGATCGTCGTGTCGGTGGCCCGGGCTGCGGCGGCGACCAGCGCGGCGGCGACGTCGTCGGCTCGGGTCACGAGCGGGGGCACGAAGATCACCAGCAGCGCGTCGACGTCGGGGTCGGCGACGAGGATGTCGAGCGTGGCCCGGTACACGTCGGCGGAGGCCGAGGCCACGAGGTCGATCGGGTTGCTCACCGAGCCGTCGGGCGACACGACCGCGCGCAGGGCATCCTGGGTCGCCGCGGACAGCTCGTCCACCTGGAGACCCGCGGTGACGCAGGCGTCCGCGGCGAGGATGCCGGGTCCGCCGCCGTTGCTGACGATCGCGACCCGCGGGCCACGGGGAAGCGGCTGGTGCACCGCGATGCTCGCGGTGTCGAAGAGCTCCTCGAGCGTGTCGACACGGATCACCCCGGCCTCGTGCAGGAGGGTGTCGACCACGTCGTCGGGCGCGGCGAGCGCCGCCGTGTGCGACGACGTCCCCCGGGCGCCGGCCACGGTGCGGCCGCTCTTCACCGCGATGATCGGCGTGGTCCGGCCCACCTCCCGGGCCAGGCGGGCGAACTTCGTCGGGTTGCCGAACGACTCGAGGTAGAGGAGCACCACATGGGTGTCGGGGTCCTCGCCCCAGAGCTGGAGGAGGTCGTTGCTGCTCACGTCGGCCTTGTTGCCGAGGGAGACGAAGCTCGAGATCCCGAGATCCCGGACGCCGGACTCGGCGAGCAGCTCGATGCCGAGCCCTCCCGACTGCGATGCGAACGCGATGTGCCCGGGCACCGGGGGATCGGGTGCGAAGGTGGCGTTCATCTGCACGCCGGGCGCGGTGTTGACCACACCCATGCAGTTGGGCCCGATCATGCGGATGCCGTTGGCGCGCAGCCGCCGCACCAAGGCGCGCTCCGCGTCCCGGTGCTCCCCGCCGAGCTCGGCGAACCCGGCCGAGATGACCACCAGCCCGCGGACGCCCTTGCGGATGCAGTCGTCGACGATGCCGTCCACGAGCTCGGCGCGCACGCAGACGACCGCGAGGTCGACCGGGCCGGGCACCGCGGCGAGGTCGGGATGCGCAGCCACGCCCGCCACGGAGCTCGCGTTCGGGTTGATCGGGTAGACCGGCCCGGCGAAGTCGCCGGCCAGCAGGTTGCGGAGGACGCCGTTGCCGATGGTGTCGGCGCGGCGACTGGCACCGATGACGGCGATGGAGCTCGGGGCCAGGATGCGCGCGACGGAGCGCGCCTCGCTGACCTGCTCGCGGTGCTCGCGTGCGCGGATCGAGGCACGGCTCGGGCGGAGGTCGAGCACGACGTCGACCTCGCCGTGGGAGGACGTGCGCCGGACGCCGAAGCCCGCGTCCGCAAAGACGTCGAGCATCGCCGTGTTGCTCGCGAGGACGACCGCGACGAACTGCTCGATGCCGTGGGTCTGCGCGTAGGCCGCGAGGTGCTCCAGCATCACGGTGGCGATGCCGCGTCCCTGCTGGTCGTCGGCGACCGTGAACGCGACCTCGGCCCGACCGTTGCTCACGAGCGCATACCGCGCCGCGGCGACGACACGCTCGCCCAGCTCGGCCACGAGTGCGTACCGCTGCGCGTAGTCGAGGTCGGTCAGGCGCTCGAGGTCTCGCGCGGTCGGCGCCGGCACCGGTGAGAAGAACCGCTGGAAGAGCGACTCGGCCGAGAGGTGGTCGTAGAGGTCGACGAGGCGGTCGCCGTCGTCCCCACGCATCGGCCGCAGGTGGACGGTGCCGCCGTCGGCGAGGGCGACGTCGACCGCCCACGCCTCGGGGTACGGCAACCCCTCCCCGGCCATAGGCGGCAGCGTATTGGGCGTCAGCCGGGCACGATCACGGCGCGGCCGTCGAGCTCGCCCCGCCGCATCGCGTCGTAGGCGTCGACGGCTCGATCGAGCGGGTACGTGGTGACCCGAGGGCGGAGGCGGCCGGCCTCGGCCAGGGCGAGCACCTCCATCAGCTCGGTCACGCTCCCCCAATAGGTGGTCGCGACCGACACCTCGTACGGCGTGGTGAAGAACGTGAACGGGAGCGTGCCCCCGCCGATGCCCACGATCGTCAGGTCGCCGAGCGACCGGGCGACGCGGGCGCCGAACGCCATCGTGGCGTCGACGCCCACGAAGTCGAGGACGACGTCGGCGCCGAGGCCGCCCGTCGCGGCGCGCACGTCGGCGACGAGGGCGTCGGCATCGGTCCCGACGAGGAAGGTCTGGTGCGCACCGGACTCGGTTGCGAGGGCGAGGGCACGCTCACGCGTGTCGACCGCGAGGATCGTGGTGGCGGTGAGGCTCTCCAGGAGCTGGACCGCCAGATGACCGAGCCCGCCCGTGCCGATGACGACGGCGTGCGAGCCGGCGCCGAGTCGGGGCAGCGAGCGCTTGACCGCGTGATACGGCGTCAGCCCCGCGTCGGTGAGCGGAGCCGCGACGACCGGGTCGAGCGATCCGAGCGGGACGAGGTGCCGAGCGCTCGGCACGAGCATGTGTTCGGCCATCCCGCCGTCGCGTCCGAGGCCGCCGCCCGCGCCGTCGACGCGCTCGGGATGGTCGCAGTAGTTCTCGATGCCGCCGCGACAGCGCGCGCACAGCCCGCAGCCCCACGGCCCGTGGATCGCGACCGGCTGACCCACCTCGAGGCCGCGCACACCCTCACCGATCTGGTCGACCCAGCCGGTGTTCTCGTGACCGAGCGTGAACGGCGGGTGCCAGGGGAGCAGGCCGGGCGCGAAGTCGTGGATGAGATGAAGGTCGGAGTGGCAGGCCCCGGCCGCGGCGATGCGCACCACGACCTCGCCGGGTCCGGCCTCTGGCTCCGGGACCTCCCGCAGCTCCGGGGCGTGCTGCCACTCGACCAGCTGGAGTGCGCGCATGGTGTCCTCCTTCGCCTCAGCGACTCAGGCTGCGGTCACGCGGGTGCCCGCCTGGCCGTCGATGATCGCGGCGGCGTCCTCGAGGGCGCCGATGGCGGCGAGTCCGCCCGTGGTGCGCACGAATCGTACGGCGGCATCGACCTTCGGTTGCATGGATCCCTCGGCGAACCGCAGTGCGGCGAGGTCGTCCGCGGCGATGCTTCCGATGGGGTCGGTCCCGACGCCGTCGTGCCACGTGCGAAACACCGCCGGCGAGTCGGTGAGCAGCAGCAACGCCGCGGCGCCGAGCCGCTCGGCGAGCAGGCCAGACGTCGCGTCCTTGTCGATGACCGCGTCGACACCACGAAAGCCCCCGGCCTCCTCCACGACGGGCACCCCACCGCCACCGCCGCAGATCACCAGCACGCCCGCATCGCTGAGCCGGCGGATGGCGTCCTCTTCCAGGATGCGGCGCGGGCGGGGAGACGCGACGACCCGCCGCCAGCGGGAACCTTCGGGCGCGACCGCCCAGCCCTTGCGCGTCGCCCACTGTCGGGCGCGCCGGGCATCGACGACGGGACCGACCGGCTTGGTGGGGTTGGCGAACGCGGGATCCTGCGCGTCGACGACGACCCGCGTGATGAGCGCGACGACATCGGTGCCGAGTGCGTTGGTCAGCTCCTGCTCGATGACGTAGCCGAGCATCCCCTCGGTCTCGGCGCCCAGCACGTCGAGCGGGGTGCGGGTGTCGGCTTGCTCGTCGGCGAGCGCGAGCAGGCCGATCTGAGGACCGTTGCCGTGCGTGACGACGAGTCGATGCTCACCGGTCAGCCCGGCGAGGCTGGTCGCGGCCGAGCGGGCGTTCGCCCGTTGGGCCGCCATGGTCGTGGCCTGGCCGCGCCGCAGGAGGGCGTTCCCGCCGAGCGCGACGACGATCCGCACCGAGTCAGCGCCCTTCCCGCACGAGCGGGCAGCTCATGCACCGTGAGCCGCCGCGCCCACGCGACAGCTCGGCGCTCTCGAGCGTGATCACCTCGAACCCGGCCTTGCGGAGCTCGGTGTTCGTCGCCACGTTGCGGTCGTAGGCCATCACGACGCCGGGCTCGATGGCGAGCACGTTGTTCCCGTCGTCCCACTGCTCCCGGTCCGCCTCGTTGCGGTCACCGCCCGTGGTGATGATGCGCAGCGAGTCGAGCGCGAGCGCCTTCGAGATCGCCCCGAACACCTCGTCGCGATCGCTGACCACGAGGTCCTCGGGGTCGTCGCCGGGCTGGACGGTCCAGGCGGTCGCGCCGTCGACGACCTCCGGATAGACGAGGAACGCGTCCGTGTCGATCATCGTCATGACCGTGTCGAGGTGCATGGAGGAACGCTGCTTCGGGAGCTCGACGGCGATCACGGTCGACGCGCCGCCGTGCACGAAGAGCATCCGGGCGAGCGCCTCCACCGCGACGGGCGAGGTGCGCTCGCCCATGCCGACGAGCACGGTGCCGTCGCCGAGGACGAGGACGTCGCCACCCTCGAGCGTGGCGTGGCCCAGGTCCTGCTCGCAGCCGCCGAACCAGATCGGGAAGTGCTCGGCGCGAAAGCGCGGGTGGAACCGGTAGATCGCCTCCGTGTGCACGGTCTCGCGCCGCCGCGCGGGCTTCGCCATCGAGCTGATGACGACACCGCCGTAGACCCAGCAGGAGCTGTCGCGCGTGAAGTACTGGTTGGGGAGCGGATCGAGCACGAGATCGTCGGGCCCGATCGTCGCCCCGACCAGCCCCGGCGCGGCGAGGTCGAGGTCGGTGAGGGTCACGCCCCCGATGAGCGCCTCGGTCAGCGCGCGGTCATCGAGCGCTTCGAGGTGCTCTCGCACCGCCGGCGCGAGCACCGGCCCCAGGTTGCGGTCGTCGACGGTCTCGTCGAGGACCCACGCGCGGCCCTCGGGGTCGCCGAGCACGTCGCGCAACAGGTCACCGAGGAGCAGGACTTCGACGCCGCGCTCGCGGAGCGCATCCGCGAAGGCGTCGTGCTCCTGGCGGGCTCGCTTCACCCAGAGCACGTCGTCGAACAGGAGCCGGTCGTGGTTGGCGGGCGTGAGGCGGCGCAGCTCGGGATCCGGACGGTGGAGCAGCACCGTGCGGAGCTGCCCCACCTCCGAGTCGACGTGGAAGGCGCTCATCGGACGCCGTCCAGCTCGGTGACGGCCGGGTCGGTGGCAGGCGTGATGCCGGCCTTGGCGTCGTCGCGCGCGGCCCACCACTTCAGGAGCACGTACACGGGGATGCCGCCCATCAGGAGCATGAAACCCTTGAAGACGATCTCGTAGCCCGAGCCGGCGATGGCCCAGAGCGAGTACGCGAACGCCAGCAGCGCGATGACCGCGTCCTTGGTGAGCTTGCGCATGTCGAACGCCGCACGGTCGGTCACGAACAGCTGGAGCTCCGCGGCCGCCGAGAACGCATACGGGACGAGGGTCGTGAGCGTCGCCAGCAGGATGATGAAGGTGAACTGGTCGACGAGGCTCTTCTCGTAGTTCATGAACACCAGGACGGTGATGAACACGCTCGAGAGCACGAGGCCGAACACCGGCGAGCCGTTGCGGCTCGTGCGGGCGAACGGCTTCGGGAAGAGCCGGTCCCGGGCCGCGGCGAGCGGCACCTGGCCCTGCAGCAGGATCCAGCCGTTGAGGGCACCGAAGGTCGCGACCAGCGCGCAGATCGTGATCACGTCTGCCGGCCAGCCGCCACCGAAGATCCCCTTGGCCGCGTCGGCGAACGGTGCACCGGAGTCGGCGAGAGCTCGCGGCGCGAGCTGCCCCATCACCGCGAACGTGCCGAGGATGTACACGACGGTCGTGGCGATCGTGCCGATGATCGTCGAGCGCGGGATCGTGCGCTTCGGGTCGCGCACCTCCTCGGCCGGCACCGTCGCCGACTCGAGGCCGATGAACGCCCACAGGGTGAGGGCTGCCGCCGCGGTGATCGCGCCGAACGTCGAGTCGCCGCTCACGTTGAAGGTCGAGAAGTTGTCCCAGTCGACGAAGAAGACGCCGACCACCGCGATCACTGCCAGCGGCACGAACTTCACGATGGCGGTGACGAGCTGGACCATGCCGCCCTGGCGCACGCCGACCGCGTTCACCAGCGTCAGCGTCCAGACCGCGGCGATGGCCACCAGCGCGGCCACCATGCCGTCGGTACGGACGGTCGGCCAGTACTCGCCCAGGTAGCTGACGAACGCCACCGCGATGGCGGCGTTCCCGGCCCACGCGGCGATCCAGTAGCCCCAGGCCTGCTGGAACCCGATGAAGTCGCCGAACGCGCGGCGGCTGTACACGTAGGGTCCTCCGGTCTTCGGGTACGCACGCCCGAGGCGGGCGAACACGATGGCGAGCAGCACGGCGCCGATGCCGGTGAGGCCGAACGCCACCAGCGAGATCGGGCCGTACGCCGCGAGCGACGCCGGCAGGAGGAACACGCCGGAGCCGATCATGTTGCCGACGACCAGGGCCGTCGCCATCGAGAGACCGAGCGCGCGGCGGCGCCCGCCCGCCGGCGTGGTGTCGGGCGGCACGGGCGCCGCGCTGTCGGTTCGGTCGAGGACCGTTGCCATCGTTCTCCCCCTCTGGGTTGGTGGAACGAGGTCGAGTCTCCGAATGCAGGAGGTCGCGGCCCAGGGTCGAAGGTCCCGGTCCCGTGCGCGAAACGGCCCTTGTCCCACGGGGCCCGTCGTCGCACGATCGTCGCCATGACTCCGACGCGCTCACCCGAGGCCGCGACGCTCGCGGAGGCAGCGCGCGCCGTTGTGGGGAGCCGCGGCGACTACGACGGCTTGCTCGACCTGGTGGGCGACCGCCGGATCGTTCTGATCGGCGAGGCGTCGCACGGGACGCAGGACTTCTACCGGGAGCGGGCGCGCATCACCCGGCGTCTCGTCGACGAGCTCGGCTTCAACGTCGTGGCCGTGGAGGGCGACTGGCCCGACGCCTATCGGGTCAACCGGTACGTGATGGGCCGCTCGGGCGACGGCGGGGCCGAGCAGGCGCTCCGCGACTTCCAGCGCTTCCCGTCGTGGATGTGGCGCAACACCGACGTGCTCGACTTCGTGGAGTGGCTGCGCATCCGCAACGAGGCGCACCGCCACCCGGCGAGCCGCGTGCGCTTCCTGGGTCTCGATCTCTACAGCCTGCGCGCCTCGATCGAGGCGGTGATCGCCTACCTCGGCACGGTGGACCCCGCGGAGGCCGAGCGAGCGAGAGCTCGGTACGCGTGCTTCGACCACATCGGTGGCGACGGCCAGGCGTACGGGTACGCGCTCGCGCACCAGGGTGCGCTCCCGTGCGAGAACGAGGTGGTGGCGCAGCTCGTGGACCTGCGACGCAAGAGCGAGGCCTATCTGCGACGCGACGGTTGGATCGCGGAGGACGAGCTCTTCTTCGCGGAGCAGAACGCGATCGTGGTGCGTGACGCCGAGGAGTACTACCAGCAGATGTACCGAGCCGAGGTGTCGTCGTGGAACCTCCGCGACCGGCACATGGCCAACACGCTCGACGCGCTCGTCGACCACCTGGAGCATCAGCACTCCCATGCCAAGGTCGTCGTCTGGGAGCACAACTCACACGTCGGAGACGCCCGCGCCACGGCGATGGGAGCGCGCGGGGAGCTCAACGTCGGCCAGCTGGCGCGCGAGCGTCACCACGGCGACACGGTGCTGATCGGCCTGACCACCTACGACGGGCGCGTCACGGCGGCGTCCGACTGGGGTGCGCCGGCCGAGCGCAAGGTCGTGCGGCCGGCCCGGCCCGACAGCCACGAGGCGCTCCTGCACGCGGTCGGCCGACCGGCGTTCTGGCTGCCGACGGCCGAGCCCGGAGTGGCCCGCGCGCTGGCGGAGCCACGGCTCGAGCGGGCGATCGGTGTCATCTACCGCCCGCAGACCGAGCTCCAGAGCCACTACTTCCCCGCGGACCTCGCCGCGCAGTTCGACGCGGTCCTCCACGTCGACCACACCCGCGCGCTCGTGCCGCTCGAACGGTCCGGGCGCTGGGATCGGGGCGAGCCGCCGGAGACCTACCCGTCCGGCGTCTGACGTCGGGCCGCACCGGCGACCCGGCCATCCTCATCAGCTGAGTGGGACCGTCCAGCGCACCGTCGTGCCCTGACCGTCGCCTCCCGGCGTGGCCGCCATGGTGCCGCCGAAGCGCTCAGCGCGTCGCGCCATGTTGCGAAGTCCCTCGCCGAGCGCGGGTTCGTCGGGGATCCCCGTGCCGTCGTCACTGACCTCGAGCACGAGCTCCGCGCCAGCGGTGATCGAGACCCGGACGTTCTCGGCCTCGGCGTGGCGAGCCACGTTCGAGAGCGCCTCCCGCAGTGTCGCGACGAGCTGCTCCGCGATCGGCTCCGGGGTGGTGTCGACGGGGCCGTCGAACTGCACCCGCGGTTCGACGCCGAGCACGTGGCGCTCGTCCGAGATGACGCGCAGCACGTCGCTGCGGAGCCCCAGCTGCGCGGTGGGGTCGGTTTGGAGCCCGAAGATCACGGTCCGGATCTCGCGGATGGTCTGGTCGAGCTCGTCGACAGCGCCGCCGATTCGGGCCGCGGCCGCCGGGCTCTCGACCATCGCGGTCGTCGCTTGCAGGGTCATGCCCGCCGCGAACAGGCGTTGGATGACGAGGTCGTGGAGATCCTCGGCGATGCGCTCGCGGTCCTCGAGGGTGTGCAGGTCCTGGGCGATCGCGCGCAGCCGTTCCTCCGCGTCGCGGGCTTCGGCCTCGGATCGCATCCGGTCGGTGATGTCGCGCACCGCGGCGACCGCCCGACCGGGGCCCGGTCCGGGCAGGGGACTGAGGCTCACCTCGACGGGGAACTCCGTGCCGTCGTGGCGGCGGGCCGAGAGCGCCATCGAGGCACCCATCGCCCGCGTCTTGGGCTCGGCGCGGTAACGGGTGCGGTGCGCCCGATGCACCTGACGCAGCTGCTCGGGCAGCAGGTCCTCGACCGGGTGCCCGACGATCGCGTCCTTCGCGCAGCCGAAGAGGACCTCGGCCTGGTGGTTGGCGAACACGACCGTGCCCTGCTCGTCGACGACGATGAGGGCGTCCGGCGCCGCTTCGACGATCGCCGTCAGCTGCTCCGGGTCGAGGGCTTTCGGCTCCGGTGCCACCTCGCCCCTTTTCCGTCCACCCTGACCGGGCCAGTCTCGCCCAGCTCCTGATTCCGTGCCAGCCGAAGGGCCCGCGTGCCCGGGCCGAGAGGCCCTGGATGGCGGCAACGGTCCGGCGTTCCATGGAGCCCGGGCCACGACCCGGAGGGAGGGCCACCATGGACGCTCGAGTGGGCGATCGACTGGTGATCAGAGGCCACCACGTGGGTGAGCCGGATCGCGATGCCGAGATCATCGAGGTCCGGGGGAACGACGGCGCACCCCCGTGGGTCGTCCGCTGGGACGACGACGGCCACGAAGGGTTGTTCTTCCCGGGATCGGACGCGGTCGTCGAACATCTCCGCACGGGGTCAGAGCACTGACGGGCCCGGCGGAGGTCCACGAGACCCACACGGCGTGGGTCGTGATGCTCGGTGACCGCGCCTACAAGCTCCGGAAGCCGGTCCGGTTCGACTTCGTCGACCTGTCGACGCGTGCCGCGCGTCGTCGGATGTCCGAGCGCGAGGTGCGGTTGAACCGTCGCCTGGCGCCCGACGTGTACTTGGGCGTGGCGGACGTCGTCGTCGGCGACGTCGTGCGCGACCACCTTGTCGTCATGCGGCGGCTGCCACCCGAGCGCAGGTTGAGCACGCTGCTCGCCGATCACGACGTGGGGCGAGAGATCGATGCGGTCGCGCGCCGCGTCGCCGCGTTCCATGCCTCGGTCGAGACCTCGGCGGAGATCTCGGCGGCCGCGTCGCCCGCCGTACTGCGTGAGAAGCTCGATGCCGACCTGGAAGGCCTCGCGAGCGCGGGCGGCGCCCGGGTGGATCTCCGGCAACTCGAGCGGGTGAGCGCCGATGCGCGCTCGTACCTCGACGGGCGGGAGCGACTGCTCGAGCAACGCATGCGCTCCGGTCTCGTGCGCGACGGGCACGGCGATCTGCTGGCCGACGACATTTTCTGCCTGGACGACGGACCGAGGATCCTCGACTGCCTCGAGTTCGACGACCGGCTGCGGTGGTGTGACGTCCTCGCGGACCTGGCGTTCCTCGCGATGGACCTGGAGCGTCTCGGCGCGCCCGCCGCGGCCGAGCGTCTGCTGGCTGCCTACCAGGAGTACTCCGGCGAGCATCATCCGGCCTCGCTGTTCCACTGGTACGTGGGGACCCGGGCCGTGATCCGGGCCAAGGTGACGTTCCTGCGGTGGGGGCAGTCCGGCGACGAGCGGGACGTCGAGGCGGCGTGCCGGCTCCTGGACATCGCCGAGCGGCGGTTCGCGCTAGCGCGGGTCCGACTGGTGCTCGTCGGCGGGTCACCCGGGACCGGCAAGTCCACGCTGGCGAAAGGGCTCAGCGATCGGGAGGGTTGGACGCTGCTCCGGTCCGACGAGGTGCGCAAGGACATCAGCGGGCTCGGGCACGGTCCGAGCCCGGCCGATGCTCGGCGCGAGATCTACACCGACGACCGCACCCGGGCCACGTACGAAGAGCTGCTGCGGCGCGCCGAGGTCGCCATGGGGCTGGGCGAGAGCGTCGTGCTGGACGCGACCTGGGGTGACGCCGGCCAACGCGCCGAGGCGGCGGTGCTGGCCGGTCGCGCCCATGCCGAGCTGCACGAGCTCGTGTGCGACGCGCCGCCGTCCGTCGTCGCGGCGCGGATCGCCCGGCGCCGACAGGCCGGCCGGGATGCGTCCGATGCCGACGAGTCGGTTGCCGTGCAGTTGCGCGCCGCGTTCGAGGCATGGCCGTCGGCGCGAGTCGTCGATACCTCGTACTCCGAGCGTGCCGCGCTCGACGGCGCGGTGGACGCGCTGTCAGCCCGGTGAACGGGCGGCCGCGAGTGCGTCGTCGCGGATGACCCGGAGCATGCGGCGCATGATGAGCCCGACGAAGGGTGAGACGACGAACCAGTAGCGGCGGAACGCGCGGCGCGACGCGTCGTCGAGGACCAGGGTGCGCACTCGATAGCGAACGCTCGTGCCGCCGTTCGCGGGCGTCACCGAGATCGAGCACGCGATCTTCGCCCGCCCTGCGTGCGAATACGTCAGGAACTCATCGGCCGAGATCGTCTCCCAGACCGTCTCGCCGCCCCAGAAGCGCCCGATGACACCGAACGCGACCTCGACACCCGGGCGTCGCCCGAGCAGGACCCATTGGCCCCGCGGCTCGAAGTCGGCGATGCGAAGGTGCTTGGGGTCGTCGACCGGCGGCCGGGGCCGCGAGCGCACCGCGCTGACGACCCATTCAAAGACCGCTCGGACGGCGAACGCAGCCCGCGCCACGACGCTGCGGCGTCCGACGTCGAGGAAGTCAGCGCGCTCCGCCGCGGCGAAGACGGTCGCCGGATCGGTCGCGACGAAGAGCGAGTGATCCTTGGTCGCGTCGGCCGTGGGGAGCAGCTCGTCGAGCAGCGTCGGTAGGTCGGTGACCTTGCCGCCTTCGGCGGACGCGGTGGTCTCGGTCACAGGTACGCCGACGGTTCGAACGGCCACGGCGCGTCGGGGTCGGCGAGGGCGCGTCCGGTGATCGAGAACGGTTCGATCGCGAGCCAGGCATCACGGTCGTCGTCGAGCCACGGCTCCGGGTCGAAGCGCTCGCGGAAGCCCGCGGCGTCGGGATCCACGCGCTGGAGCGTGCCCCGCACGAGCACGGACCAGCCGCGCTGGCGCTCGGCGTCCAAGCCGTCGATCTCGAACGCGACGCCAGTCCCGGGGAGGTCGAGCACGTTGCCGCGGCGGGTGCGGATCGCGATCCACCGGATGCTCTCGATCTCGACCAGGCGGTAGGCGACCGGGAGGATGATCGGGCCGCCGTGCACGTTGCAGGCGATGCG
This sequence comes from uncultured Bifidobacteriaceae bacterium, assembly GCA_964555735.1. Lineage (GTDB taxonomy): Bacteria > Actinomycetota > Acidimicrobiia > IMCC26256 > PALSA-555 > CAZKTS01. The sequence goes on from CAZKTS010000129.1 coordinate 19,370, forward strand.
CCCGACCGGCGTCGATCGGAGCAGGTCGAGGCAGGCGTCGTAGGACAGCTCGGTGGAGGACGTGGCGGTCATGGTCGCAACCTCGGGGCGGACGATCGTTTCGCCCGATCGTCGTCCGCGACGAGGGACGAGACCAGGGACGAAAGACCCTTCGCCTTCGGCCGTGCATCACCGGTTCGCCCGCCGCGGCTCCGTAGAGTTCCGGGCGATGCTCCGAGCGCGATCGCCCCGCCGGGGTACCGCGGCCCTGCTGGTCCTTGCGATCGCGACCGCGGCGCTCGTCGGGGTCACCGCGCCCGCCGGCGCCGCCACCATCGACTGGCGGCCCTGCACCGATTCGCAGTTCGACCGTTGGAAGAAGGTCGACGGCGCCAGCCTCGACGGCTTCGACTGCGCGACGTTCACGCGACCGCTCGATCGCGAGGACCCGGGCGGCGCGGAGGTGCAGCTCGCGGTGGTGAGGCTGCCGGCGACGGGCACGGCCGCCGAGCGTCAGGGCACGCTCTTCCTCAACCCCGGCGGGCCGGGCCAGTCGGGCCTGGGGCTCTCCGAGATCGCGTTGCTCCTCCCGCCCGAGGTTCGCGCTGCGTTCGACTTCGTCACCTACGACCCGCGGGGGATCGGCGCGTCGACCCCGGCGATCAAGGGTCCCGGCTGCAACATCCCGAAGCCGACGCGTCCTGCGACCGGCTCCGTCGACTGGCAGCGCGTGCTCGAGCGCCGGGTCGAGCAGGTCGATCGCGCCAACGCGCGCTGCTACGACGCCAACGCCGACCTCATCGACCACGCCGGAACCCTCGACGGTGCGTACGACCTCGACGCGCTCCGGGAAGCGGTCGGTGATCCGAAGATCACGTACTGGGGGATCTCGTACGGCACGCTGCTCGGGTCGACCTACGCGCAGCTCTTCCCGGATCGGGTTCGCGCGCTGGTGTTCGACGGCAACATGGACCCGCAGATCTCGCTGTTCGGGATCAGCGCCGGGTCGGTTGCGCCCGACCACTCGATCACGTTCTTCCTCGAGGCGAACCCCGAGCTCGCAGCGCAGTACGACGCGGTCATCGAGCACCTCGACCGAGAAACGCTCGCGCTCCCGGACGGCACCGAGTACACGCGATGGGACGTCCTCGACGTGCTCAACGACACCGTGCCGTTCTTCGCGGACCCCGGGGGCGACTGGTCGACGGCCGGCGAGGTCATCACGACCTCGCACCAGGCGATCTTCGGCGCAGGGACCGAGCAGCAGGCGGCGCTCGAGGCGCTGGCGCGCAACCCGAACTTGCGGAGCCCGACCACGGGAACGGTCGGCAGCCTGTGGTCCGCCGTGGTCTGTCAGGACTTCGCCGACCGCATCAGCGCCGCTCGCCAGCGCGACCAGCTGCGTTGGATCGTCCGCGAGGGCCCGATCTACGGCGGCTCGCTGGGCGTCGACTACCTGACCACCTGCAACGGCTACGACGAGGCGCGGCCGCATCCGGTGCCGCGACCCGTCCGTTACGGACCGGACGTGCCCGGGGTCATCGCCAACACCACCCGCGACGGCGAGACGCCATACCAATGGGCGGTGAACATGGCCCGCACCTACCGCAACATGCGGATGCTCACCCTGGTGGGCGGCATCCACGGGACGTTCGGCCTCAGCGAGTCGGACTGCGTCGACACCGCGATCGCCGAGTTCCTGCTCTCGGCCACGCCGCCGCCGACCGACCTCGCCTGCCCGTACACGCCGCCGCGCACCGCCGCGTAGCTCGACGAGTCACGCTCCCGATCGGAGCTTCCATTGCGCCGCCCTCCCTCCTTAGTGCTAAATTCAGCCCATGGGCCGATCCCTTGAGGAGGCTGCGGTCGCGACCCCCACCGGCGTCCGTGAGGCGGAGCACGTGGTCGTCGTCGACCACCGGGGGCGACCGGCCGGCACCCTCGCGAAGGCCTCGGTGCACGGCCCGGCCACGCCCTTGCACCTGGGCTTCTCGGCCTACCTGGTGCGGAGCGACGGCTCGGTGCTGCTCGCTCGGCGAGCGGAGGAGAAGCGCACGTGGCCGGGCGTCTGGTCGAACTCGTGCTGCGGCCATCCGCAGCTGGGCGAGAGCCTGTTCGAGGCCGCGTCCCGGCGGCTGGACCAGGAGCTCGGGGTGACGGCGCGCGACCTCGCCGTGGTGCTGCCCGACTTCGCCTATCGAGCCGAGATGTCGGACGGCACGGTGGAGCACGAGCTCTGCCCCGTGGTCGTGGCCCGCACCGACGACGACCCCGCGCCCGAGCCGCAGGAGGTGAGCGGCGTCGAGTGGGTCACGTGGGCGGCGTTGCTCGAACGCGTGCGGTGTGCGCCGGAGACCCTGTCGCCGTGGTGCGTCGAGCAGGTCTTGCAGCTCGACGCGAACGGTTGGTCGCCCACGGACGCCGTCGCGACCACGGGTGTCCGTGCCCCGTGGACGCCGCGCTCCGACCGGCTCGACGGTGAGCCCGACGTCGCGTCCTCGATCGCCACGGTCGAGCAGACCCTCGGCTCGTTCCTCGTCGAGAAGCAGGGGTCGTACGCGACGGGCTCGGCCGAGCGCGCCCTGTTCGACGAGGTGCAGCAGCTCGTCGCGGCAGGCGGTAAGCGGCTACGTCCCGCGTTCGCGTACTGGGGCCATCGCGCCACCGGTCACGCGCACGACGATGCGGTGCTCGCTCCGGCCGCCGCACTCGAGCTGTTGCACACGTTCGCTCTGCTCCACGACGACGTCATGGACCGTTCGGCGACACGCCGAGGACGGCCGAGCACGTTCGCGGCCAGTGCCGATGCGCACGAACGCCTCGGCGCGCTCGGGGACAGCGAGTGGTTCGGCTTGAGCGTGGCGATCCTGGCGGGCGACCTCGCATTCGTCCTCGCCGACGAGCTGTTCGAACGAGGCCACACGAACGCCGACGCTCTGGCGCGAGCCCGTCGCGTCTTCGACACGCTTCGGACGGAGGTGATCGGCGGCCAGCATCTCGACCTGCTGGTCGCGTCGCACCCGGCGAGCACCGAGCGGGACGCGCGGCGGGTGGCCGTCCTCAAGTCGGCGCGCTACACGGTCACTCGGCCGCTGCTCCTCGGTGCGGCCTTGGCCGAGCCGGCTGAGGCCGGTCGGATCGAGCCCGCGCTGACGGCCTACGGCGACGCGATCGGGCTCGCGTTCCAGATGCGCGACGACGTGCTCGGCGTGTTCGGTGATCCGGCCGCCACCGGCAAGAGCCGCCTGGACGACCTTCAAGAGGGCAAGCGCACGGTCCTGGTCCTTCGCGCACTTCGGCTCGCCGACGGCGCCGGCCGTCGCGTCCTCGAACGCAGTCTCGGCAACCGGACGCTCGACGAGGACGAAGCAGGCCGCTGTCGCGAGATCATCGAGGCGAGCGGTGCGCTGGCATCCGTCGAAGCCCTCATCGCGGCCGAGCACGACCGCGCCATGACGTCGATCCAGACGCTGCCGCCCATCGCGCGCGCCGCCCTCGAGCACCTCGCGCTCGCCGCGATCGAGCGCGACCGGTAGGAACGGCGCGATCTGACCGCGGTGGGCCTCAGGCCGACAGGGCGTCCACCAGCGCCTCGCAGAACGCGGGGAGGTCGTCGGGCTTGCGACTCGAGATCAATGTCCCGTCGCGGACGACGGGCTCGTCGACCCAGGTGGCGCCGGCGTTCTCGAGGTCCGTGCGCACGCTCGGCCACGAGGTAAGCGTCCGGTCCCGCACGACGCCGGCCTCGACGAGGGTCCACGGCCCATGACAGATCACCGCGAGCGGTCGCCCTGAGTCCGCGAAGGAGCGCACGAACCCGACCGCGTCGTCATCGGTCCGGAGCTGGTCCGGGTTGGCGACACCGCCGGGAAGCACGAGGCCGTCGAAGTCGGTCGGCGCGGCATCGCGCACTGCGAGGTCGGGCTCGAACTGGTCCGACGGGTCGAGGTGCTTCATCGCCTGGACGGGTTCGTCGGCGCGCGGCGCGAGCAGCACCGGCGTCCCGCCGGCTTCCTGTACTGCCTGCCAAGGCTCGGTCAGCTCCACCTGTTCCACGCCCTCGTTGGCCACGAGGAACGCAACTCGCTTGCCGTCCAGTGCACCCATGTCGTCACTCCTCGGTCGACGTGTCGTTGTCGCGCGGACCGTTCGCGTGCCCGCTCCCGCGGATTCAGAAACGTTGAGCTCCGTCGCGCGCGATCGGGAGCGCCACCCGGCGAATCACGCGCGAACCATCACCTTCTTCGTCGTTCCCTTCTCAGGACGGCGTGACGATATCCGTATGCCGCCGATCCGCGCGTCTGATCGCGCTTGCTGCGCAGCGTTGCGAGCGCCCTCGTGTGAAAATCGGGCTGGAGGCAGCGATGAATCGGTGCGGGTCTGCGGCACTATGTGTCTTGGCCGACGAGCGACGCGACTCGAGCGCGGAAGATCCGCCACCGACGTTCGTTGTCGTGGACGAGGCCCGCTGAGTCGCTGAGGAGATCTGCACCGTGGTCGATCATCTCGGCCGCCGCGTAGAGGAACCCCGGAACCTGCTTGGCGGAGGTGAGATCGTCTCGTAGTGCCTGCGGTGTGAAGTCGACGATGTCGAGCAGATCGGCTGCGCGGTCGAGGAGCCGTCCCGCGAGGAGGCTCATCTCCGCGGCTTGCCAGTCGTTGGCGATGATGCGGTGGCGCTCGCCGAGCTGGTCGGCGAGGTCGGGGAACGCGAGGAGCGCCGTCGCGGCGTCCCATGTCGCCGTCATCGCGTCGGCGAGCCACCGTCCGGTGGTCGTCTGGTCTTCGGCGAGCGTCCGGAGATCGCGTTTGAGTCGGGTGATCTCGGCGGGTTCTCCCTGGCCTTCCATGAAGAGGATGCCGTCGAGCTGCAACGCGGCCGAGTCGTTGAGATCGTTGCTTCCCTCGAAGGGGTTCAACGCAGCTTGTTGGTGAGGCTCGACCGTGGACCAACGATCGGCGAGCGCGTGCAGTGCCCGTGCGTGGCGCTGCAGCGTGACCGCGTGCAGACGCGGCTCCTGTGAGTAGTACTTCTCGTGATCCCGGTGGAACCTCGCGAGGTTCAGGATCGCGTCGAGGAGTGGATCGGTCGTCAACGCGTGCCTCCGGCGCCGTGTCCATGCCGATGGTGGATGTCACTGACGTGCGCGTGTGAGTGTACGAGCCGGTCGTGATGGTGCTCGTGCGAGTGGGGCTCGCGGACGTCGGATCCGGGCGGGTGACGGTGCTGATGGTGCTCGTCGTGCGTGTGGACGTGATCGTGGACGAGTGGTTCGTGCTGGTGCGTGTGCACGTGTCGTTCGCGCAGGATCGCGAGCACTCCGACCGCCATGACCACGCCGCCCGCGAGCTCTTGGACGCCGAGCCGCTCGCCGAGCAACGGCCACGCCGCGAGCGCGCCGACGAACGGTGCGACGGCGAAGATCGCGGCTTCTCGCGCCGCGCCGAGCATGCGGAGTGCGTAGGCGTCGAGGACCACCGATGCGCCGAACGCGATCGCACCCAAGATCAAGGCGCCGATGAGGATCGTGAGACTCGGCACGCGCGCGCCGAGCGCGAGCGCGACACCGACGTTGACCGACGCCGCTACACCGGTCTTGACGGTGACGATCGAGAACGGGTCACGAATCGTCAGCGATTGCGTGAGGTTGTTGTCGAGACCCCAACACAAGCACGCGGCGGCGATGCACGCGATCCCGCCCAGCTGCCCGCCGATCGGACCCTCATGGAACGTGAGCACCACCGCCCCCGCGAAGATGCACGCGGCGCCCCACGCAGCGCTTCTCCCCAGGTGCTCCCGGAAGACGAGCACGCCGAGCACCAGGGTCGCCGGACCTTCGAGGTTCAGGAGCAGTGATCCCGTGGTCGCCTGCACCTGCTCGAGACCAACCAGCAACAGCAACGGCGCGGCGATCCCGCCCGCGAGCGTCAGCACGCCGAGCCGGGGAAGGTCCGCGCGCCGGATGCGCGCCTCGGCGGAACGGCGTCGTGCCGGGATCAACGTCGCCAGCGCCAAGAACGCACCCAGGTACAGCAAGCCGGCGAGGAGCTGCGGGCTCACGGAGTCGAGCAGCCCCTTCGAGATCGGCGTGCTCACGCCGAATGACACCGCCGCCGCCAACCCGAGCAGCGTGCCGACGGTCGCGGGACGTCTCGCCACACCCGTCACGCTAGGACTCCACAACGTCCAGCCAGACTCATCGTCACCGCTCGATGACGACGAGCGGTGTTCGCAGCGAGTGGTGCATCCACAGGCCGCCCGCCGGGCCCGAGGTGCCGTGGTGGGCGAGGACCAGATGGCCGCCGGGCCCGGCCGGGAGCTCACCGCGCATGCGGCCGCGGTGGACGGTGACCACCACGTAGCACGAGACCAGCAGGAGCACGCCGCCCATGCACCCGACGGTCGCGAACACGTTCATCGCCTCCGTGAGCCCGCTGAACACGAGGCCGCCGAGCGGGGCCAGGACGCTGAACACGATGCCGTAGATCGCGAACACCTGGCCTTGGGACTCATCGGGGGCGTGGATCTGGAGGATGGCGCTGATCACCGACTGCGCGAGCGAGAGTGCCAGGCCGACGGGCAGGAGCGAGATGGCGATGAGCACGTAGAGCTCTGCCCCGTTCAGCGCGGCGCCACCGATGCCGAAGAGCACGAACGCGATCGAGCACAGGAAGAACGACGACTCGACGATCGTGGCGCGGTCGAGGAGTCGCTGCACCCGGGTGATGACCCACGCAACGGTCACGCCGCCGAGGGTGTAGCTGGCCGTCACGAAGCCGAGCGTGGTCGCGCCGGGCTCGATCTCACGTGCGATCGCGGGAAGGAGCTGGACGACGGGGATCGCCAGCACGGCGAGCAGTGCGACGTTGCGGATCGCGCGGCGGAGCGGAGGATTGCTGCGCACGACAGCGAAGGTGCGCCGCAGGTCACCGCGACCGTACGCACGCCCCCGGGTTGTGGTCTGCTCGGGCCGCGTGCTCGCGATGACGACGATGAGCGGCACGAAGCTGAGCGCGTCGACGACGAACGACGTCGTCGCGCCGATGGTGGCCACGATCACGCCACCGGCCACGGCGCCGATCAAACCGGCCACGGACGACATCGACGAGAAGAGCGCGTTCACCGCAGCGAGCTGGTCACCAGGGATGAGGTCCTTCTCGTACTCCTCCCACGCCGGGAAGACGAGCGCGCTGAGCGAGCCGGCGACGAAGGACGCGACGAGCAGCCAGTTGGCATCGAGCACCCCGGCGAAGCTCATGGCCGCGATGGCCACGTAGGTGGCCGCCTTCGCGCAGCTCAGCCCGACGAGCAGCCGCCGCCGGTCGTGCCGGTCGGCGAGATGCCCGGCCCAGCCGCTGAGGACGGCGGCCGGGAACGTGTACGCAGCCGTGACGAGCACCGTCCGGACCAGCGACCCTGTGGTCCGGTAGGTGACGAACGTGATGGTGATCGCGACGATCCCGCTGCCCAGCGCCGACACGAACTCTGCCCCCGCGAGGCGCCGGATCCTGCGGTCGCGCAGCAGGTCCCGGATGCCGGCGGGCGTGCTCCCCTTCGTCCCGCCGGCCACGGCCGGAGGTTAGCGACGGGACCCGTTGACCGTCCGCCGGCTTCGGTCAGCGGAGCGTGTCGAGCCAGCCGGCGTAGTCGAGCCGTTCGACGGCCGCGGCCTCGCGCGTGAGCATCGTGCGCACGGTCTGTTCCTGCTCGGTGAAGCCACCGAGGCCGGTCGCGATCACGCCGACCATGAGCGCCTGGAAGGAGAACGCGCGGTAGTCGGTGCGCGTCTGGGCAGGATCGAGCTCCACGCCGAGCTTCGCGAGCTCGTCGAGGTAGTGGTCGATGAGCGAGTCCTCGTGCGTGGCGAGGAGGACCGGATCGAGGGAGTTCGCGAGGAAGTAGACGACGTCGCGGATTCCCTTCGACCAGTGGGCACCTTGGAAGTCGATCATGCCGATCCGGCGGTCGTCCGCCGGGCCGTACTCGAAGCAGTTGGCGAGATGGCTGTCGCCATGGACCAGCGTGCGTGGCCCTCGGGACCATGCAGTGGTCACCTCGTCCCAGCGGTCGAGCGTGCGCCGGTACGTGTCGGCGAGCTCGGCGGTGAAGACGTCGGGCGCGGCCCGGTGGCAGCGGTCGATCGCGGCGGTGTTGAGCGCGATGGCGGTGCGGCGCGCCTGCTGGCCGACGTATGGGTGGCCGTCGAGCGGCATGAGCGCGTCCTGGTCCGGCTCGGGCAGGCCGTGGAACGAGGCGTGGAGCTCCGCGAGCGCGCGGAGCACCCGCTGCGCCCGCTCGATGGTGGTGCCGGCGGCGGTGTCCCGGTTGACGAACATCTCGACGGTCGGGTCTTCACCGAGGTTCTCGAGCAGGAGCACGAAGCGCGAGCCGCGCTGGTGGACAGCCGCCACCGTGGGGACGCGGATCGGCACCTGCGGCGCGACGCGCTCGCAGAACGTGCACTCCACGCCCCAGTAGCCGATGACGTTGGCAAAGACGCGCGGTCCGAGCTCGCGGGCGGGGAGCTTGGCGTAGAGCGAGCGGGCCGTGCCGTCGGCGAGCTCGACGTCGATGAGGAAGTTCTGGCAGTTGCTGGATTCGAACGTCACGCCGGGGAGGCTCGCGGCGCGCACGGGACGGCCGAGGAGGTCGGACAGCACCGCTGGATCGGCCAGCCGGTCGGGTGAGCGGGGGAGTGCTCCGCCGGTGCGGTCGCGCGCGGCGTCGAGACCGACCAGGCCGAGCGCGGCCGCGGTGCTGCCGGCGAGCTGGAGCCCTCGGGAGATCTGTCCGCGCACGGGGGCAGGTTCGCGTCTCGGCCGGTCTTACGAGTGGAGCGACGAGACGACCGCGTGACCGGCGTTGTAGCCGGGGATGAAGGTCACGCCCGGGCCGCCGTGACAGCCGGTGCTCGAGAGGAACAGGCCGCCGACGGTGATCGGCCGGTCGATCCAGCCGCGTGGACCCGGACGGAACGGCCCCATCATCTCGGGCTGCAGCAGTCCGTGGCAGAAGTCGCCGCCGGTCGCACCGAACATGAGGTCGAAGGTGTACGACGGGTACACGAGCTTGCGTTCGATGATGTCGGGGAAGTTGGGCGCGACCTCGGCGACGCGCGCGATGACGCGCTCGGTCATCTCGTCGGCCGCGTGGTTCTGCTCCTTCTGGGTGCCGGTCACCGGGAGGTACATCGCGAACGCGCTGGCTGCGTGCTTGCCCGGTGGCGCGAGCTCCGGGTCGAGCACGCTCGGGATCTGCAACCCGAACGACGGCCGCGCGGGCACCGCCCCGCGCAGGCACCCCTCGTAGTCGCTCTGCATCACCTCGGGCGGGCTGAAGAAGCTCACCGACGCCCGGTGGGCTCCCTCGTTGATGAACGCGAAGTCACCGGTGAACTCGGGGAGACCGTTGAGCGCGAAGTGGATCTGGAGGTACGGCGCGCGGTGATCGATCGCGTCGACCCGAGCGCGGAAGTCGTCGGTGACGACCTCCGGGTCGAGGAGCTTGGTGAACGTGAGCGTCGGGTCGAGGTTGGAGACGACGACCGGCGCCGTGATCGTCTCGCCATCGACGAGTCGTACGCCCGTGACCGCGTTGGCGGCGGTGGTGATCTCCTCGACCTTGGCGTGGAGGCGGACCTCGCCACCGGCCTCGACGAAGAGGCGTTGCACGTGGTCGCAGAGCGCTCCGATGCCGCCCTTGACCTTGTTGACCATCTGCTGGCCGCCGGTCGCCATCGCGAATGCCAGGCAGATGGCGCTCCCGGGCGTATAAGGCCCGCGGTACGTGGAGTTGACCGAGAGGAACGCGAGCATGCCCCGCAGCACGGCATACCGCTCGCGGTCGGGGAGGTTGCGGTCGATCACGTCCATGACCGAGCCGAACATCGCGGTCCGGATCGCGTCGCGCTCCTTCTCGTTGTCCGCGCAGGCGAACATCTCGTCGAGGGTCTTCGGCGCCGTCCGCACCTCGTGACGACCGAGTGCGCGGGCCGGCGCCTCGCACCACGCGGCGATCTCGGCCATGCCGAGCACCGCCTCCATCCCGACCGTCTCCATGAGGTGGTTCACCAGCCGTTCGGGATCGGAGTAGAAGACCATCGGTGCGGAATCCGGGTCGCCAAGATTCACCGACTGCACGTCGGCGGCAAGTGTGCTGATCTCGTCGAGCTGGAGCGACTCCCAGATCTCGGGCGGCACCGGGAAGAGGACCGATCCCGCGATCTCGTGGCGGTACCCACGAATCAGCTCGGTGGTCGCGGCCATCCCACCCGTGTACTGGTTCTTCTCGACCACCAGGACCCGAATGCCGTCGCGCGCCATCACCGTGGCGGCGGTCAGACCGTTGTGACCCGCGCCGATGACGATTGCGTCGTAGTCGGCCATGCCCGCTCCTGTCGTTCGACGCCTACGGTCGAGGAAGACATCGATACTGACAGAGCTGAAGGGGTCTGTGCCGAGCGACGCTTCGAGCACCTCGGCGGACGTGCGGGGGGTAGTAGTAGGGACGCGAGTAGGGAAGGTCAGCGCGTGGTTCAGTCGAACCGGACGCGTTCGCGGAGCCACTCCGCGAGCCACGCCTCGTCCACGTCGTGTGCTGCGACTGCGAGCATCGCTGCTTCGGCGTCGTCGACATCGGGCGGGTCCGGATCCCAGGTCCCGTCGTTGAGGTCGACGAAGAGGGTGAGCGCTGCCCAGGCCGCGCGCTTGTTGCCGTCGGGCAGCGGATGGTTCCAGGACAGTCGGCAGGCGAGAACTGCTGCCTTGTCGAAGAGATCCGGGTAGAAGTCCTCGTCACCGAAGCCGGCGCTGGGTGCGTGGAGCGCAGAGTCCGCGAGCTCGACGCGTGCTGCTTTCAGCAGCACCGTGGCGTTCGTGCCGGTGACCTGTTCCGCCAGCCAGAAGTACTCGGCCAGCGACAGGTATCGGGTCACTTCGCGAGTCGGTCCAAGAGCTCCTGGTCGCGCTCGATCAGCCGCCGGGCGCGCGTGGTGAAGTCCTTGTCCTCCTTGACCTTGGCGATCTCGGCCTCGAGGGACTCGACGATGAGGGCGTTGACGCTGGTGCCGCGCACTCGGGCGACGGCCTCGGCCTCGTCGGCGAGGTCGTCGGGGAGCCTGACGGTGGTCTGCTTGGCCATGCAGTCATGCTATCGCGATATCACGAGGCGGGACTGGGACTGGGGGCCTGGTCTCGTGGTCCCGAAAGCGACCGCGATCGCCGGATGAAGGAACGGGATCAGCGGCGAGGATTGGAGGCGTGATGGATGGCCGTCAACGTCGCCCTTGGCGTGAGCTCCTTGTTCGTTCACTCACCAAGGCTGATCGGTGGGTTGTTCGGCACCCACTGCCGCCAGCGCTGCTCGGGGGAGCCCTGGCAGGAACCTTCTTCGCGTTCATGACCTCGGCCGCTGCCGGATCCGTGTTCGCGTTGGTCAGCACACTGACGATCTGGTTGGTGATGTCGGCACACAGCCGACACCAAGAGAAGCCAGGTGGCCTTGAGTGATCCGAACGGTCTCAGATCCGTCAGCCCTCAGCGACGCAGCGCGTGCGCGCGGCGGTTGTCGTGAGTACTTGTGGACGGGACGCTACGGACGACGGCCGAGAAGTGCACCCAGCGAACGTGACTACTGCCATCGTGATTGCGTAATGCGCCCCCGGGAGGATTCGAACCTCCGCACACGGTTTAGGAAGACATTCCCGACCGTCCAGCCAGACTCATCGCGTCCAGCACGTGTTGTCCTGTCTCAGGGTACGTCCACCTGGCGACATCGAGTGTCGTAGCGAGCGGGGAGTAGTAGGGACGCGAGTAGGGACGGTCCGTGTTCTATGGGGTTCGGACAGTTCACGACCGAACACTCCATGAAGATTCATCGGTTCGCGCCGCCGTAGCGGAGGTCTTGCGACCACGACGCGTGATCACTCGTTGGCGCTTTTCGGGAGGACCTTCCGACTCCAGGCGACCGCACCACAGCGCGCGCTCACCGAGCTCGAGCACCAGGGTGAGATCGAGCCGACGGTTCGCGACCCGTCGTGAGGGCCTTCGGCGCGCTTCGGCGAGCTTTCGGCGTTGCGGACGCGTGGTCGTCGGCACACGGCCCACGTGGATGCCCGCGCAATATGGGCATTCGTACGGTTCGGCAGACGAGCCGACGATCGGTTGCACGAAGCTGTTCCACTCGATCGCCTGGTGTGCCTCTTCGAGCGAGGCGTAGGTGTGCTTGCGCCCACAGGCGGACCACTTTCTGCGTCGCTCACGCCGGCTGACCCGGCTGCTGCTCGGTGCATCCCGCGCGGAGGTGGTCACGAGGGGAAACGTAGAAAAGAGGTGAGACACCCAAAGGCGAATGTATGAGGTGCGAACGGCAGTTCCGACGAGTCGCGTAACACGGGTATATTCCGGACCGTGGCAGATGCCCCCTCGACCTACGCGTTCACGAAGCTGGTGGTGCGGGATCTCGACGCGATGACTCGCTACTACGGCGAGGTCTTCGGTCTCGCCCCCATACAAGAGGTAGAAGCCGAGATCGACGGGGCGCCGATCCGGGAGCGGATCCTGGGCCGCGACGGGTCCTACGGTGGCCTGATCCTCCTGCAGTGGCTCGAGCGGGCGTCCGCGGCCGAGGGCGAGGTGATCCTCGGGTTCACGACGCCTGACATCGCGGCGCTGTTCGAGCGTGCGGTGGCGAACGGCGGGTCGGTACGAGAAGCGCCGAAGCCGTCGGACGTCGCGGGCGGCATCGTCGTCGGGTTCCTCAGCGACCCTGAGGGACACCTGGTCGAGGTCGTCGAGCAGTAGCCGCTGACGTGACCCAGACCGAGGCTCCGACGCTCGATCGACGCACGAAGCGCCTCGCCGACGTCGCCGCGACATCGCTTGCCGACCTGCTCGATGATCGCCGGTGGGGCGATGACGGCCGAGCGGAGCTTGCGAGGCGCGCCCAGCACGCGCTCGGACTGCCGCCGCTGGCGCTCGAGGTGGACGGTGAGAGTGCGACCCTCCACGAAGGTTGCGTCGAGCGGGGCGTGCGTACGGGGGCGCTGCGCATCGTCCTCGATCCTGCTCAGCTCTCGGAGCTCGTCGCCGGCACGAACACGATGTACGGACTCGTGTTCCAAAGCGGCGTCCAGCTTCCGGACGGCGCGATGGGAGACCTCCTGGCCTGGGAGCATCCCCTCCGAGCGCTCGTCGACGGTCGGCCCCTCTACGAACCGGGAACGCTCTCGTTCACGCGCGAAGACGGTTCACCTCTCGACCTGACGCGATCGTTCTCGCCCGAGGATTCCGATGCGGAGATCGCACGGTTCCTCGCCGAGGCTGGGTTCCTCAGGCTGCGCGGGTGGATCGACCCGGACGTGTTGGACCCGATCTCGAGCGAGGTCGAGGCTGCAGCGGCTGCGGCAACGCGCGACCAACCGCACCGGTGGTGGGCTCGGTTGGATGACGGCACCGAGCGCTGCGTTCGCGTCATGTACGTGCTCGACGTCTCGCCGACGATGGCGCGCGTCGTCGAGGGCGACGCGTACCGACGGCTCCAGATGCTCTTCGACGACGGCCATCGGAGGTTTCCGGAACGAGCACAGAGCTCCGAAGCACTGATCAAACCCTTGAACGTGGTGGAAGGCATCACCGAGTTCCCGTGGCACCGCGACTGCTCGTTCGGCGGTCACGAGTTCCACTGTGCGGGATACGCGGTCGGTCTGCCGTTGAGCGCAACCGATGCTTCGGCCGGCCAGCTGCGCGTCGTCGCGGGGTCGCACCGGGTCTCGGTGCCGCCGCCGGGAATCGTGGCGGGCTACGAGTCGGATCTGCCGGTCGTCGAGCTGACGACCGAACCGGGTGACCTCACGATCCACATCGGCTGCGTCCTGCACGGCACGAGCGCACCGCGCGCCCGGCCCCGCACGGTCGTCTACACGACGTTCTCCTTGCCGGAGCTTGCCTGATGACCGTCACCCGACGGGCGGTCGGCGAGCACGTCGTTGAGCTCACGCTGGATCGCCCGGACCGACTGAACGCCATCTCGTTCGACCTGGTCGGGGATCTCCACGACGCGCTCGATGTGGTCGCCGGTGACGCTGACTGTCGTGTGGTGACGCTGACCGGCGCGGGCCGGGCCTTCTGCGCCGGGCTCGACCTGCGCGACTACGGCACGCCGCCGGAGCCGGGGGACCATCCCCACGCACCGGTGGGAGTCGGCGGTCAGGAGTTCCTCGCCGACCTGATGGTGCATCTGCGGGAGCTGCCCCAGATCGTGATCGCGGCGGTGAACGGCCCCGCGTTCGGCGGTGGTCTCTCGCTCGCGTGCGCGGCGGACATCCGGATCGCCGGCGAATCCGCTCGGTTCTGCTCGGCGTTCATCCGGACCGGGCTCAGCGGGACCGATGCCGGCATCAGCGTGCTGCTGCCACAGGTCATCGGGCCCGGTCCCGCCTTCGAGCTCATCGTCACCGGCCGGGAGGTCGACGCGGTTGAAGCCGCGCGTCTCGGGTTGGTCAGCCGTGTGGTCCGGGACGACGAGCTCACGCAGACGACCGCCCAGGTCGCGGCGTCGATCGCGGCGTACACGTCGTACGGGCTCACGCTGACGAAGGAAGCGTTCTGGCACAACGCGACTCGCGGCGATCTCCGGGCGGGGATCGCGTTGGAGAACCGCAACCAGCGGCTCGCGAGTGCGTCGCCCGAAGTGCAGGCGTACATGGCGACCTACGCGAGCCGGCACAAGAAAAAGGGTGACGACCGATGATCATCGACGTCGACTCGCACTGGGAGGTCGAGCAGTACGGCGGGGACTTCCCGCTCGAGCCGTGGCGCGACCAGCTCCCGCCGGACCGCCTCGCGGGCATCGCGCACGGTGTCGCCGGCGACCTCCTCGCGGCGCTGCCGGCTGACCGGCGCCCGTCGCCCGCCGAGCTCTTCCCGGGTTTGCTGCAGATCGCGGATCAGACCGGCGGACCAGCCGTCCTCCATCCCGTCCACGAGTCGTCGGCGCGGGAGCGCACGGAGTGGATGGACTCGGTCGGCATCGATCACTGCCTGGTGAACCCGGGCGCGTGGTGGCAGATGCTCGAATACCTCGGCGACGACCGAGCAGCGGGCGCGAGACGGTGCAACGACTTCCTCACCGAGCAGCTCGCCGATCAGGCCGATCGGCTCCATGCGGTCGCCGTGCTCGACCTCAGCGATCCCGCCGTCGCGGTCGCCGAGCTCGAGCACGCGCGCAGCCGCGGTGCTCGAGCGTTCTTCCTCTACACGGTCAAGGGCAGGCCCCCGACGAGGGTCTCGCCCGGCCATCCGAGCTGGGATCCGGTGTGGGAAGCAGCGACGCGCCTCGGGATGCTGGCGGTGATCCACGTCGGGAACACCGCGACCGACTTCGACGGCTGGGCCGACATCGGCTGGGACGAGGAGTCAGGCGCGGGAGTCTCCGGCATCGTCCGCCTCGCGAACACCCAGCGGTGGCACGCCGCGCAGAACCTCCTCTCCGCGCTGCTCTACGGTGGCGTGTTCGCACGACACCCGTCGCTCACGGTCCTGCTTGCCGAGCTGCGCATCAACTGGGTGCCACCCTTCCTCGACACGCTCGCGGCGCAGTCGGAGCCGTCGTTCATCCTCGGCGACTGGCCGTGGGCGACCTCCGGTGCCGACATGTTGCGGGACAACGTGCGCGTCACGCCCCTTCCGGGCTTCGGCGACCTGCGCCCACTCGACTACGTGCGCGAGGCGCCCGAGACCTTCGTCTTCTCATCGGACTATCCGCACCACGAGGGCAACGCCGATCCCATCGCCCTGTACGGCCCCGAGCTGGACGAGCTCGACGTGACGCTGCGCAACGCCTTCCTCGGCGCCAACATCGCCGGCTGCTTCGAGCGCATGGGCGACCCGCTGGCCTCTGTCCTCGGGGAGGCGCAAGGAATATAATGATGTTACGAAACAGCGGCCCGACCTGACGCGGCCGCTCGAGGAGGCACCGTGCCGATCATCGATGTCGACGCCCACTTCGAGCCTGCCGACGACTGGCTGGACGAGTTCCCGTCGCTGCGGGACCGCCTGCCGGCGCGCTTCCCGACCGACGATCCCCGCTTCACGCTGCGGTCGCCCGAGATGTTCGCCTACTTCGTCAGTGATGACCTGCTGCGCGGCGTCCCGCGTGAGCAGCGCATGCCGATCGACCGCATCGTCACCGCGGGGATGCGTGAGCTCTACGACCCGAACCGTGGCCCCGAGACCGGCTACCCGGGCTCCGATCAGCACCTGCCGATGCTCGACATCGATGCTCGCCTTCGGTGGCTCGACGATCAAGGGATCGACGTGCAGAACGTCATCAGCGGCACGGGGTACACGCTGGCGCGATCGATCGCCGACCCCGCACTCGGGATGGAGACGTTGACCGCGGTCAACACGTGGATGAGCGAGCGCGCTGCAGCGGCCGGCGGTCGCCTCATGGTCGCAGCGAACCTGCGGTTCGAGGACCTGGACTGGGCCATCGAGGAGCTCACCCGCATGCGCGCGAGCGGCAGCCGCACGTTCCTCTTCCCATCGGAGCCCACGGGTGACACGCCGCCGAACCATCCCGACTACGACCGCTTCTGGTCGGCCGTCACCGACCTGGGCATGGTCCCGATCGTGCACGTCGGCCTCAGCCCCGCGATCTACCACCCCGCCTGGGCGAACACCGACAACGCTTCGATCATCCGTGCGATCTCCGTCCTGCAACCCGCGCAGCAGGCGCAGGTGTTCCTCAACGCGATGGTGCTCGGCGGCGTCTTCGAACGACACCCGAACCTCACCATCGTGTTCGCCGAGCACGGCATCGACTGGATCACCGCGACGACGTTCCGCATGGACGTGCTCGCCTCTCCGGGCGTGAGCACGCTGGTGATCCCCGACTACGCGCTGCCGCTGACACCCGTGGAGTACGTCCAGCGCAACGTCCGGGTCACGCCCCTCCCGGTCGCCCATGAGTCGCCGGTCGAGACGTTCGAGTATCTCCCGACCGTCCCGATCTTCTCCTCCGACTATCCGCACTTCGAGGGCAGCGGTGATCCGATCGGCCACTACGCGAAGGAGCTGGCGCCATTGGGCGACGACGTGTTGGCGTCGTTCGAAGGCGAGAACCTCGCTGGATGCTTCGCCCGGATGGGTGACCCGATCGCCGCCTGACAGTCACGCGCCGCCTGGCGGCGGCGCGCTGTGCTCAGAGGATCTCGCAGGACTCCCGATAGGGGTCGAGGCGGGTATCGCTCGGGTTGAGCTCGGTCACCAAGACGTCGATCGCTGCGAGCTCGAACGTCCGTGCCGGTGCGCGGCTGCCCAGCTTCGACGAATCCACCGCGAGGACGACCCGCGTGGCCGATGCGGCGAACGCGATCTTCACCTCGGCCTCGGCGAGCGATGCCTCACTGGACCCGAACGTCGGGTCGATCGCGGCGGCGCTGACGAAGAGCGTGCTGACCAAGATCTCCCGGGCAGCTCGGACCGCGAGGGGCCCGACAAGGCTTCCGGTTCGGCGGTCGAGCTCACCCCCGGTGAGGAGCGCGGTGACACCCGAGCGTTCGTGGAGCACCTTGAACGTCTCTGGGCCATTGGTGACGACGGTCAGGTCGTGCGCCCGTTCCAGGCGAGTCGCGAGCCGTTGCAGCGTCGACGAGGCGTCGATGCCGACCGCGCCGCTGGCCGGCACCATCTGGTCGAGCTTTTGCCCGATCGCCGACTTGGCTCGAGCGTGCTCGCGCGATCGCGTGCCGAACTCCTGCGGCGCGATCGCGACGGCGCCGCCGCGCACGCGTCGGGCGACTCCCTCGTCGGACAAGAGCTCCAGGTCCCGACGGATGGTCATCTCGCTCACTCGCAGGTCCCGCGCGAGCTCGCCGATGCGGACGTGCCCGTCCCGCTCCAGCGAGGCCCGGATCAGGTCGAGACGATCGAGTGCGTCGACGTTCATCGAGGTACGAGGTCGCTCGTGCCCGCGGCTCGCGCCTCGTCGAGCGACCGGTAGACGCCGAGGGCTACACCTTGGGTGAGGGCGTTCCCGAGCGCGCTCGCTTCGAGCGGTCCGAGCCGCACCGGGAGTCCGCTTCGCTCGAGGAGGCGTTGGGTGAACAGGCCCGGGCGCGCGCCGCCGCCGAAGACGCGGATGCCTGATGCTGGCTCGAGCTCCGTGACGAGGCGCGCGGTGGTGTCGACCATGGACTCGACGATGGCACGTGTGACCACTGCCGGCGCGGCATCCGCGGGAAGGCCGGCTGCCGCGCGGATCTCGGCCGCCATGTCCGCCGGCGCGAGGAACCGGTCGTCGGTCGTGTCGAACGGCTGCCCCGCGGAACGGACCGACGCGGCCGCGGCGAGGAGCTCAGGGACGCCGGTACCGCCCCACGCGCGACGGCATTCGTCGAGCAGCCACCATCCCGCGGTGTTGCGCAGGAAACGGACCGCGCCGAAGGTGCCCTGCTCGTTCGCGAACCCAGAACGTCGGGCAGCTTCGGTTGTGTCCCACGCCGACTGCTCGCGGCCGACGAGCATCCACGTGCCTGTCGACAGGAAGACCTCGCCGGACGCACCGCCCGCGACGACGGCCGACGCGGTGTCATGGCCGCCGACGAGGCGGACCGGCGTCCCGCCGAACTCGATCGCCCGCCCGACCAGGGTGCCTGGCTCCTGGATGTCGGGCAGCAGCTCGGCGTCGAGACCGATCGCATCGCAGAGCTCGGCCGACCAGCCCCCGCTCCGGAGGTCGAAGAGCGACGTCGTCCCTGCGGAGGTGCGCTCGGCCACGACGGCGCCGGTCAGCTCGTGGGCGAGGAGCTCGGGCAGCATCAACACGTGGCGGGCGAGGGCCATCTCGGTCTCGTCGTGCGCGGCGAGCTGGAACAGCGTGTTGATCGGCGAGAGCTGCAGTCCGCTGATCTCGAACAGTCGACGCTCGCCGATCCGCTCCGCCACGGTCCGGTAGCCCGACGTCCGCGCGTCGCGGTACGACCACGGTGACGCGACGAGCTCGCCCGCCGCGTCGAGCAGTCCGTAGTCGACGCCCCACGTGTCGATCCCGATGGACTCGACGGGCCCGTGCTCGAGCGCGGCCGCGATGCCGTCGCGCATCACCGTGACCAGGCGGGGCCAGTCCCAGCGCAGGCCGCCGTGGGCATCCCGCACCGGATGGTGCTCGGCGCGGGTGACAACGCGGAGGGCGACGTGGTCGGCGTCGAGCTCGGCACGGCAGATCCGTACGGACGCCGCACCGAAATCCACCGCGACGACGGGCGTCGTCATGGGTCTAGAGGCCGGTCGCCAGGGCGTCGCTGCCGCGAGCGTCGATCGCGTCCCGCCGGTAGCCGCTCGCGCGGAACGTCGCGAGCGGGTGCAGCGCGGCGCCGTTGCGCCGGCGAGCCTCCGCGACGAGCGGTCGCACGTCGAAGCGGAACGCGTCGGCGAGCAGCTCTGCAGCCATGGCCGGGTCCGTCGCGTCCTGGTAGTCGCGCAGTCGGGCGCGATCGACCAGGAGTGCTTGCGCGAGCGTGACCTGGATCTGGTCGGTGGCCTGGATCAGGTCCTCGATCGGGTCCTTGAGGTTGTGAGAGGCGTCGATCATGTAGCTCAGCGCGGGCAGGGCACCGCCGCCGACCTCGACGAGCTCGAGGAGGATCAGGAAGAACTGGTACGGGTTGATCGAGCCGACGGTGAGGTCGTCGTCGCCGTACTTCGAGTCGTTGAAGTGGAATCCGCCGAGGCGTCCGGTCATCGCGAGTCGGCTCACGACCTGCTCGATGTTGGTGCCGGGCAGGTGGTGACCCAGGTCGACGAGGCACTTCGCGCGTGGTCCCGCGTGCTGCGCGAGCAGCAGCGAGGTTCCCCAGTCGGGGTTCACGCTCGCGTAGAACGCGGGCTCGTAGGGCTTGTGCTCGGTGAACATCTCCCAGTCATGGGGGAGCGCGTCGTGGAGCTCGTGGAGGCACTCGGCGACCCGTTCGAACTGGTCCCGGAAGCTCGCCTGGCCGGGGTGGTTCATGCCGTCGCCGAGCCACACGGTGAGCGCACGGGAGCCGAGGGCGACACCGAGCTCGATGACCTGACGGTTGTGCTCGACGGCTCGCTTGCGCACATCGGGGTCCGGGTGGGCAAAGGAACCGAACTTGTACGAGATCTCCCCGTCGGCGGTGGTGGACGGGTTGTCCTGGAAGGTGTTGGAGTTCATCGCGTCGAAGCCGATGCCCGCCGCCAGCGCGTACTCGCGAAGCGCCGCAGGATCGGACGGGTCGTCCCAGGGCACGTGCAGGCTGACCGTGCGGTTCGCGCCCGTGACCGCATTGAGCGCGGCGACGTCGTCGATCTTCTCCTCGGTCGTCCTCGGCTCACCGCCGCCCGGGAAGCGACCGAAGCGGGTGCCACCGGTGCCGACGGCCCAGGAGGGAGCAGCCACCGAGAACTCCGCGACCCCGTCGATCACCTGCTCGGCGTCGACCGTGGTCGCCGCCAGGCGCTCGCGTGCCTGCGCGAGGGCGAGCTCGTGCGCGGGCAGCGCCTCCGCTTCGATCGCGGCGATGGCGTCGGGTCGGATGCTCGGTGTCATCGGAGGAAGGCCTGGGCCACACCACCATCCACCGGGATGATGGTGCCGGTCGTGCGGGCAAGGGAGCCATCGACGAGCGCGAGCACCGCGCTGGCGACGTGTTCGGGGAGCACCTCGAGCCCCAGGAGCGTGCGGGACGCGTAGAAGCCGCCGAGGTCGTCGGGTTCGACCCCGTGCGCGCTCGCCCGCTGCTCGAGCCAGTCGCCCGAGAAGATCCCGGACCCGCGGATGACCGCGTCGGGGTTCACGCCGTTGACCCGGATCCCGCGCGGACCGAGCTCAGCCGCGAGGAGGCGAACCTGATGGGCCTGATCTGCCTTCGCTGCTCCGTACGCGATGTTGTCGGGACCGGCCGCCACCGCGTTCTTCGACACGATGTACACGATGTCACCGGGGAGGCCGGCTCGCGCGATGAGGTCGGCACCGGCTCGACTCACCAGGAACGAGCCGCGGGCGAGCACGTCGTGGAGCCGGTCCCACGACGCGACGGTCGTGTCGGCCAACGGCGCCGAGTCCGCGAACCCTGCGTTGTTGACCACGATGTCGACACCGCCGAACCGAAGCGCCGTCGCCCGGAACGCGGCGGCGACGCTTGCCTCGTCGCTCACGTCGACCGCGACCGCCATGGTTCGGTCCGTGCCGAGGTCTGCGGCCACCTTCTCGGCCCGCTCGACGTCGATGTCGGCGACGACGGTGCACGCTCCCGCGACGGTGCACGCGGTCGCGATCGCCCGACCGATGCCCGAGCCGGCACCGGTGACGAACGCGACGTGTCCCCGGAGCGGCGGCGCCGGTGGTCGCATGCGAAGCTTGCGTTCTTCGAGCTCCCAGTACTCGATGCGGAACGCTTCCTGTTCCGCGATCGGGTCGTAGTGTGCGATGGACTCGGCGCCGCGCATCACGTTGATCGCGTTGATGTAGAACTCGCCGGCGACTCGCGCGGTGTGTGCGTCGTCACCGAAGCTCCACATGCCGACGCCGGGAACGAGCACGATCGCCGGATCGGCGCTCCGGATCGCGGGGGAGTCTGCTCCTGCGTGGCGGTCGTAGTACGCGCGGTAGGCGTCGCGGTAGGTCTGGTGCTCCGCGCGCAGCGCGGCGATCTTCTCGTCGACGGGTGCGGCTGCGGGGACGTCGACGACGAGCGGCCGGATCTTGGTGCGCAGGAAGTGGTCGGGACACGAGGTGCCGAGCCCGGCGAGGCGCCGCATCTGCTCGCGGGCGAGGAAGTCCAGCACGACGGGCGCGTCCGAGTAGTGGGCGGCGACGAGGCGGTCGGTGCTGGCGAGACCTCGGATGACCGGAGCGAGTGCGGCAGCCTGCTCGTGACGCTCGTCGTCGGCCAACGGCGCGGCAGAAGGGATGACCGGGCCGAACGGCTCGGCTCGTCCGTGCTCGGCGAGGAAGTCGTCCGCGCGGGCGACCAGGGCCATGGAGGTCGCCTCGCAGGCCTCGCTCGTCGCACCCCAGCAGATGAGCCCGTGACCCTGGAGCACCGCGCCGATGAGATGGGGGTGCTCATGGTGGAGATCCCGCAGCGCGACCGCGAGCTCGAAGCCCGGTCGCTGCCAGGGGAGCCAGCCCACGTCGTCGCCGAAGCACGCCGCGACCACCGACCGGCTGGTGTCGGCGGCGGCCAGGGCGATGACGCTGTCGGGGTGGAGGTGGTCGACGTGGGCGGCGTCGATCAACGCGTGCAGCGGCGTGTCGATGGACGGGACCGCCCCGCCGGCTCCGAACCGGCAGTGCTCGTAGAGGGGCACGAGCTCGTCTTCCGAGCACTCGCCGAGGCGCTGCTCCAGCGCGCGGACCCGGTCGAGCGCCAGGAGCGCGAGCCCGGACTCCGTGAGCGTGGCGAGGTCGCCGCCCGAGCCCTTGACCACCAGCACCGAGACCGGGGCACCGGTGACCGGGTCGTCGACCGTGACCTTCGCGGAGGTGTTCCCGCCCCCGAAGTTCGTGATCCGCCGATCGGCCCCGAGCCGGTGCGAGCGCTCGAGCAGGCGTTGGACATCGGGACTCATGTGCTTCACTGTTTAATCGCACAGGCATCAAACAGCAAGATCGCGGGCCGCAAGGTCCTACCAGCTGCTTGCGGAGGGTAGGTCTGTTCGTTAGCGTCCGATCGCACACGAACGCTCAGGCGTTCGGCGAAGCGCGAGGGGGGAGCGGCGTGGTGCCCAGAACCGTGACGAGCGGGTTGCGGCGAGAGATAACGCTGGTACATTCCCGCGCTTGCCCGGGGACGGCGGTGCACGCGTGACGCAGACGTCGGACGACGCGAGCGCTTCTGACCTCGCGGTCGCGGTCCTCGACGCCGAGGCCGAGCGCGAGGCGCGCCAAGCCGCCGAACAGCACGAGGTGGTCTTCCCCGACGACCTCCTGCCCGGCGTCGGCGGGCCGCAGCTCACGCTGCGCGAAGGCCTGCGCGTCGGCGGGATCGCCACGTTCGTCGTGTTGCTCATCCTCGCGTCGCTCGACGAGCTCGAGGCCGCGGCGCTCAGCGTCCTTGCCCCCGATCTGCGCGACGCGCTCGGCGTGAGCAACGGCACCATCGTCTTCCTCGCCGCGGCGTCGGGTGCCTTCATCGTGCTCGGTGCCCTCCCGATGGGATGGCTCGCCGATCGCCACCGCCGGCCGCCGATCATCGGCTGGGCCAACATCGCGTTCGCGGCGTTCGTCACCTGCTGTGGACTCGTGACGAGCGCCTTCCAGCTCTTCTGGGCGCGTCTCGGTGTCGGCATCGCGAAGTCGAACAACATCCCCGTGCACTCGTCGTTGATCGCGGACACCTACCCGATCACGGTGCGCGGCCGCATCAGCGCCTCGATGGCCATGGGCGCGCGTCTCGTCGGCGTCCTGAGTCCCGTCCTGGTCGGCGGCATCGTCGCATTGGCCGGCGGCGACGACGCCTGGCGGTGGCCGTTCCTCCTGCTCGGGTTCCCGGTGGCGATCGTCGCCCTCTTCGCCTTCAAGCTCCGCGAGCCGCCGCGAGGCCAGTTCGAGATGCAGGACGTCCTCGGCGAGGTCATCGACGACGCGCAGCCCGCCCCGATCTCCGTGGAAGCGGCGTTCGCCCGCCTCTGGCAGATCCGGACGATCAAGACCGTGATCGTCGCGTTTGCCGCGATGGGCTTCGGTCTCTTCACCGGCCCGGTGCTCGCGAACCTCTACATGGACGAGCACTTCGGCACGAAGGCCTTCGAACGAGGCGTGCTCGGCACCGTCGGCGGTCTCGGGGTGCTGCTCGTCCTCCCGTTCGTCGGACGCCACTACGACCGGCTGTACCGCCGAGACCCCGCTCGCGCGCTGGGTCTGCTGGGCATCGTGATCCTGCCGGCAGCGTTGCTCGCACCCGTCCAGTACTTCATGCCGAACGTCGTGCTGTTCACGATCCTCGGCATCCCGCAGCTCATCCTGTTGACGATCTCGTACACGATGGTCGCGCCCGTCTTGCAGTCCGTCGTCCCGTACCGCCTGCGCGGCATGGGCGCGGCACTGGGTGCGATCTACATCTTCTTCATCGGCGCCACGGGCGGAGCGCTGCTCTCGGCCCTGCTCACCGACGAGTTCGGTCCCCGGGTCGCGGCCCTCACGCTCGTCATCCCGTCGACGCTGATCGGTGGCTTCCTGATCATTCGCGGCGCGTCGTTCATCAAGAACGACCTCTCCCTCGTCGTCGCCGAGCTCCGAGAGGAGCTCGACGAGCACCAGCGTCAACAAGCTGCCCCCGATGACATCCCGGCACTCCAGGTGAACGACATCGACTTCGCGTACGGACCCGTCCAGGTGCTCTTCGACGTCGACTTCGAGGTTCGACGGGGTGAGGTCCTCGCGCTCCTCGGCACCAACGGCGCCGGGAAGTCCACGCTCCTGCGTGCCATCGCCGGACTCGGGACGCCGGCGCGCGGCGTCGTGCGACTCCACGGGCGCACGATCACGTACACGACCCCCGAACAGCGCGCCCGGATGGGTATCCGGATGCTGCTCGGCGGCAAGGGCGTCTTCCCTGCGATGACGGTGCGGGAGAACCTCGAGATGGCCGCGTTCGTCTACCGGGACGACCGCGACGACTTCGACCGGCGGCTGCGCCGCGCCGTGGACCTGTTCCCGACGCTCGGCGACAAGCACGGCGCGCTCGCGTCGACGCTTTCCGGGGGCCAGCAGCAGATGCTCGCCCTCGCGATGACGCTCCTGCACGATCCGGAGGTCCTCGCGATCGACGAGCTCTCCCTCGGGCTCGCGCCCGTGCTCGTCCAGGAGCTGCTCTCGGTGCTCGAGCGCCTCAAGGCCGAGGGGATGACGATCATCCTCGTCGAGCAGTCGCTCAACATCGCCCTCTCGGTCGCCGACCGCGCGGTGTTCCTCGAGAAGGGCCAGGTTCGATTCAGCGGCCCCGCCGGCGATCTCGTCGGCCGTGACGATCTCGCGCGCGCGGTGTTCCTCGGCACGGAGGGCGGCTAGTGGTCCTCGCGACGACGTGGATCACCGAGCAGCTCGTCTTCGACGGCGTGATCACCGGTCTCGTGATCGGCCTCCTCGCGATGGGCATCGTGCTCATCTATCGCTCGACGCGCGTCATCAACTTCGCGGTCGGGAACATGGGACTGGTCGGAGCGAGCCTTCTCGCGATCTTGTCGATCAACTACGGCGTCCCGTTCTGGATCGCGGCGATCGTCGCCCTCTTCGTCGGCACGCTCTTCGGCGTCGCGATGGAGCTCATCGTCATCCGGCGCTTGTTCTTCGCGCCGCGTGTCATCGTGCTCGTGGCCACCATCGGGATCTCCGGCCTCGCGCTCGCGATCGTCACTGCCTATCCGGAGCTCGACAGCTTCTCGTCCGGATATCCGGTGGCGACCGACACGATCTGGAGCGATGTGGCCGGTGTGCGGATCACCGGCCCGCAGCTCTCCGTGCTCGTCGCGGTCCCGATCGTCACGCTGGTCCTCGGCTGGTTCCTCAACCGCACCTTGCTCGGCAAGACGGTCAAGGCGTCGGCCGAGAATCCCGACCTCGCCCGTCTCCAAGGCATCAACCCGAAGCTCGTCTCAACCGCGGTGTGGGCCATCGCCGGCTTCCTCGCGACGCTCACCATGATCCTCGTCGCCGGCCAGAGCGGCTCTGCGACCGACCTCGTCACGCTCGGTCCCAACACGCTCGTCCGTGCGCTCGCCGCGGCGGTGATCGCCGGGATGGTCTCGTTCCCCCGAGCCATGTTCGCCGGCGTCGCGATCGGGATCGTTCAAGCCGTCATCGGCTTCAACTACCTCGACAAGCCCGGCCTCATCGACGGGTTGCTCTTCGTCGCGATCCTGATCGCCGTCGCGGTCCAGAGTCGCCACGGTCGCCAAGAGACCCAGACCTTCGCGTTCACGCCGAAGGTGCGAGCGATCCCCGACCAGCTGCGGGATCTGTGGTGGGTGCGCCACCTCAACCGGATCGTCCTCGGCGCGCTCGTCGTCGTCGCGATCCTCGTGCCATTGGTCATCACCGCCCCGTCGCGACACCTCCTCTACGCGACGATCGGGGGCTTCGCGATCTGCGCGCTCTCGCTCACGGTCCTCACGGGATGGGGCGGCCAGCTGTCGCTCGGGCAGATGGCGTTCGCGGGCATCGGTGCGCTCACCGCCGCCGCCCTGACTCGTGGGTTGGAGCTCGATCTCGGCGTCGTCAACCTCGAGCTCGGGGGCTTGCCGTTCCTCGTTTCGATCCTTCTCGCGGCCATGGTCACCGCAGCGTTCGCGGCGCTCATCGGGCTCGGCGCGCTCCGAGTCCGAGGGCTCTTGCTCGCGGTCAGCACCTTCGCGTTCGCGGTCGCGGCCCAGCAGTACCTCTACCGCCAGCCGGTGTTCTCGGACGGCTCCTCGTCGACCGTGGCGTTTCCTCGCGGGACGCTGTTCGGTCTCGACCTCTCGTCGCAGCGCTCCTACTACTACGTCGTCCTCGCCGTGTTGGTCCTCGCGGTGCTCTTCGTCAGCCGGCTTCGGCGGACCGGGATCGGACGCACGACGATCGCGGTGCGCGACAACGAGGACAGCGCAGCGGGGTACACCGTCTCGACCGCGGTGACCAAGCTGCGCGCGTTCGCGATCGCCGGCGGTCTCGCGGGCGTCGGAGGCGCGCTCCTCGCCGGCGCACTCGAGAGTGTGCCGTTCACGGAGCGGTTCTTCCTCGTCGGCGACTCGCTGCTGCTCGTGTCGATCGTCGTGATCGGCGGGATCGCGTCGCCGATGGGCGCGGTCCTCGGCGCGCTCTGGGTGATCGGTCTGCCGGCGTTCTTCCCCGACAACAACCTCGTGCCGCTCTTCACCTCGAGCATCGGGCTCCTGGTGCTCCTGCTCTACTTCCCGGGCGGCTTCGTCCAGATCGCGTACGCGACACGAGATGCGTTCCTGGCCTGGGCCGCGCAGCGGACCCAGGCACCGACGCAGCCGCGTCAGGTCGAGACCCCGGCGATGCTCCGCCGTGCCCCCGACCCACTCCCGGAGGGCATCGCCGCGCTCGAGGTCCGCGACGTCCGGGTGCGCTTCAGCGGCATCGTCGCCGTCGATGGCGCCTCCATCACCGTGGGGGCCAACGAGATCGTCGGTCTGATCGGGACGAACGGCGCGGGCAAGTCGACGCTGATGAACGCCATCGGAGGCTTCGTCCGATCGACGGGCACGGTCACGCTGCTCGGCCAGGACGTCTCGCGACTGTCATCCGCGCAGCGCGCGCGGCGGGGGCTCGGCCGCACGTTCCAGGCTGCCCGCCTCTTTCCCGAGCTGACCGTGCGCGAGACGATCGAGGTCGCACTCGAAGCCCGGGGACGTACCGGCTTCCTGGGCACTTCCCTCTGCCTTCCCCGTGCCACCGCGCGCGAGCGAGCTCGGCACGCGGAAGCCGGAGAGCTCGTGGCGTTCCTCGGGCTCGGTCGCTACGCGGACGCCCGCATCGCGGACCTCTCGACGGGCACTCGCCGGATCGTCGAGCTCGCCGGCCTGCTCGCGCTCGATGCGCGCGTCTTGTGCCTCGACGAGCCGACCGCAGGGCTCGCGCAGCGCGAGACGGAGGCGTTCGGCCCGCTGATCGCGGAGATCCGCCGCGAGCTCGGAGCCTCGATGCTCGTCATCGAGCACGACATGCCGCTGATCATGGGCATCAGCGACCGGGTCTACTGCCTCGAAGTCGGCAAGGTCATCGCGGAAGGCCTTCCCGACGTCGTGCGGCACGACGTCAAGGTCGTCGCGAGCTACCTCGGCACCGACGAGCGAGCGATCGCTCGCAGCGGTGCCGCAACTGATGGCACGTCAACCTGATCTCGATGAAAGGAACGTCATGCGAAAGCTGATCGGAGCGTGCACCGCGCTCGTTCTCGTCCTGGGGAGCGTCGGCATCGCCGGCGCGTCGGCCCCGACGCAGAGCACGCCCGGTGTCACCAAGGACGACATCAAGGTCGGAGTCACCTACATCGACTTCTCGGAGATCCGAGACATCGTCGACATCGACCACGGTGACTACGAAGCTGCGTACAACGCGGTCATCGCGGACCTGAACAAGAACGGGGGGATCAACGGCCGCAAGGTCGTCCCGGTGTTCGCTCCGGTCAGCCCGGTCGGCACCGTCCCGTCCCAGGAAGCGTGCGTCAAGCTCACCGAGGACGAGAAGGTCTTCGCGGCCATCGGCTTCTTCAACCAGGACGCGCCGCTGTGCTACTTGGAGCAACACGACACGCCGATCGTGGGCGGCAACATGACGCAGGAGTACCTCGCGCGCGCGAAGGCGCCCTGGTTCTCGGCCGAGAGCGGTGACGGCACCGTCGAGCAGGTCGTCCAGGCGTTCGCCGACGACGGGGCGTTCAAGCAGAAGAAGCTCGGCATCGTGACGACCGTCCAGGAGAAGGGCGTGCTCGACGACACCGTGCTGCCGACGCTGAAGAAGAACAAGGTCAAGGGCACCTCGGCGATCATCGATGTCGCCGCCGACGACGTCACGGCCGGCGAGCAGCAGGCCGGGGTCATCGCGGAACGATTCGGCCAGGACGGCGTGGACACCGTGCTCGTCGTCGGGAACGCCATCCAGCTGTTCGCGTCGGCCCTCGGGAAGACCGATTACCGCCCACAGCTGCTGGCGACGAACCAGAACACGTACCTCGGCTACCTGGGGAACCCGGGCCACGACAAGACGGTCCTGGAGAACTCCATCACCGGCGGCGTCGCGGTCGACTTCAACGAACCCGGCTACCTGAAGTGCAAGAAGCTCGTCGAGAAGGCCATCGGTGAGAAGATCAAGCACCCCGACGATGTGGCTGACGGCGAGAAGGACTCGAGCGTCTCGACGTCGAACGCCTGCTACAACGTCGCGCTCTTCGCCGCCATCGCGAAGGCGGCCGGCAAGAACCTCACGGTGAAGAGCTTCGGGAAGGCTGGCGACTCGTTGCAGACGGTCGACCTCCCCGGCTACGGGACCGTCACCTACGACCCGACGACCCGCGCCTACTCCCAGCCGATCTACCTGAACCGGTACGACGCCGCCCAAGACGACGTCGTCCAGGACGACCAGCCGGTCGGCTGAGGAGCAACGTGCTGAACGTCCTCGATCTCCGCTGCGAGCACCACGTCGATCCTCTGGGGATCGATGCCACCCGACCACGCCTGTCGTGGCGCACCGACACCGACGTCGCCGACTGGACCCAGGCGGCGTACGAGCTCGACGTGCGCGACGCCGCGACCGGCGACGTGGTCTGGGGGACCGGCCGAGTCGAGTCGGACGACTCGGTCCTCGTTGCGTGGGCCGGACCCGACCTGCGGGCCCGCCAGGCGTGCACCTGGCGGGCCCGGGTCTGGGGTGCCGACGGCATCGCGTCGGAGTGGAGCGCCCCGGCGACCTTCGAGGTCGGGCTGCTCGAGCCCGACGACTGGTCGGCGAGGTTCATCACGCCCGCGCTCGACGACGATGGGCGGGCGCGCACTCGCCCGTCGCCGTACCTACGGCGGCCCTTCACGCTCGACGCGTCGGTGACGTCGGCGCGCCTGTACGTCACCGCCCTCGGCGTGTACGAGGTCGAGCTCAACGGTGTGCGGGTCGGTGACGAGGTGCTCGCGCCCGGGTGGTCGAGCTACCACCACCGCCTGCGGTATCAGACCCATGACGTCACCGATCTGGTCCGCGAGGGCGACAACGTCATCGGAGCCGTGCTCGCCGACGGCTGGGCACGCGGCAACCTGATCGAGACGCGCGCGGTCTACACCGACCGCCTGGGTGTCTTGGCGCAGCTGGAGGTCACGCTGTCCGACGGCAGCACGTGTGTCGTCGCCACCGACGACGCGTGGGTGACGTCGCCCGACGGCCCGATCCGTGAAGCCGATCTCTACAACGGCGAGGTCTACGACGCTCGCCAGGAGCTCGTCGGCTGGTCGGCCCCCGGCTACGACGCGTCGGCCTGGGCGGCGGTCGAGCCGCTCGAGCAGCCGCTCGACGTCCTGTGCGCACCGCCCGGTCCACCCGTCCGGCGCATCGAGGAGGTCGCGCCGGTCGGGATCACCTCGGCCGCGTCCGGCGAGACGGTGATCGACTTCGGGCAGAACCTCGTGGGATGGGTTCGCATCCGCGTGCGCGGGGACGCGGGGGCGACCGTCACGCTGCGCCACGCCGAGATCGTCGAGGACGGCGAGCTCGTGGTGCGGCCGCTTCGATCGGCGAAGGCGACCGACATCTACACGCTGCGTGGGGATCCTGACGGCGAATCGTGGGAGCCGCGCTTCACGTTCCACGGCTTCCGCTACGTCGGGGTGAGTGGGTGGCCGGGCGAGCTCGCCACGGACGACGTGCGGGCAGTGGTCGTGCACTCCGACATGGCGCGGACCGGTTGGTTCGAGTGCTCGAACGCCCTCGTCAATCAGCTGCACGAGAACATCGTGTGGGGGATGCGCGGCAACTTCCTGGATGTGCCGACGGACTGCCCGCAACGCAGCGAGCGCCTCGGCTGGACCGGCGACATCCAGGTCTTCGGGCCCACCGCAGCCTTGCTCTACGACGTCTCCGGTGTGCTCACGAGCTGGCTCGCCGACCTCGCCGCGGAACAGACCGCAGAAGGCGTCGTGCCCTACGTGGTGCCGTCCGTCGAATCCGGCATGGTGAGTGCGACCTGTGGGTGGGGAGATGTCGCGACCATCCTGCCGATGGTGCTGCACGCGCACTATCGCGACGTCGGACTGCTCGAAGCGCACTACGAGTCCATGCGTCGCTGGGTCGAGTGTGAACGACGCGCCGCGGGTCCTGACCTGATCTGGGCGGGGGACTGGCAGTTCGGCGACTGGCTCGATCCCAAGGCGCCTCCGGATGATCCGAGCGCGGCGCGCACGAACCCTGACCTCCTCGCGACGGCCTTCTTCGCGTACTCGGCGCGGCTCCTCGCCGACGCGGCGGCGATCGTCGGCCGCTCCGATGATGCGCGCCGGTTCGGGCGGCTCGCCGAGGATGCTCGCGAAGCGTTTCGGGACGAGTTCAGCACCCGACGAGGGCGCCTGACCTCCGAGGCCCAGACCGCCTACGCGATCGCCCTCGGGTTGGAGCTCCTCGACGAGGAGCAGCGCGCCGGTGCGACGGAGCGACTGGCGGTCCAGGTGCGCAACGACGGCAACGTCCTGGGCACCGGCTTCCTCGGCACGCCGTGGCTGTGTCCCGCACTCAGCGAGAACGGGCGCGACGACTTGGCGTACCGACTGCTCCTGCAGCAGCGATGTCCCTCGTGGCTCTATCCCGTCACCAAGGGCGCGACGACGATCTGGGAGCGCTGGGACGCGATCCGTCCGGACGGCTCCATCAACCCCGGAGGGATGCTGTCGTTCAACCACTACGCGTTCGGCGCGATCGGGGCCTGGCTGTACCACCGCGTCGCCGGCCTCGCGCCGGACGCGGCCGCCCCGGGGTGGAAGCGCTTCATCGTGGCGCCCCTCCCTGGTGGCGACCTGACGTCGGCGTCGGCGCGAGTCCGCACGCCGTTCGGCGTCGCATCGTCGGCGTGGACCCTCGACGATGGCCGGCTCGAGCTGCGGGTGACGGTCCCGCCGAACACTCGAGCGATCGTGACCGTCCCGGGCGAGCATGGGTCACCGCACGAGGTCGGTGCCGGCGAGCACATCTGGTCCGTCGACGTCGATCAGGAGGCGCTCGATCGGTGGATGCCGTCGCTCGCCGCGCCGTCGTTCGGTCCGGACACGCGGATGGCGGAGATCGCGAGTGCCCCGACCGTCATGGACGTGATCGTCAGCGTGGGGATGAAGGTCGTGAAGGTGGGTTCCCGCGAGGTGATCGGTGCGTGCACCGTGGCGGAGCTGATCGAGCGAGCCGAGCTCGACGACGAGGAAGCCGAGCGGCTGCTCGCCGCCGTGGCGGCACTCTGAGCTAGTCGTCGCCGGGGTAGCGGACGCCGATCTGGGCGCGGATGCCGTCCAGGACGTCGAGCACACCGCAGGTCTCGTCGAGCGGCAGGGTCGGGCTCTCGAGGAGTCCCTGCTCGAGACACCGGTGCACTTCGCGTGCTTGGGCGGCGAGCCCGGGCCCTTCGGGGGGACAGTCGACCGCCTGCACCCCGGCGGTGGTCGTGACGGTGAGTCGTTCCGGCCGGTGCATCGGCGCCGCGATCTCGATGCTGCCCTCGGTTCCGGTGATGCGTCCGTGACCGGGGAGATCGAGGGCGAGGCTGGCCCGGACGACCGCGAGTGCTCCGCCGTCGTAGCCCAGCGTCGCGACCACGGTGTCGTCGACGCCGCTGGGTGCGAGCCGTGCCTGCGCCGAGACCTCGCTCGGGAGGCCGAGCACCATGGTGGCGAGGTGTACCGGGTAGACACCCAGATCGAGGAGCGCGCCGCCCCCGAGGTCGGGATCGAAGAGACGGTGGGCGGGATCGGGGTTCGGGATGCGGAAGCCGAACTCGCCCTCGACGAGGCGCGGCTCGCCGATCGCGCCCGCCGCGACGAGCTCACAGATCGAGCGATACGAGGGCAGGAATCGGCTCCACAGCGCTTCCATCAGGAAGAGCCCCCGGTCGCGGGCCGTTGCGGCCATGTGGCGTGCCTGGCGAGCGTTCAACGCGAACGGCTTCTCGCACAGGACGTGCTTGCCGTGTTCGAGGGAGAGGACGGTGTCGGGCTCGTGGCACGAGTGGGGTGTCGCGACGTAGACGATGTCGACGGACGGATCGGCGGCGAGCGCCTCGTAGGACCCGTGGGCTCGGCCGATGTCGTGCTCGCTCGCGAACTCGTCGGCGCGTGCCGCCGTGCGTGACCCGACCGCGACGATCGACGCGCCGTCGACCTCGTGGAGGGCCCGCGCGAAGTCGTGCGCGATCCGGCCCGTCCCCGCGATGCCCCAGCGATGACTCGCGGTCACCGGATGGGTGCCCGCTCGGCGTCCCAGCGTCGTTGGCGCTCCGAGACGACGCGCTCACGGGGCCCGGTCGCCCTGAAGGTACGAGCGGCGGGGCCGAGCGCGTCGTGGACGACCTGCTCGATGGGCGTGGCGATCCCGTCGCGGCGGTCGAGCTGCAGCGGCGCGCGGAGCATCACCGACGTGTTCGACAGCACCCGAGGTCGCGTCGTCTGGTTCACCGACTTGGAGTGGACCAGGAACGGGTGGGCCCACACGATCGTGCCTTGACGGCCGGTCAAGGCACGAAAGTCGCGGCATTCCTCGAGGATGTGGGCGATGCCGAGCTCGGAGGGCAGGAGTCCCTCGGGGTGCGCGGCGAGGCGCCGCGCGACCGGGGCGATCGAGTCCGGCACGATGTAGGTCGCGCCCTGATCCGCGTCGACGTCGCGCCAGAAGACCACCCCGAGCAGCCCTTGCTCGGGCGAGTCGAGGAAGTGGCGGAACCAGTCGCCGTCCTTGTGATAGCCGGCGCCGTCGGCGCGCCAGTCCGGCGGGTCCCAGGGTGGCTCGTCGCTCGCGAAGTTGAAGATCAGGTTGTCGGGGATGTCTCCGAACTTGACGTTGTCGAGGCCACCGGTGAGCTCGTCGAGGAGCGCGGCGGCCCGCGGTGCGACGTCGTGGACAGGAAAGACATCCGCGGCGGGGAGGTTGTGCCAGCCCGGCGGCCAGGTCGACGGATCGTCGGGTGACGCGCCGAGACGTTGGAACCCCCGGCGCACGACGTCGTCACAGAAGTCGGGCTCGAGGGCGTGCTCGACGGCCACGAAGCCCTGATCGATGAAGGTCTGCGCGGCGGGGGAGCGCGCGGTGGTCACCGGCTCGCCCGACCGCCGCGGTCAGTGGACCTCATCGGCGCAGCTCCCGCAGCGGGACGGACGTCATGGTGTCGAGGACGACGTGGAGCGCCGCGATCCGCAGCGTGCCCTCGTCATCACGCACGGTGCCGCGCACGATCGCGGTCGAGAGGTTCGAGACGCCGTCGACGATCTGCGTCACGAAGATGTACGAGGCGAAGTCGGCCTCGGTCGCGCGGCGGCCCGTGATGTGGACGTCGGTGCCGTGATGGCGGAGCGGGTACGGGCTGTCGAGGCGGTGTTGACGCTGCCACGCCATCACGGCGTCGCGACCCTGCTGGTCGGCACGAACGAACTCTTCGTAGTCGGTCGTGCCGGTGTCGGTGCGGCAGGTGAAGTGCGTGTCGCCGGTGAGCAAGCCGTCGAGCACGTCGAACTGGCCTTCGTCGTAGTTCCACCACCAGCGTGCGACCAGGTCTTGGACCTCGGCCGCTCCGATGGTGCTCCGCGTCGTCTCGGTGTCCGTCACTTCTGCATCCCTCCGCAGACGGCGATCTCGTCGCCGGTCACGTACGACGACGCCTCGCTCGCCAGGTAGAGGACCGGCCCGACGATCTCGGCCGGATCGGCGACGCGCTTCATGAGCGTTCCGTTGGCGATCAGCTGCTTGAAGCCCGGCGCGGTCCGCTCACCGCCTTCGGTCATCTCGCTCTCGAACGGGCCCGGGGCGAGCACGTTGACCCGTACGTTCCACTGCGCCCACTCCTGCGCCATGCTCTTCGAGATGTTCACGAGGGCGGCCTTCGAGGACCCGTACGCGCAGATCGTCGCACCACCGGAGTAGGCCGCCATGGTGGCGATGTTGATGATGCTCCCGCCGCCTTGCTCGCGCATGACCGGGAGGACGCACTGGCTCATGCGCAGGGGTCCCTCGAGGTTGACCGCGAAGAGCTTGCGCCAGTACTCGAGCGTCATGTCGGCCGGGCCCATGCGAGCAGGGTTGATGCCCGCGTTGTTGACGAGGACGTCGATCCGTCCGAAGCGCTCGACGACACCGTCGACGAAGCCGGGGATCGCATCCCAGTCGCCGACGTGGCACGCGAGGCCGATCGCCGGCCGCCCGGTGCGCTCGGCGACTTCGGCAGCCACGGCGTCACAGGCGTCCTGCTTGCGGCTGCTCACGACCACCGACGCGCCGGCCTCGGCCAGTCCCTCGACCATCGCCCGGCCGAGGCCCTTGGTCGAGCCGGTCACCACCGCCACCTTGTCCGTCAGATCGAACAGCGTCTGCGTCGACATGTGCACACCACGCAAAGAAGGAGAGGGGAATCGCGACGGGCTCGCCGCGTCAATATAACGACGCTACATTCCGTGGGTTCAGGACGGCAACCGCCGAGGAGCCCGGTCATGACCAAGAGCGAAGGTGCGGGCGCGTGTGCCGGCAAGGTCGCGCTCGTGACCGGCGCCAGCCGCGGCATCGGACGCGCGGTGGCACTCCGGCTCGCGGCGGAGGGAGCCGCGGTCGCCGTGTGCTCCCGCCCGACGCCGGCGCACGCCGAGCTGGGCACGCTCGATGACGTCGCCGCCGAGCTCGCCGCGACCGGAGCCCGCACGATGGCGGTGCCGTTCGACCTCCGCAAGTCGGGTCCGGTGGCCGAGCTCGCCGACGCGGTCGCCGACGAGCTGGGGCCGATCGACATCCTGGTCAACAACGCCGCGGCGGGCACGTTCCGCTCGTTCCTCGACTGGTCGGACGAGTCGATCGCCGCCGTGCTCGACCTCAACTTCTGGGCACCGTGGCGCCTCACCCGCGCCGTGTTGCCCGCCATGCTCGAGCGGCAGCAGGGCTGGATCCTCAACATGAGCTCCCAGACCGCGGTCATCCCCACCGGTCCGCCGTTCCCAGCGACGCACCCGGCGCGCCACGGCACGATGTACGGCGGCACCAAGGCGCTGCTCAACCGCTGGACCGCGAGCCTTGCCGTCGAGGTCTTCGACGCCGGCATCGCGGTCAACACGCTCGCTCCGCAGGCGGCCGCCGCGACCGAGCTCCTCGTCGAGTACTCGGACCTCGACGAGGCCGCGTACGAGCCGCTCGAGACGATGGCGGAGGCGTCGCTCGCGCTGTGCTCGGCGGATCCGGGCGTCCTCACGGGTCGTGTCGCGACGAGCCTCGAGCTGCTCTGCGAGCTCGACCGACCCGTACGAACGCTGGATGGCTCGGCGTTGCTGGACGGATGGCAGCCCGACGACCTTCCCGACCGCATCGCGGCGATGAGCGAGCTGGCACACGGACCGCCGTCAAACGTCGACGCGGTGCTGGGTCAACGGGCCCCGTCGTGATCGGCCGTACACTCCGAGCGTGAGCGACGGCGCCCCGGTCACCGAGCCGACGACACCACCGGTTCCGGAGCGGTCGACGCCCAAGGCCAGGGCAACTCGCGCTCGCCTGATCGATGTGGCCGGCACCGTCTTCGTCGACGCCGGCTACGCGTCGACGTCGGTTCGAGACGTCGCCGAGCAGGCGGACATGACCACCGGCGCGATCTACGGCCACTTCCGCGGCAAGGCCGACCTCCTCAGCGAAGCCGTCCGGCGGCGCCTCGAAGACGACCTTCGCGACCACGGCGGTCGTCCCTACGACGAGACGACCGTCGCTGCATGGGTCGCCCACAGCTTCGCCGACTTCCCGACGCGCCGGGCCATGCGCGCGCTCCTCGTGGAGGCCGCGGCGGCCGCTCGTGTCGATCCCGAGGTCCGTGAGCCGCTTCGCGACGTCCTCGAGGACCAGCTCGGGGAGTGGGCGGCTCTCTACGACGAGATCTGGGCCCGCGAGCACCTCGATCCCGACGTCGATCCGGGCGCGGCGATGCGCCTCTTCTTCGCCATGGAGGTCGGGCTCGGGATCTTCGAAGCCCTCGGGCTCGAGGTCCCCGCACCGGAGACCGCGGCCGATCTGGTGCGCCGCTTCCTCGACGGCTTGCGGCCCGAAGCACCCCTCGACCGGAAAAGATAACAACGGTATGATCTCCCCTCATCGCACGAGGGGGAGTCGGGATGCGATCGTCGTTGCGCGCGCTGGCCGTTGGGGCTGCCGTCATCTTGTCCGTCACCGTGGTCGCCACCGGCGCCGTCGCCCAGAGCGACGCCGAGAAGCCGACGGCCACCGAGGTCGGTGTCACGGCCGACGAGATCCGCATCGCCGTGATCGCCGACGTCGACACGCAGGTCGCACCGGGACTGTTCCAGGGATCCCGGCAAGCAGTCGAGGGCTTCGCGAAGTACATCAACTCCACCGGTGGGCTGGCCGGCCGCAAGCTCGTCGTCGACTTCATCGACTCGAAGCTCAGCGCCGACAACGCTCGGAATGCCGTGATCGACGCGTGCGAGAACGACTTCGCCATGGTCGGCACCGCCGCACTGTTCCTGACCAACGTCGATGACCAGCTCGCGTGCGTCGACAAGGCGGGTGTGGCGACCGGTCTGCCCGACATCCCCTTCCTGACGACCGAGGTCGTGCAGCAGTGCTCGCCGATCACGTACCCGGTGTCGCCGCCGACCATCGACTGCGCGACCAAGGACGATCCGACGCCGACATACCGCGCCAGCGTCGGGCGAGCCAACTACTACGAGAAGAAGTACGGCAAGGATCTGCACGGCGTCTACGTCTTCGGTGCCGATCTCAAGTCGGCGCGTGACACCTCGTTCGCGAGCGGCCTCGGCCAGATCCGGGAGCTGTGCTGCACGTCGGACCGGGACTTCGACCTGCCGTCGACGTCGATCCAGAGCGCCTACACGCCGGTCGTGTCTGCGCTGCGCGAGGGCAACGGCAACTACGCGCAGAGCGCCGGCCCGTTCAACACCACGGTGAACCTTCGCAAGGAAGCAAAGCTCCAGGGCGTCACTGACGTCGACGTCTGGGACTGCGGTACGCAGTGCTACGACCCGCAGCTGCTCCAGCAAGGTGGCCCGGACGTCGAAGACCAGTACGCCGACACCCTCTATCTGCCCTTCTACAACGCCGCGGACCGCAAGGCGAACAAGATGCTCGCCACCTTCTACAAGTACCTCGGCGCCGAAGATGCCGGCCACCTCGGCGCCCCGTACTCTTGGATCGCCGCGGTGGCGTTCCGCGACGCGGTCGAGGCGGTCGTCGCCGACCATGGCGTGAACGGCCTCACCCGCGCGAACCTCCTCGAAGCCCTGGGGTCGATTCACGAGTTCGACGCCGATGGCATGTACAGCACCGTCGACCTCGCCGGTCGGACACCCACGTCGTGCCACGTGCTCAACCAGGTCCAGGACGGCAAGTTCGTGCGGGTGTTCCCGAAGAAGCCCGGCACGTTCGACTGCCCGAAGAACGGCGTCGTCGAGGTGAAGCTCGACCTCTGAGCTCTCGGCGCAGGCCGAGGACCGGCACACCCCCCTCGTCGGCACCTTGGCCTGCGCCGTGACCCGCACGCGACCTCGGAGGACCTGGACGAGCTGTGCGCCGGATGCTGAACAACCTGCGATCCGTCCTGCGGTTCCGGCGTCGGACCGGGGACCGCATCACCCGCCGCCTCGACCGCGTCGTCAACGTCGGCGATCTGCGAGCGCTCGCCCGACGGCGCTTGCCTCGCGGTGTGTTCGACTACATCGACGGCGGCGCTGAAGACGAGATCACTCTCGCGGACAACACGGATGCCTTCCGGCGCATCCGCTTCGTGCCCGACGTCCTCAACGACGTCGGCTCCGTCGACACCCGCACCACGATCTTCGGCGACGAAGCCGCGTATCCCCTCGTGCTCGCGCCGACCGGCTTCACGCGCATCGCCGACCCGGCCGGCGAGCTCGCTGTCGCACGAGCAGCAGGCCGGGCGGGGCTGCCGTACGTGCTGTCGACGCTCGCGACGAGGTCGATCGAGGAGGTCGCTGCGGTAGCGACCGGTCCGCTCTGGTTCCAGGTCTACATGTGGCGCGACCGGGACCTCGTGGCATCGCTGATCGAGCGAGCCGCCCAGGCGAGCTACCGAGCGCTCGTCCTGACGGTCGACACCGCAGTGTTCGGACGCAGGGAACGAGATGTCCGGCGCGGGTTCGAGCTGCCACCCTCGATCGGACCGGGAACGATCGTCGATGGGATGCGCCATCCTGGCTGGACCTGGCAGTTCTTGCGATCGGATCCGATCCGATTCGCGAACGTCACCGGTCGCGAAGACGTCGGCGACGGTGCTGACCCCGTGACGCTCGCCGACTACATCAACGCTCAGTTCGACCCGACGCTGAGCTGGTCCGACATCGAGTGGCTGCGCGACCGGTGGGCCGGTCCAATCGTGTTGAAGGGCATCCAGTCGGCCGGCGACGCAGTTCGAGCGGTCGACCACGGCGTAGAGGCGATCGCCGTCTCCAACCACGGCGGACGTCAGCTCGACGGCGCGATCGCGCCGATCGACCGCATCCCGGCGATCACCGACCGCATCGGCGATCACGCCGTCGTCATCTGCGACGGCGGCATCCGACGAGGGAGCGATCTCGTGAAGGTGATCGCTGCGGGCGCCACAGCCGGGATGACCGGCCGCCCGTATCTCTACGGGCTCGGCGCAGCGGGCGAGCGGGGTGTCGACCATGTGCTCGAGCACATTCGCGAAGGCGTCGTGCGAACGATGTCGCTTCTCGGCACTCCGACGCTCGCGGACGTCGGACCGAATCTCCTCGACGAGACGGATGGCTGGGTGACTCGCAGGGATTCCTCGAACCGATCGCGGGTCTGACCTGCAGGTTGGCTGGCGCCCCCGGCAGGATTCGAACCTGCGCACACGGTTTAGGAAGACATTCCCGACCGTCCAGCCAGACCACTCGCGTCCAGCGGGTGTTGTCCTGCTTGATGGTAGGTCCATCTGGTGACGGCGAGTGACGTGGTGTGCGGGGAGTAGTAGGGACGCGAGTAGGGATGAAAGGCGTCGTGTTCGCGCTTCTACGGGTTCGACGGTCGGAGGCGCACAATGGCCTCTCGACCAGGTTGGCCTCCGAGGTCGACTGCCCAGATGTACTGAGGGTGCTGGGAAAGCGACGCGCGGGTCAGTGCGTGTCGCCATGCATCGGTACTTCCGAACACCCAGTGGATCACTGCAAGGTGGGTCTCATACCCGGCGGCGCCGGCGGCTTCGAGCTTCGGGCTGCAATCGGCAACCGCCGTCAAGAAGCGGTCGTGTGCTTCAGTGCCGAGCTCGAACTCGGCTGCGGAACGCATCGGGCTGACGATCAGCCTTGGGTTCGTTGCTATCCGAGCGACGCTCAGGTTCCGCGTGATCTTCCGGTCGCTTGACCGGGCTTGACCGATCTCGATGATCCGGTCGGCAGTCAGTCCGACCAAGCTCTTGAGCTGTTGGCGTGACCCATGATGGAGGGTGACGGCGAAGTGTCCGGTCAGGGTCGGTGCGCGCTCTTCGACTGCGAGTCGAACGCGTTCGGCAAATTGATCGAACGGTGCCTGGTCTTCGAGCCAGCCGCGATCCCACGCGCGAGTGACCTCGATGGCGAGGCGCCATCCATCCGTGCGCTCCGCTGCGAAGTCGAACGTCTGACCGGGGTGGCGTGCATTGAGGCCGTCGACGCGTTCGGGCGGACCGATGAGCTCGCCGAGGTGCGGGGCGAGAAGCGCGAGAGCGTCGTCGCCGCGGTCGTCAATTGCGTTCATCGGTGTTCATCAGGAGCGTGCGTCTGTGCGCCCAGCGAAATCGCGCATCGTGAAGACCTCAAGATGGTTGAGGAACTTGTCTCGCCCGCGCACCTTTCGCAAGGCATCTGCTAGATGCCGCTCCGTCGCGACGGCCTCTACATAGGGGAGAGAGGAGGCGATCAGGACGTCGAAGGCGTCCGAGGCGCCTGGTGTGCGGTCGCGATCTGCGTAGAACTTGTAGAACACGGTGTACGCCATCGCCTTGAGCGATGGAAAGGCGTCGACATCGACTACTTGTTCCGTGGCCGCTTCGCGTTGCGCGAAGGCCATCTGGTGTTCGCATAGCTGTGAGTAGGCGGTCATCCAGGCGAAGAGACGAACCTCTTCTCGGGTGTAGTTCTCGCGTGCAGGTTGGTAGTTCTGCACGAGTGAAACCATGCCATCGACGATGGACGCTCCGGCGTTCCGCCAGATCGACGCCTGGTGCTCAAGCTGCCCGAGGAGACTCGGGAGAACGGTGAGCTGGTGGCCAGCGCCTCCGAGCGGCGTGAAGGCGATCGACCCAGGCTCGACAACGGTCGGATCGGGGTAGCAGCGGACTTCTTCTTCGATCAGTTCCCGGTAGCTCTTGATGAGCAGGCATGGCTCGCATTGAAACGCGGTAATGAACTGGTCGAAGACGTCGACCCGCCTCTGCAGCTCCAGCAGCGTGAACACGCTGAAGCACGGAATGAACGGCGGATCGGTCGCACTCCAGGTGTCGCGGAACTGTTGGCCAACACCAGTGGGGTCCTTGGCGATCTCGCTCGCCGCCATCGTGTCGAGCAAGAACAATGGATAGCGCGTGCCGTTGAGGCTGAGCATTGTTCGTCTCCTTAGGGCCTGCGCTCGCGGCCGTCGAGATGCAACGTGTCGCCGTCGAGGTGCAGGCGCTTGATCACGTGTGGTGCGGCGTGCTCGGCGCAGATCCGAAGGTTCGTATCGGGGTAGAGCGCCGACGAGTAGTTGTTGACCACGTTTGGACAGGCTTCGACCGAGCAGTCCATGACGATCATCGGTTCGCGGCGGAGGCCTTGCGGCCGCGACGTGCAATCACTCGTTGGCGCTTTTCGGGAGCACCTTCGGACTCGAGGCGACCGCACCACACGACTCGCTCGCCGAGCTCGATGACCAGGGCGAGATCGAGCCGACGGTCGGCGACGCGTCGCGAGGGCCGTCGGCGTGCTTCGGAGATCTTCCGGCGTTGCTGACGTGTTGCCGCCGGCGCACGGCCGACGTGGATGCCGGCGCAGTACGTGCATTCATACGGCTCGGCGGAGGAACCGGCGATCGGCTGCACGAAGCTGTTCCACTCGATCGCCTCGCGTGCCTCCTCGATCGACGCGTAGGAGTGCTTACGCCCGCAGGCAGACCACCGTCGCCGCAGCTCGCGGCGGCTGACCTGACGGCCGCTCGACGCAGTTCGAGTGGAGGTGCTCACGATGACGACGGTAGAAGCGGGGTGAGACAGTCGAACGACTCTCGCTGCCGGCCCGCCGGTCCTGGCGTTCGCGAGCCACGCGCGGAAGAGTCTCCCCGGGCCTGCACGGCAACGCCAAAGCCGTCGGCTAGGCAGTTTCAGGTCGTGGCCGAATCGCTCCGCGTGATGGACCAGTCCGGGAACTCGGCCTTGAGCTCGGCGAGCGAGCGAAGGACCTCGGCCTCGTCGTCGGTCCGGGGCCGGGTGATCTGGATCTCGACGAAGCGGGTGACGAGACCGAGGCCCCACCACGGACGCCACTGACGTCGGAGGGTGTAGCGGTACTGGTCGTCGCGCGCGTGCGCGATATCGCGCCACTTGGAGTAGCCGGGCATCGTGAACCTCCCTAGGTTTCAGGGTTCTAGGTTCACGACCGCTCCCGCTTGCTTCTCTGTGGACGACGATGGCGCGCCTTGCGCGACCTGCCCAGGGGCCGCTGTCGGACGCCGCACTCCTGCAGGTAGTACTCCCAGAAGTGGTGCTCGCACCAGTCTGCAAGTTCGTGTGAGCGCTCGAGGATCTCTTCGCGCGTCCAGTGGTCGCCTTCGGGCTCAGGTGGCTCCGGCACACTTGGCACTCTGTTCGTCGGGATTTCTGGCTTTGGCGGCCCCGACGCGCGCCGCCTCGACGAACGTACCTCACTGGTCCATTCGCGCGCCGCTCATCAGTGAACGCGACATCCAGGAGGTGCGACTTCCTTTCGCACTCCATCGAACTCTCGGTGTCTAAGACGACGGAGAGTCTTGCTGCCGCTATGAGCTCGAACTCGGCCGTGGAACGCATCGCGCTGCCGACCAGGCTTGGGGGTCGTTGCGATCCGAGCGACACTTAGGTTCGCGTGATCCTCCAGCCCTTGACAGGCGTTGACCGATCTCGATGATCCGGTCGTCATCGTTCGCTAGAGGTGGACTCCGGCGAGGTCGTGAGGAGCGTCGAACGCGACGGCGATGCCTACGAGCATTCCGAACGCCGCGAGCAGAGCAAGGGTGAACATTGTGACGACGAGCGTGCTGGTTCCCATATGCATGCAGTCCTGAGTTTTGTCGGGAGCATTGCCGTCGCCTCTCCCGCATCTCACCTCCGGTCAAGGCGAGGCGGGCTTCCGGAGAGGCGGCGAACGCGAGCCCGACTGGGTGTACAGGCTCTCGATGAGTTCTCCAGTCGCTGGGCGTGCCGT
The DNA here is from genome assembly GCA_964555735.1 of uncultured Bifidobacteriaceae bacterium. Taxonomy (GTDB): domain Bacteria; phylum Actinomycetota; class Acidimicrobiia; order IMCC26256; family PALSA-555; genus CAZKTS01. The sequence goes on from CAZKTS010000129.1 coordinate 62,480, forward strand.
GCCCACCCGCGACCTCCGCCCGGGGGATGGGAGGCGCGGGTGGGCAAGCACGTGAGCTACTGGACGACGATCGTGCCCTTCATGCCAGCAGCGCGGTGTCCTTCGACGGTGCACCAGAACTTGTAGGTGCCGGGCTCCTCGATCATGAGACCGCCCTTCTTGGTCTTCTTCGCCTTCGCGCCGACGACATGGCCGGTGCCCTTTACGAAGAAGTCATGGAACAAGTCCTTCGACGACAGGACGATGGTCACATCTTCGCCCGCGCCGACCGTGATCTCGTTCGGCTTGAAGCGAAAGCGTCCTGCTGTTACGTCGATCTCTCGCGCGCCGGTGGCCGTCGGAGTGTTCGTGTGGCTGCTTCCGCCGCCGCCGTGTTCGTCCATGCCGCCGTGGTCATCCATGCTCCCACCATGTCCGCCGTCTTCTCCTGCGAAGGCTGCGACAGGTGCGAACGTCGCGGTTGTCGCGATCGCGATCGCGATGAGAATCCTCTTCATGTCGATCTCCTTTGAGATGAGGCCGAGTGTCAAGTCATCTCGAAGAGATCAACAGCGCATCGCGACTCCGAGAAGGGTTGCGTCTGGGGATCGACCTACGGGCGTTGGGCGGGTGGCTCTCGGCCCGATCGAACCGCGCCATACCGCTCGCGGTTGGCGCAGTCGCAGGAAGAGTCGCTTGCACGCCGCGACGACGATCCCGGCGGCGATGATCCAGAGGCAGAGCTCGCCGACCGTGTGCATTGCATTGGGCTCGTGGCCGCCGCTGTCATGGGAGTCTGCGCCGAGAGCGTCGACTGTTGTTGCCACGGAATCGTGCATTCCGCTGGCGGTCGCCGTAGAGAGACCGTGCATGCTGAGCACGCCGGCAGCGAGCACGACGATGAGGAAAGCGCGTCGGAGCCGGATCGACGACAACATGTAGGAGAGCCTATCGCCCTACAAGCCTCCGGTTCGACGCGGATGCGAGACTCGAGGCATGGCAGATGATGCAAGCGAGGGCGCGGTGCTCTTCGCCGACCTGTCAGGGTTCACGGCGCTCACCGAGGCGCACGGTGATGGCGCCGCGGCAGACATCGCGGATCGTTTCTCCCGCCTCGCCTCCTCCGTGATCGGAGGCGATGGCCGGGTGGTGAAGACGATCGGCGACGCTGTCATGGTCGCGACGGCTGACAGCCGGAGCGGCCTGAAAGTCGCGGTTGCGCTCCTGCACGCGGTCGATGCGGAGCCGGCCTTCCCGGGCGTGCGAATCGGGGCGCACGCCGGTCCTGTGGTCGAGCGTGCGGGCGATCTCTTCGGTGCCACCGTGAACCTTGCTGCTCGGGTCGCAGGGCATGCGCACGTGGGCCAGGCGCTCGTGACGATGCCGATCGCGAGCTGTGTGAGTCCGCACGATGGCGTTCGAGTCCGTCGCTTGGGTTCCACGTATCTCAGGAACGTCTCGCAGCCGGTGGAGCTGTTCTCCGTTGAGGATCTCTTCTACGAGCCGCGAGCTCAGGTGTTGGATCCGGTGTGTCGGATGTTCGTCGATGCGGACGAGGCGCCAGCGCAGTTGCCATGGGCAGATCGTGTGTGGCGCTTCTGCTCGTTCGAATGCGCGCGCGCCTTCAGCGAGGAGCCGGACCGGTACTCCTCACCAGCGTGAAAACGACTTAGGCCACCTCGCGCTGAGACGCGAACGCCTCGGCTGGCGGCGGCGCGATCTTGGTGACCTCCGTGCCGGGATCCGGAAGATGGAGTCGCTTCAACATCAGCGCGTTGACGGCGACGATGAAGCTCGAACCCGACATGCTGAGTGCGGCAATTTCGGGACGGAGAACGAGCCCGAACATCGGGTCGAACACGCCAGCCGCGATTGGAAGCGCGATCGCGTTGTAACCGATTGCCCAGCCGAGGTTCTGGCGCATCTTCCGCAGAGTGCCTCGACCAATGCTGAGCGCTGTTGGGATGTCGAGGGGGTCGGAGCGCATGAGTACGACGTCGGCAGTCTCGATCGCGACATCAGTACCCGCGCCGATGGCGATGCCGAGGTCGGCCTGCGCGAGGGCTGGTGCGTCGTTGACGCCGTCGCCGACCATCGCAACCTTTGAGCCGTCGCGTTGGAGCTCTGCGATCTTGGCGGCCTTGTCGCCCGGCAGAACCTCCGCAATGACCGTGTCGATGCCCAACTCCATGGCGATACGACGCGCGGTTGCCTCATTGTCGCCGGTCAACATGACCACACGAACCCCGGATGCGTGCAGCGCGTCGATGGCAGCTGCCGAAGTCGGTCGCGTCGCGTCTGCGATGCCAACGACCGCGACGGGCTGGCCGTCGATCGCGACGAGGACTGCCGTCCGTCCACCGCCCGCGATCTCAGCCCGGGTTGCTTCGATGGTTGTTGTGTCGACGCCCTCTCGTTGCATGAGCTTGGCGTTTCCTGCTGCGACGCGCATGGTGTCGATCGTTGCAACTGCGCCGTGACCGGGCACCGACTGGAAGTCTGTGACAGGTCGGGTCGACACTCCCATTGCTTCCGCATATCGCACGATCGCCTCGGCGAGTGGGTGCTCGGAGTCGTTCTCGAGGGATGCAAGGAGCGGCATCACATCGGCAGGGTCGCGTCCGTCGGTGGTGATGAAGTCGGTCACCTCCGGCTCGCCTTTGGTGAGGGTGCCGGTCTTGTCGAGGACTACGACCTCGATGCGGGCGGCGGTCTCGATCGCGGTCGCGTGCTTGAAGAGCACGCCGCGCTTCGCGCCAAGTCCGGTACCGACCATGATCGCCGTCGGAGTGGCAAGGCCGAGCGCGTCGGGGCAGGTGATCACGACGACGGTGATGGCGAAGAGGAGCGCGTCTTGGGTTGGCCGGTCGCTGAAGAGTGCCCATGCTGCGAAGGTCAGCGCGCCGCCGATGAGTGCGACGAGTACGAGCCAGAATGCGGCGCGGTCGGCGAGGCGCTGCCCGGGTGCCTTGGAGTTCTGGGCCTCCTGTACAAGTCGGACGATCTGGGCGAGGGCAGTGTCCGATCCGACCTTCGTGGTTCTGATCCGTAGCGTTCCGTTGCGATTGATAGTCGCGCCAGTCACCTGGCTGGACGGTCTCTTGTGGACCGGCAGGCTTTCACCGGTGACCATCGATTCGTCGACGTCGCTCTCGCCACTTTCGACGATGCCGTCAACGGGGACCTTGGCGCCCGGTCGCACGAGCACGATGTCGTCGACGACCACCCGCGCGGTGGGGACCTCCACTTCCGAGCCATCTCGAAGTACAACAGCCATGGGCGGTGCGAGATCAAGAAGTGATCGGATGGCATCGTTGGCGCCGCCTCGGGCGCGCATCTCGAACCAGTGTCCGAGGAGTACGAAAGCCGCCAGGACGCTCGCGGCCTCATAGAAGACCTCGCCACCACCACTGATCGTCACGCCTAGCGAATAGAGCCAGCCCGCTCCGATCGCCACCGCGACCAGCACCATCATGTCGAGGGTGCGTGCCTTCAATGCGTGCCACGCGCCGCGAAAGAAGATGGACGATGCATAGACGATCACCGGCAAGCTCAGGAGTAGTGACCACACGTCGTCACGGAGGCCGAACGGGGCAGCCACATCGAATCCGAGCACATCGCGACCGATCGGCGACCACAGCAAGATGGGAATCGAGAAGACAGCGGCAACGATGAACCGGTTGCGCATGTCGCGCACCATGTCGTCCATCGACATGTTTGCGTGGCCTGGGTGGCCCATCACCTCTTCCGCTGTCCGCGGCTCCGCGCTCCCGCCGTGGTCATGCGCGGTCTCCGGCGCACGGTCATGGTGCTGATCGGGGAGGGTCATCGGGTCGCAGACGTGCGTGGGGACGCTCTGTCCGGTGCAGAGGTAGCCGCAGTCCTGGACGCACGCTCGGAGTGCTTCGAGTGATGTGATGTCCGGGTCGAACGTCACGGTCGCGGTCTGTGCGACCGGGTTCGCGTCGACGGAGAGCACCCCCGGGGCTCGGCTGAGCGACGCTTCGATGACGGCCTTCTCGCTGGCGCGATAGCAGCAGAGAGTCTCGAGGATCACGGTCGTCGGCGACGCCACGGCATCAAGGTAGCGAATCAACGACAGCATGTCGTTGGTCACAGCCGTCGGCGTTGTCCTCGCGCCGC
>CAZKTS010000130.1:0-9104 GCA_964555735.1 uncultured Bifidobacteriaceae bacterium
GCCTCGAGCATGATCTCGACCGAGATGCCCTTCTCGCGCTCGATGTTCTCGAGCGCCTCCATCATCTCGCTGTTCACGGCGCGACCTTCTGCTTCGACTGCGGGCGCTTCTTCGACTGCTTCGTGCGCTTCGGCTCCGGCCGCTTCGAGCCCCACTCGAACACGGTGCGGGCCGAGGTGACGTCGGCGACGGCGACCCCGACGGTGCTGCCGTCGACGTCGACCTCGAGGTGATCCTCGTCGGCGGCCACCAGGACGCCGCGCAGGCGCTCGGGGTGGTCCGGACCGGCAACCTTCAGGGTGACGGTGGCGCCGAGCGCGCCGCGGAACTGCGCGGGCGTGCGCAGGGGGCGCTCCAGGCCGGGGCTGCTCACCTCGAGCGTGTACGAGCCCCGGAGCGTGCGCGCCGCGGCGGGATCGGCATCGAGGATCGGCGAGATCGCCTCGGTGGCCGCGGTGATGGCGGCAAGGTCGACCCCGCCGGGCCGATCCACGAGCACCCGGAGCGTGCGGGCGCCGCCCGAGCCCTGCAGCTCGACGTCGTAGAGGGAGAGGTCCAGCGAGGCGAGCGCGGGCTCGACGGCAGCCGCGATGGCGTCGGGTCGATCAGCCATGCTCACCCTCCTCCCTCTTCCTCTGTCCCGTCAGCCTCCCGAGGCCGAGCAAGAAAAAACGTGGGCATCACGCCCACGTCGCCGGCAGCCGGGGGGCTGCGTCCCACGAACGAACGGCGCCAATGGTACCAGATCACCCCTCAAAACCCGCTGGACACCGGTCGGACCGGCGCCGGTCACGGCCCCGATGTGCGCCCGGTCTTCAGCGGCCAGCATGATCCGGGCCGCACCCGGGGGCGAATGGTGCACACGACACTCGCATCACCCAGGGGGACTTCCACCACATGCGCCGCACCCGTCCGCTCGCCATCGTCAGCTGCGCCCTGCTCGTGACCCTGCTCGGCGCCCTGCCCGCCGCTGCCCGCACCGCCCGGAGCACCGGCGGTCAGGCGAGCACCGCCGAGGGCCCGACCGTCCAGGTCGGGGTCAACGACGTCAAGGACCCGACCATCGCGGTCCTCGAGTTCATGCCCGAGACGGTCACGGTGACGGTCGGCGAGACGCTCACCTGGTCATGGGACGGCACCATCGAGCCGCACTCGGTGACCTTCGTGCCGCCGGGCACGGACCCGCCGACGGCCGAGGAGCTCGACACCTACCTCGCGCCCACGCCGCCGACCGGCGCCTACGACGGCACCACGGTGGTGAACAGCGGACTGCTGCCGCTCGGCACCGCCGACGTGCCGCCGTTCTCGATGTCGTTCGGCAAGGTCGGCGAGTACAAGTACTACTGCGTCATCCACCCGAAGATGATCGGCACCGTCGACGTGGTCGCCGAGGGTGAGAAGGTGGAGACGCCGGCGAAGGCCGCGGCTCGCGGCAAGGGCGAGCAGAAGCGCTACCTCGCCGAGGGTCGCGCCGCGAAGGCGAAGCTCGAGAAGAGCGTGCCAAAGCCGAAGAAGGCGGCCGACGGCACCACGACCTACACGGTCGAGATGGGCATCACCACCGAGCACACCGACATCCTGGCGTTCGCCGCGGAGACGACGAACATGAAGGCCGGCGACTCGGTGACGTTCGTGAACCGCTCGGAGGCGCCGCACACGGCGACGTTCGCCGGGCAGCAGGAGCCGTTGACCAACCCGATCGCGCCCGAGAGCGAGAGCGCGATCCCGGGGCCGTCGCCGCAGACGCTCAACGGCACCGATCTGTTCAACACCGGCACGATCCCGCCGAACGCCGGCAGCCCCCCGCCCCCCGCCGCGGCGCGTCGGTACACCTACGTCGTCCCCACCGCCGGAACGTACGAGTACTACTGCATCCTGCACACGCTCGACGGCATGACCGGGAAGCTCACGGTCAAGACCTAGAGCCGCTTCTTGGCACGTTGCGTCAGTCCATATGACACGCAACGTGCCGAGAACGGCGGTCTTCGGGGCCTCGAGCGCGCTACTCCTCGTCGTCGGCGCCGCCGAGCGCGGTGCGGCCGACGTAGAAGAGGGTGGTCTCCGGCGTGAGCGGGTGGTAGCGGCCCGCGCGCACGTCGCGCCACGCACGCTCGAGTGGCGTGCTGCGGTAGTACGACGGCCCGCCGACGAGGTCCAGCGCTTCGTCGACCACCTCGAACGCACCCAAGACCGCCGCGCGCTTTGCGATCGACACCGTGTTCACGGCCTCGGCGTCGGCGACGTAGTCGTCACCGAGGTCGTCCAGCGCCCCGAGCAGCGCCCACCACGAGGTGCGTAGCGTGGTGTCCATCTGTCCGAGCTGACGGTGCACACGGGGCACCTCAGCGTAGGGCGTCTCGCCGCGGCGCATCTTCGTGATCATCTGCACGGCCTGGTCGCGCGCGCCCGACGCGATCCCCCAGTAGACGGCGGCGATCGTCGGCGCGAAGTGCACGACCGCAGCCTTGAGCGGTCCGTCGAACCTCCCCCACGCTCGGCGGGCGACGATCTTCTCGGCGGGGACGAACACGTCGTCGAGCACGACGTCGTGGCTGCCGGTCCCGCGCATGCCGAGCGCATCCCAGGTCTCGTCGATCGTGACACCGTCGCCGCTCATCGGGACGCCGAACATCAGCACCTCGCGACCGCGCTCGGGGTCGTCGTGGATGGCGCTCGTCGTCAGCACGTCCGCGGCCGGCGCCTGACTGCAGAACGACTTGCGCCCGCTCACACGGAACCCACCCTCCTCGGCCACCGCGGCGCTGTTGGACCACAGCCAGTCAGAACCACCGCTGGTCATGAGGACGATGCCTTCGTCGGCGACGCGCCGCAGCACACCTTCGGCGTCCGGCGCACCCGTGCGTCGGCGGTAGGCCTGGAGGAGCGTCACGTAGATGTGCATGTTGACGGCCAGTGCGGTCGAACCGCAGCCACGCGCGAGCTCGGCCTGCGCGAAGCAGACCTGCCGCATCGAGGCACCGAGGCCGCCCAGCTCGGCCGGCACCGCCAACCGGAGGTAGCCGGAGTCGCGCAGCAGGTCGTAGGCCTCGCCCACGAACGTGCCCTCGCGATCGTGCTGCTCGGCGTGGCCGGCGACCTGGGCGCCGATCTCGGCCGCGAGGTCGACGAACCCGTCGTCGGCGGGGTCCGTCACTGGGGTGGGTGCGGTCGTGAGCGTCATGGCGGGCTCCTCGGTCGTCCGGCTCGATCTCGACCGTACGGACGGGCTCGAGAAGCAGGTAGTACAGACACTGAACTCGGCCGGTTCATTCTCTGAACCGACGCCGACGACCGCGCGAGACTGCTGTCGTGCGGTCGTACGCCCAGTACTGCCCGATCGCCAAGGCCAGCGAGGTGCTCGGCGAGCGTTGGTCGCTGCTCATCGTGCGCGACATGCTCACCGGGTCCACCCGCTTCAACGAGCTCGCCCGTGGGCTCCCAGGCCTGTCACGCGCGCTGCTCAGCAAGCGCCTCCGCCAGCTCGAGGAGGCCGGGCTCGTGGAGCGCACCGACGATGGCGGCTACGCGCTCACCGAAGCCGGAAGCGCGCTGGAGCCGGTGATCTTCGGCCTCGGGGAGTGGGGCGCGCGCTTTGCCTTCGCCGAGCCCACGGAGGAAGAGCTCGATCCCGATCTCCTGCTGTGGTGGATGCACGAGCGGATGGACCGCAGCCAGCTCCCCGACCGGATCGTGGTCGTGCAGTTCGTCTTCACCGACCACCGCAACCGCTACTGGCTCGTGATCGAACCGGGTGACGCGTCGGTGTGCCTCACCGACCCGCGCTTCGAGGTCGACGTCGTCGTCGAGTCCGATCTCACGACGATGTACAAGGTCTGGCTTGGCAACGAGCCGGTCGCGGAGGCTCTCAAGCGCGGCGACATCAGGCTCACGGGACGGCCGGCGCTCACGCGCACGTTCGCGAAGTGGTTCCAGCGCTCACCGATCGCATACGCCGTGGATCGAGCGCGCTAGACCCCGAAGACCTCGTGCAGCTCGATCGGGACAGGCGTCTCGAGCTGCGCGTACGTGCACGACGACGGCTCGCGATCGGGGCGCCACCGCTGGAAGCGCGCGGTGTGACGGAAGCGGTCGCCCTGGAGGTGCTCGTACGCGACCTCGGCCACCAGCTCGACGCGCAGCGGCGTCCAGCTCATGTCCTTCTTCGCGTTCCACCGGTTCCCCGCGCCCGGCATGCGCTGGCCACTCGGCTCGGCCCACTGCTGCTCCGCCCACTCCCCCCATGGGTGGTCCTTGGTCGCGTCCTTCTCGTAGGGCGCCAGCTCCTGCGCGAGCTCCGAGCGAAGTGGGGCCGCGAAGCTGCTGGCGACGCCGACGTGGTGCAGCGTGCCCTCGTCGTCGAAGAGTCCGAGCAGCAGCGAGCCGACGCCTTTGCCGTCCTTGTGCTTCCGGTAGCCGGCGACCGCGCAGTCGGCGGTGCGGAGGTGCTTGACCTTCGCCATGGTGCGCTTGCCCTCGAGGTACTCGCCATCGAGCGGCTTCGCGACGACGCCGTCGAGGCCGGCACCTTCGAACCGCTCGAACCACTGCTCCGCGACGACGGGATCGGCGGTGGCCGGCGTGAGATGGATGGGCGACGTCGCCTTGGCGAGGATGCGCTCGAGCCGCGCTCGGCGTTCGCGGAACGCCACGCCGCGCAGATCCTCGTCGCCCTCGGCGAGGAGATCGAACGCGACGAACGACGCGGGCCACTGCTCGGCGAGCATGTTCACCCGGCTCTCGGCCGGATGGATCCGCTGCGAGAGCATGTCGAAGTTCAGGCCGTCCGGTGTGGCGATCACGATCTCGCCGTCGACGACTGCGCGGTCGGGCAGCTGGTCGCGGATCGGTGCGAGGAGGTCCGGGAAGTAACGGGTGAGCGGCTTCTCGTTGCGGCTGCCGAGCTCGACGTCGTCGCCGTCCCGGAAGACGATGCAGCGGAACCCATCCCACTTCGGTTCGTAGAGCCAACCGTCACCCAGGGGGAGCTCGCGCGCGAGCTTCGCCAGCATGGGCGAGACCGGCGGCGGGACAGGCAGCGTCATGCGGCGTGGCCGCGGCGCCGCTGCCACTCCATGAGTGCGCCGGCCCAGCAGGCGCGGCCGAGGGCGGTGACCGTGACGAGGATCAGGAAGGTCATCACGACGATCAGCCAGGCGGTCGGGCGGTCGGCGCGCCCGATGAGCACCCGGGCGGGCTCGGCACTGAGCTCCCAGCTGTTGAAGCGACCGAATCGACCGAGGTAGATGCCCACGGCACACGCGGCCTGGACCGCGAGCTCGACGCGCGCCACTCGCCGCACCGACCAGCCCGCTCGTACCAGATGTCCGCGGAGGAGCTCGAGCGACGCGACGTAGGCCACGATGCCGATCGCGAAGAGCGCGGCGTACTGCCCGACGAGCGCCATGATCAGCGCGCTGCTCCCCTTCACGGAACGACCGCCGTCGATGAGGTGCACGACGTCGGTGAGCACGTACGGCGCGTTGGGCAAGAACGCGAGGAACAGCGCGACGCCGATCCACCAGACGACGGTGTGTCGGCGAGTACCCGTGAACAGCACGATTGCCGCGACGAGCGGCACGAGTGCGAGCAGCGCGTTCCACGCCATCCACGGTCCGTTGTGGACCAGCAACGACATCGCCCCGAGTGTACGAGGCCCGTGCGAGACTCCCCCGGTGCTCGAAGCGGGGCTGTGGGCAGCGCTCGGACAGTCGGCGCTCATCGTGGGTGCCCTGCTCGTCGCGCGATTTCGCAGCCTCACGGAGCCGCGCTGGCTCGGCCTCATCATGGCCTTCGGCGCCGGCAGCCTCATCAGCGCGATCACCACGGACCTGGTGGTCCCTGCGTACACGGAGGCCGGACGCACGCCGACCGGCATCGGGCTGTTCCTCGGGGCGGTCGGCTACTACGTGCTCACGCAGTGGCTGGACCGGCGCGCGGAGCGCGAGGACCCCGAAGAGGTCGTCGAGGAAGCCGAGGACGTCGGCGGCCCGAAGGCGGAGCCGGCGGGCGCCGACGCCACCGCGGCGCGCAACCTCAGCGTCGGCATGGCCCTCGACGGCATCCCGGAGTCGGTGGCCATCGGGCTCACGCTCCTCGGGAGCGGGTCGGTGTCGGTCGCACTCGTCGGGGCAGTCTTCCTGTCGAACCTGCCCGAGGCCATCGGCGTCGCGGCCGCGCTCCTCGCGGGCGGCCGCTCCCTCGGCAGCGTCGTGCTGCGCTTCGGGTCGATCGTCGCGCTCGGCGGGATCGCCGCCGCGCTCGGCTACCTCGTCCTCAACGAGAGCGAGGTCGACCTCATCGCCATCATCCAGTCGATCGCGGCCGGCGCCATGATCGTCGTGACCGTCAACGAGATGGTGCCCCTCGCGGTCCGCGCCGCGGGCCGACGCGCCGGTCTCGCTGCCGCCGCGGGCTTCGCCGTCGCGGCGTTCCTCTCGACCTTGAGCTAGTAGCTGCGGGCGACGACGGCGACGAGGTCGGGCTCGTCGTCGGTGGCGGGGAGCGAGCCGTCGGCACGCACGAGACAGCGGACGGTGACGCCCGACTGCGCGAGCGTGGTCTCGCCCTCGACGCCGAGCGCACCCCAGGGGATCCGGCCCCAGCCGTCGGCCGCGGCCTCGATCGCTTCGTCGATCGTGGTCACCTCGGTGGTGCGCGAGGTACGCAGCGCGAGGGCGTCGTCGTGCAGGGCCTGCTGCGCGCGCGAGAGCTCGGCGTTGACCGCGCCGGCCACGCCGTCGAGGGGCACCGGCACCTTGCGCTCGTCCTCCGGACCGAGGATGCGCCGGACGATCGTCGCCGAGCCGCCCTCGAGGTCGCGCGGGCCGAGCTCCACCCGCACGGGCACACCCTTGAGCTCCCAGTCGGTGGCCCGCCGACCGAGCGAGACGTCGACCTTGTCGTCGAGCCGAGCGCGCACACCCGCCGCGGCCAGGTCGTCGACGAGCCGGCCGCACGCGGCGAGGACGTCGTCGCCACCGCGCACCGCGAGCACGACAGCCTGCGTAGGCGCGAGCGCCGGCGGCACGCGCAGCCCGTCGTCGTCACCGTGCGCCATGATCAAGCCGCCGACCATGCGGGTCGACACGCCCCACGACGTCGTCCACGCGAGCTGCTGGGCGCCGCCGTCGTCGAGGTAGTCGATCTCGAACGCGCGCGCGAAGTTCTGCCCGAGCTCGTGACTCGTGCCCATCTGGAGCGCCTTGCCGTCGCGGGTCATCGCTTCGCACGTCATGGTGTTCGTCGCGCCCGCGAAGCGCTCGCGGGCCGTCTTGCGCCCGACGACGACGGGAATCGCGAGCACGTTGACCATGAAGTCCTCGTAGACCTCGTGCAGGATCCGCACGGCGTAGGCGCGCGCGTCGTCCTCGGTGGCATGCGCGGTGTGGCCTTCTTGCCACAGGAACTCGCTCGTGCGCAGGAAGATGCGCGGCCGCAGCTCCCAGCGCACGACGTTGGCCCACTGGTTGAGAAGCAGCGGCAGGTCGCGGTAGCTCTGCACCCACTTGGCCATGAACTCGCCGATGACCGTCTCGCTCGTGGGCCGCACGACCACCGGCGCCTCGAGCTCCTTGCCGCCGGCGACCGTGACCACGGCCAGCTCCGGGCTGAAGCCCTCGACGTGCTCGGCCTCGCGCTGGAGGTAGGCCTCCGGGATGAACAACGGGAAGTAGGCGTTCTCGGCCCCGCAGGTCTTGATGCGGGCGTCGACCTCGGACTGCATCCGCTCCCAGAGCGCGTAGCCGTAGGGCCGGATCACCATGGTTCCCCGGACCGGGCCGTTGTCGGCCAGCTCCGCCTTGTTGAGGACGTCCTGGTACCAGCGCGGGAAGTCGTCGGCCTGGCTGGTGAGGACGGGCGCCCCTGCGGGAGACATGGGGCGAGGCTAGGTCAGGACCCCCCGAATGCCCGGGGCTTTGGGCCTCCGGATATTTCTGACTTCTCCGCTGGCATTTTGCCGCGGGATTCCCTAGTGTCTCACTCGTGATTCGCGCGAAGGGCGCCCCGAGCATCTCGGTCGGTCGGACCCCCCATGAGGTCACCGACGAGCTGTGTGCGGACCTTCGCGGGCGCGCGGTCTGACCGACCGCGACACGCCGCCCGCCCCTGCTCCCCTTCCCCGGGAGCCTCGCCCGCGCCTTCGCGCCTCTCCTCCTGGAGTCCCCATGATCGACGTCTCCGAGCTCCGCACCCGCCCCCTCGAGCGAGAGGTCGAGGAAGAGCTCGACAACTACGAGGACGGCGTCCGCCGGTTCCTCGCCGGTGAGATCGACGACGACGCGTTCCGCGTGTTCCGGCTGAACCAGGGCATCTACGGCCAGCGCCAGGGCGGCCACAACCAGATGGTCCGCGTGAAGGTGCCCTACGGCAAGATCGAGCCGGATCAGCTCGAGATGCTCGCCTACCTCGTCGAGAACTACTCGCGCGGCTGGGGCCACTTCACCACCCGCCAGAACGTGCAGTTCCACTTCGCGCCGCTCGAGCAGACGCCCGAGATCCTCCGCCTGCTCGCGGCCGTCGGTCTCACCAGCCGCGAGGCGTGCGGCGACACCGTCCGCAACGTCGCGGGCTGCCACCTCGCCGGCGCGTGCCCCTACGAGGTGCTCGACATCACCCCGTGGGCCGAGGCCACCAAGGCGCACTTCCTGCGCAGCCCGATCGCGCAGCGCCTCCCCCGCAAGTTCAAGATCAACTTCTCGGGCTGCGCCACCGACTGCGGCCAGGCGATGTTCAACGACGTCGGCGTGATCGCGGTGAGCCGCCCGCGCGCCGACGGCACACTCGAGCCCGGCTTCCGGGTGTTCATGGCGGGTGGCCTCGGCGCCAACCCGCACCCGGCGCAGGCGCTCGAGGAGTTCACCAGCCGCGACGACCTCCTCCCCACGATCGAGTCGATCCTTCGGGTGCAGGACCACCACGGCAACCGCGACAACAAGCTGCGGGCCCGCATGAAGTGGCTCGTCGACACGATGGGCATCGACGAGCTGCGCGAGCGGATCGTCAAGGAGCGCAAGTTCCTCCGGGCGTCCGCCACCTACCCGGGCGGCCTGCCGGACGCGGTGCTCGCCGACGGTGACGCGCCCGCCGGGGTCGGCACCGAGGTC
>CAZKTS010000131.1:0-4030 GCA_964555735.1 uncultured Bifidobacteriaceae bacterium
CGCGCTGCTCTGGTGCAAGGACCAGCCCGGCATCACCGCGCCGATCATCGGCCCCCGCACGGTTGAGCAGCTCGAGGACGCCCTCGGCATCCTCGACGCCACCCTCGACGACGAGACCCGCGCCGCGTGCGACGCACTCGTACCGCCCGGGACGTTCGTGGCCAACTTCCACAACACCGCGAACTGGATGGCGCACGGCGAGGCTCCGATCGCCGCACGGCGCTAGCGTCCACCGGGCCCGAGCGGCCGACACTGCGTGCCGAGAGCGGGAGACCCCTATGGCCCAGGAAGTCCAAGGAGTGATCGCCCGAGCCAAGGGCGACCCGGTGAGCGTCGAGACGATCGTCGTGCCCGATCCGGGGCCCGGCGAGGCGCTGGTGCAGGTGCAGGCGTGCGGGGTGTGCCACACCGACCTCCACTACCGCGAGGGCGGCATCGGCGACGACTTCCCGTACCTGCTCGGCCACGAGGCGGCGGGCGTGGTGGAGGCCGTCGGCGACGACGTGACCAGCGTGGCGCCGGGTGACTTCGTCGTCCTCAACTGGCGCGCGGTGTGCGGCGAATGCCGGGCGTGCCGGCGCGGTCGCCCCTGGTACTGCTTCAACACCCACAACGCGACCCAGTCCATGACCCTCACCGATGGCACCGCGCTCTCGCCCGCGCTCGGCATCGGCGCGTTCGCCGAGAAGACGCTCGTCGCCGCCGGACAGGCCACCAAGGTCGATCCGGCCGCCCGGCCCGAAGCCGCGGGCCTGCTCGGCTGCGGCGTGATGGCGGGCTTCGGCGCCGCCGTCAACACCGCGGGCGTGCAGCGCGACGACACCGTCGCGGTCTTCGGATGCGGCGGCGTCGGTGACGCGGCGATCGCCGCGGCCCGGCTCGTCGGCGCCCGCACCATCATCGCGGTCGACCGCGACGCCACGAAGCTCGAGTGGGCGAAGGAGTTCGGTGCGACCCACACCGTCGACGCCTCCACCGAGGACCCGGTCGAGCGGATCCAGGCCCTCACCGACGGCAACGGCGCCGACGTCTGCATCGAGGCGGTCGGCCGGCCCGAAGTGCTCGAGCAGGCGTTCTACGCGCGCGACCTCGCCGGCACCGTGGTGCAGGTCGGTGTGCCCACACCCGAGATGGCGCTGCCCCCGATCCCGATGATCGACTTCTTCGGGCGCGGCGGCGCGCTCAAGCCGTCGTGGTACGGCGACTGCCTGCCGAGCCGCGACTTCCCGCTGCTGATCGACCTCTACCTGCAAGGTCGCTTCGACCTCGACCGCTTCGTCTCCGAGACGATCTCGCTCGACGCGGTCGAAGACGCGTTCCACAAGATGGAGCGCGGCGAAGTGCTCCGCTCGGTCGTGACGATCTGATGGCGCCGAACCAGAGGGAACTCGGCTGATGGCCGCGCGCATCGAGCACCTCACCACCAGCGGGATCTTCTCGATCGACGGTGAGGACTTCGAGGTCGAGAACAACATCTGGCTCCTCGGCGACGACGCCGAGGTGCTCGTGATCGACGCCGCGCACGATGCCGCCCCGATCATCGAGGCCGTCGGCGACCGCCGCGTGCGCGCCATCGTCTGCACCCACGGCCACAACGACCACATCAACGCCGCGGACGCACTGTCGCGCCAGTCGGGGGACGCGCCGATCTTGCTGCACCCGGCCGACGAGATGCTCTGGGACATGGAGTACCCGGACCGAAAGCCTGATGACGCGCTCGCCGACGGCGGCGAGCTCGAGGTCGCCGGCACGACGCTCCGGGTGGTGCACACGCCCGGCCACAGCCCCGGCGGCATCTGCCTCCTCGGCCCGGACATCTCCGCTCACGGCTCCGCCGAGCCGCTCGGGCTCGGGGGCCACGCCTTCGGCGGCGACACCCTCTTCAAGGGCGGGCCCGGTGCGACCGGTCGCTCGTACTCCGACTTCCCCACGATCATCGAGTCGATCCGAGATCGGCTCCTCGTGCTGCCCGGCGAGACCGTGGTGCACACGGGCCACGGCGACTCCACCACCATCGCCGACGAGGCTCCGCACCTCGACGAGTGGATCGCCCGAGGGCACTGATGACGACGCACCCGGAGCTGCCGAGCGCGGTCCTCACCGCCCGGTTCTCGGAGGCCGTGCGCTGGGCGTCGCTGCTCCACGCCGACCAGGTGCGCAAGGGCACGCGCATCGCGTACGTGGCGCACCTGCTCGCGGTCGCGTCGCTCGTGTTGGAGGACGGCGGCACCGAGGACGAGGCCATCGCCGGCGTGCTGCACGACACCGTCGAGGACCAGGGCGTGGCCGAGGCGGAGATCCGGTCGCGCTTCGGCGCGCAGGTGGCGAGCATCGTCGTGGCGTGCAGCGACGGTCTCGACGGCCCTCGGGACGCGACGACCTGGAGGGCGCGCAAGGAGGCCTACCTCCGCCACCTCGACCTCGACGACGTGCCCGACGGCGCGCTGCGCGTGACCGCGGCCGACAAGCTCCACAACGCGCGCTCGATCCTCACCGACCTGCGCGACCACGGGCCGAGCATGTGGCACGACAAGGGCTTCAACGCCGGCGCGGCCGATCAGCGCTGGTACTACGTGGAGCTCGCCCGGATCCTCGCCGAGCGCCATCCGGGCGCCACCGCGCGAGAGCTCGAGCGCGTCGTGGCGGAGCTCGTCGCGGAGATCGACCAGCACGCCTGAGCACCGCCGCGGCCGGCATCAGCTGGTGGCGATCACGACCCCGGCAACCGCGAGGGCGAACAGCACAACGGTGCCGAACAGGACCCAGAGGAGCCAGCCGAGGCTTCCCTCGGGCGCCTCGTCGTCGCCGACGCGGTGATCCTCGGGGGCGGGCACGTCGACATCTTGGCGCGGGCGCCGTGAGCGGTCACAATGCTCGCCGAGTCACCGAGCAGGAGGTCCCTCGTGGGCAAGGGAAAGACTGTCGCCAAGATCGCCGCGATCGGTGCCGCGATCGCCGGCGTCGTGTTCTTCTGGCGCAAGAAGCACCACCACGAGGACGCACCGACGCCGCCCACCGCGGCCGACGTGCCGCCCAAGCCCTGAGGCCGACCACCTCGGCGGCTACCAGCCGTCCCAGTGCACGACGTCCTCGACCGGACGGCGGACACCAGGGCGGAAGTCGTCGCCCACGGTGTGCGCGACGGGGATCAGCGCGACCTGCGTGACCTCGGCCGAGGGGATGCCGAGGATCGCCGCAACCTCGGCTTCGCGAACCAGGTGCGCGGTCGTCCACGACGTGCCGAGGCCGCGCGAGCGCGCCGCGAGCATGAAGCTCCAGACCGCGGGCAGGATCGAACCGAACGCGGTCGCCTGGTCGACGAGCGACGCGCCTTCGAAGCGGCCCTCGATGCACGGCACCACGAGCACGGGCACCTCGTGGAGGTGCTCGAACAGGTACCCCGCGGACGCCATCACGCGCCGACGCGCCGCTCGCCCGGTCTCGTCCAGGGTCCGGCGCGCGCGGTCAGGCTTCTCGCGTCCGGCGTAGTCGATCGCCGCGGCGCGGAACACCTCGGCGACGGCGGTACGGCGGTCCGGGTCGTCCACGACCACGAAGTGCCAGCCCTGGTCGTTGCCGCCGCTCGGCGCCTGGAGCGCGACGGCCAGGCACTCGGTGAGCAGCTCGCGGGCGACCGGCCGCTGGAGATCGAGGCGACGGCGCACCGCGCGGGTCGTCGTCAGCACCTCGTCGGCGTCGAGCCCGGCCACGCCAGGGAAGGTACCGCCGACGGGGCCGGTGTACTTTTCCTGCCTTGGAACGCCTCGTCCCGGCCTGCCTGCCCGCATGGGCGACGCGCCCGTCGCCGCCCGAGCCCTTCGTCCTCGGCATCGTGCCCGGAGAGGGCATCGGGCCCGAGATCGTGGGCGCGACACTGACCGTCCTCGACACCGTGAGTGAGGCCTTCGGGCTCACCTTCGACCTCCGCACCGCCCCGGAGCTCCATCCGCCCGGGCCGTACGGCCAGGAGCTGGCCGACGACATGGCCGAGTTCTTCGAGGCCACCTTCGCCGCCGGCGGCCCGGTGTTC
>CAZKTS010000132.1:0-4798 GCA_964555735.1 uncultured Bifidobacteriaceae bacterium
GGTGGCGTGGCGCTCCTGCGGGCCCAGGCCAAGGTGCTCGAGACGGCCAAGAAGCTCGACGGCGACGAGGAGACCGGTGCCCGCATGGTGGCCCGTGCGCTCGAGGAGCCGCTGAAGCAGATCGCCCTCAACGCCGGTGACGAAGGCGGCGTCGTGGTCGAGAAGGTGCGCAACCTCAAGGGGAACGAGGGCCTCAACGCCGCCACCGGCGAGTACGAGGACCTGCTGAAGGCCGGCGTCATCGACGCCGCCAAGGTGACCCGTTCGGCGCTGCAGAACGCAGCTTCGATCGCGGCGCTGTTCCTCACCACCGAGGCCGTGATCGCCGACAAGCCCGAGGAGAAGTCGGCCATGCCGGCGATGCCGGGTGGCGACATGGGTGGCATGGGGGGCATGGACTTCTAGGCTCCACCTCATGCGCCTCGTCCCGAGGTTCATCAGCACGACGGCAGGGCGCCCTTTCGGGGGCGCCCTGCTCGCGTGTGCGCTCGTGGTGGGCGCGGCGGCGCCCCTTGCCGCGGAGGCGCCGGCCGGTCGCCAGCCAACCAGGAGCGAGGTGCGCCTGCTGCGCTCGTCGGGGCAGCGGACGATCGAGGGTGGGCCGCGGCGGTACACGTTGACGGTCGCGACCTCGACCGAGACGGAGAGCAGCGAGCCGTTCCACGCCGAGGGCGTCGTCGACCTCGAGACCGGTGCGACCGACGCCACGATCGACGTCACCAACGTGCCCGACCTCGACGACGCGACCCTCCACCTGCGCGCCGCGGACCGGTCGCTCACCTACGTGCGCTCGGGCGCGCTCACGCTGCCGGCCGGCAAGGAGTGGGTCGCGGTGCCGACGGCGGAGCTCCCGCAGCCCGGGACGTCGACGAGCACGCTCGACGTCATCGAGGATTTCGTGGGCAAGCCCCGCTTCGTCGGCACCGACGACCAGCACGACGTGGCGACCCGCCACTTCGTCGTCGACCTGCGGCTGCGCGACGTGCTCGAGGCGAACGGCCCGCTGGATGCCAAGACCCAGCGCCAGCTGCGCAAGCTCGAGAAGCAGGGGACCGCGCTCCTGCCGCTGAACCTCTGGATCGACGACGACGGCCGGATCCGTGCGATGACCCTCTTCGTCGCGCTCACGTCGCAGCTCGGCGGCCCGTCGATCGAGACGCGCGTCGAGTACTTCGACTTCGGCGCTGCGCTCGACACCACGCCCCCCTCGCCCGACACGGTCGTGCCCTACGACACGGTCGCCGACCAGCTCGCCCCGTACCTCCACGACTCCGTGCCCCCAGCCGTCCCGCCGGAGCCGAGAACTGGCCCTTGAGGCCGCGGGCTCATCGGCCGACAACCTCCCGAACGGCAGGGAGGAACCCACGATGACCAGCACGGGCAGCAGCGCGCGCCTCGCGGCGCGACTCACGACGACAACCGTGGCGGCGATCGCCGCCCTGGCCCTGGTGGCCGGCGCCGCGGTCGGCGCCCCCAGGGACGACGCCGCGCTCACCAAGGCTGCCGAGGCCATGCGCAAGGTCGGCAGCGCCCGCATCGCCGGCACGATCAACGAGACCACGACGGTCGAGGGCGTCGCCGACTTCGAGACCGGCAACGCCGAGATGACGATCACCGGGCTCGGCGGCGAGGGCGCGGTGACGCACGAGATCCTCGTCGACGGCATCGTGTACGTGGACATCGCCGGCTCGCCGGGCTCGCCGTTGGCGATCCTGAGCGACGGCAAGCCTTGGCTCGAGCTCGGGAGCGTCGCGACGGCGAGCGGTGGAAGCGGCGGTCCTGCGCTGCCGACGTTCGACCTCCTGCGCGGCGCGACCGGCACCACGCGCGTCGGCACCGAGCGGATCGGCGGCACGAAGACGACGCACTACTCGAGCACCCTCGACCCGCAGGCCGCGATCGAGGCGTCGCCCGCGTCGATCCGCGACATCGCGGCCGCGGCGATCGCGGCGTTCGGCGACGCCACGGTGACCAGCGAGGTGTGGATCGACGGCAAGCACCGGGTGCGCCGCCTGTCCTACACGTGGACGCCCGGCGCCAACGCCGCCGCCGGCCTCGGCCCCGCGACCGTCACCTACGACTTCTCCAAGTTCGGCACCGAGGTCGACGTCGAGGCCCCCCCGCCCGACCAGGTCAGCGCCAGCCCCGTCTTCGGCCCGTAGCGTCGCGGGACCAGGTCGAGGTCACGGGCCAGAGCCCGTTCTTGGCACGTTGCCTCAGTCCATGTGACACGCAACGTGCCAAGAACCGCGGTTCCGGCGACGGTGGCGGGCATGATCGGGGGATGCAGGAGCGGTCGATCCGCTCGGTGGTCCTCGCGAAGTGGGGCGACTACCGCCCCGTGCTCCCGGCTGCCCGACTGCGCTTCCTCGCGCTCGACGACTACCTCGACGCCGCGCGCGACGACTCGCGCGTGGGCGAGGAGCTCGCGCTCGGCTGGTTCACGGACTTCGAGACCGAGTTCCGCGACCCCGTGCTCACCGACACCGCGCACGAAGTGGTGACGGTCTGCCCGCCGCTCATGCACGACATCGTCGAGCCCGAGCCGCCACGCATCCAGCGGGCGTACGTCGAGGGCGCGTTCCTGCGCCGACTGTTCCGGCTGCTCGTCGACGGCGAGGGCTGGGAGGCCGACGCCCAGGTGCGTGACGTCATGGCCCGCCACTACCCGTTCCACCTCGTGGCGGTCGAGGCCGTCGAGGCCGCCTGAGGACCCGTACACTCCTCGGATCGAGGGCGGGTGATCCTCGGGCGGAGGTGCAGGGCATGGGTCGGCGACGGATCGTCTCCGGGGCGTTGGCGTGCGTGATCGGCCTTGCCGGCGCGCTGGTCGTCGCGTCACCCGCGTACGCGAAGGGCGCCGAGCAGCGCATCCGCAAGGCCATCGTCGCGACGCAGGCCGAAGAGGCCACCGGGTTCACCATGACCATGACCATGGATGTCGACGGCCAGACGCTCGACGCCTTCGCCGAGGGTGCGATGACGCTGGACGAGGGCGACCCGCTGGGCTCGATCACCATCACCATGACCACGCCGGCCGGCGACCAGGTCACGATGGAGGAGCGCATCGTCGACGGCGACATCTACGTCGACATGAGCGACCTCGCGAGCATCGGCGCCGACGTGCCGGGTCTCGCGGAACAGCCGTGGGTCCGCATGTCGATCAAGGACGCGATCGGCGGTGTCGACCCCACCGCCGGCACCGACCCGTCCTCGCAGCTCGACGTGTTGGAAGGCATCGACGACGCGCAGCGCGTCGGCCGGGAGGACGTCGACGGCGTGCCCACCACGCACTACGAGGGCACCGTCGACCTCGAGAAGACGAAGGCGCAGCTCCCACGGGCACAGCGCGAGCTCATCGACCAGGCCTACGGCGACGACACCGAGATTCCCGTCGGTGTGTGGATCGACGACGAGAACCGCGTGCGTCGGATGTCGATGGAGTTCGACACCGAGATCCAGGGTCGTGAGGCATCGGTGGAGATGGAGATGGAGATGTCCGACTTCGGCGGCACGGTCGACGTGCAGGCGCCGCCGGAGGACCAGGTCCTCGACTTCTCCGAGGTGTTCGGCACCAGCCGGGCCTGAACGGCTCGGTAGCCTGGCGCGCATGGAGCGCCGCGTGGTGGAGCCCGTCGAGCCGTCGGTCGGCTGGGGGGTCCTCCACCTCTTCTACCGGGTCGATCGCGCCCGGGCCGACCAGGAGCCGGGCGGCGCCAAGCGGGTGCTCGACGCGGTGGCCGCGCTCGAGGCCGATGGCAGCCACCAGGCGCTCACCTTCGCGGTCCTCGGCCACAAGGCCGATCTCGGCATCGTCGCCCTGGGTCCCGACCTGGCCCGGCTCCAGGCGTTCGAGGCCGAGGTCGCCCGGGCGCCGCTGGTTGCCACCTCCTCGTACGTGTCCCTCACCGAGGGCTCGGAGTACACCGCGACCGAGGACGACGAGCGTGCTCGACTCGCCGCCGAGGAGGGCCTCACCGACGCGGCGGAGATCGAGTCGCGCGTCGCCACCTGGCGGGAGCGGATCGTCCACTACCGCGAGAACCGGCTCCACCCCCGGCTCCCCATGAAGCGGACCATCTGCTTCTACCCGATGTCGAAGCGCCGGACGGCCGACGACAACTGGTACGCGCTCGACTTCGACACCCGCAAGCAGCTCATGGCCGGCCACGCTCGCGTCGGTCGCACGTACGCTGGGCGCGTGCTCCAGCTGATCACCGGCTCGACCGGGCTCGACGACTGGGAGTGGGGCGTCACGCTCCTCGCCGACGATCCCGTCGCACTGAAGGAGATCGTGTACGAGATGCGGTTCGACGAGGTGTCGGCGCGGTACGCGGAGTTCGGTCCGTTCTTCACCGGCCTCGTGCTCGAGCCCGCCGACGCACTCGCGCGCGTCGGGCTCGACGCGTGACACCGGCGCGCTGAGCGGGTGGTGGGCGGCGCGGGAGAGGACGCGCTCGCCCGGATGCGCGAGGCGGGACACGCGCTGACGGTCGGCGTCGCCGACCGCATCCCGGCGTGGGCGGTCGCGCAGGTGCAACGAATCATCGACGCGTGGGGCCGAGCCGACGGTCCTACCCGGGAGCTCGCGATGCGGGACGCGCCGGGTGCCGGCGCCCGCGCGGCGTCGCGGGTGGCTGACGAGCTGCGAGCGTTGCGCGAGCGCGACCCGGCGGACCAGGCGGCGACGCCCCTCCAGATCGTGCGGAGCGCATACCGCGAGCCGACGGCCGTCCTGGTCGCCGCGGGCGTGCCGCCGGTCGAGCGCGACGCCTTCGACGAGCGCACCTGGCCCGAC
>CAZKTS010000133.1:0-5776 GCA_964555735.1 uncultured Bifidobacteriaceae bacterium
CCCTGACCCTGATCCCGCCGGTACGCTGCGCGCCATGACGAACGACTGGTCCACCCTCGCGACCGACCTCACCGACGCGCTCGGCCTCGCCGCTGCGCCCATCGCGATCTCGTTCTCGGACGCGCCGCCCGACGGCGTCGCCGCGTTCGACGAGCCCATGCCCGAGCCCATGCCCGATGGCCGCACCGGACGGGTCCCCGCCGGCTGCGTGTTCTGGATCAAGGGTGCCGACCGCACGTTCTCGACCGTCGCCGAGGATCACGGCAACTGCTCGGTCGGAAGCCTGACCCACGGCTTCAAGACGCTCGACGAGGTCGCGGGCAACTCCGACGTCGCCGCGCTGCTCGAGACCGGCTGGGTGACGATGGACGTCGTCCCGCAGATCCCCGTCGTCCACGAGAAGCCCGGCGCGGTCACCTACGGCCCGCTCGCCGAGACCTCCACCGACCCCGACGTCGTGCTGCTCCGCGTCAACGGCAAGCAGATGATGGTGCTCTCCGACGCGATCCCGGGCCTGCGCATCGAAGGCAAGCCGCAGTGCCACATCGTGGCCATCGCCAAGGAAGAGGGCGAAGTCGCGGCAAGCGTCGGCTGCGCCCTGAGCCGCGTCCGCACCGGCATGACCGCGAACGAGATGACGTGCGCGATCCCGGCCCGCCAGCTCCCCGACCTCCTGCGCACGATCCAGACCAACGCGGTGGCCGACGGCGCGGTGGCGAGCTACGCGGGCGAGGACCTCCAGCGCTTCGGCTGAGGCGCGCCTACTTCTTGGCCGACTCGAAGTAGGGGTTCGTGCCGCTCGCGTGATCGGTGACGTCGATCACCTGCTCGATCTCGGGGACGGCGTCGAGGATCGCGACCTCGATGCCCTGCGACAGGGTGACGGCGGCCATGCCGCAGCCCTGGCACCCGCCACCGAGGCGGAGGTACGCGATGTTGTCCTCGACCGCCACCAGCTCGGCGACGCCACCGTGGGACGCGATGGCGGGGTTGATCTCGTTGGCGAGCACTGCGGCGACGGCCTGGGCGACCGGGCCCGAGAGGTCGGCCTGCGGCCGGGGCGCGGGGGGCGCCGGGCGGTTGGGGTTCTGCATGACCATGCCGCCGGCACCGACGTCGAGGGTCGCCCCGGCGAGCGCCTCGATGCTGTCGGCGTCGAGCACGACCGAGAGGTCGTCGTGGCGCTGGACGACGTCGGCCTCCCCGGCATCCTCCAGCGGTCGCAGCTCCATCGTGTACGTGTAGGCACCGCCGGACTCGCCGCTCACCTCGACCCAGAGCGCGAGGGTCTCGGGCTCGGGCTCACTTGCGCGGACCTCGAGGATCTTGTCCCGAGCCGAATCGGTGATGGTGAGGATCGGTGTCACGACGTCGCTCATACGCGCCCATGATACGCCCGTGCCACGCGTCCTCCTCCTCCTGCCCTCGGCGACCTACCGGGCGTCCGACTTCGTCCAGGCCGCCCGGGCCCTGGGCGTCGAGCTGGTGGTGGCGTCGGACGAGGCGCCCGTGCTGGCGGCGACCATGGGCGATCGAGCGCTCCGGGTGCCGCTCGACGATCCCGAGGCGGCGGCGCGGGCGATCGCCGACCACGACACCCGCACGCCGATCGACGCGGTGGTCGCGGTGGACGATCAGGGCGTCCTCGCCGCGGCCCACGCCGGCGAGCTGCTCGGCTTCCCGCACAACCCGCCCGCAGCCGCGGCTCGGACACGCAACAAGGAGGCGATGCGCGACGCGCTCGCGGCCGCCGAGGTGCCCCAGCCCCGCTTCGCCGCCTTCGACGATCCGGAGGCCGTGCCCGACGTCGGCTTCCCCTGCGTGGTGAAGCCGATCGCCGAATCGGGCAGCCGGGGGGTGATCCGCGCCGACGATGCCGACGAGGCGGTCTCGGCCGCCCGCCGGGCGCAGACCATCGCGGGTGGCGGACGCCTGCTGGTGGAGGAGTTCGTCCCCGGCGACGAGGTCGCGCTGGAGGGCCTGGTGCGCGCGGGTGAGCTCACCGTCCTCGCCCTGTTCGACAAGCCCGATCCCCTCGACGGGCCGTACTTCGAGGAGACGATCTACGTCACGCCGTCCCGCCTGTCGACGAGCCGGCAGCACGCGGTGGAGCGCGCCGTGTCCGACGCCGCCCGCGCGCTCGGTCTCGTCGAGGGTCCGATCCACGCCGAGGTGCGGGTCGACGCCGACGCGCGCGCCAAGGTCATCGAGGTCGCAGCCCGCTCCGTCGGCGGGCTCTGTGCGCGGTCGCTGCGCTTCGGCGCGGGGATCAGCCTCGAAGCGGTGATCCTGCGCCACGCCCTGGGGCTCGAGCTCGACGATCTCCAGCGCGAGACGGTGGCGTCGGGCGTGATGATGCTGCCGGTCCCTCGGTCCGGCACACTCGTCGGGGTGGGCGCGCAGGACGACGCCCGCGCGGTGCCCGGCATCGTCGGCCTCGAGATCACGGTGCCGCCCGGGCGTCTCATCCACCCCGCACCCGAGGGCGATCGCTACCTCGGGTTCGCGTTCGCACGAGGCGAGACGCCGGCGGCGGTCGAGGCCTCGCTGCGCGCCGCGCACGCCGCGCTCGACATCCAGATCGAGCCGTAGGCTGGTCGGCATGCGAGTGCTGCTGGTGTCGTCGTACGAGCTCGGGCACCAGCCGCTCCAGGTCGCGGCCCCCGCCGCCCGGCTCCGCGCCGCGGGCCACGACGTGCGTGCGCTCGACCTCGCCGTGCAGGCGTGGGATCCCGCCCTCGCGTCCTGGGCCGACCGCATCGCCTTCTCCGTGCCCATGCACACCGCGACGCGCATCGCGCGCCAGGCCCTGGTGCAGCTGCGCGTCGACCACCCGGACGTGCCGGTCGCGGCCTACGGGCTCTACGCCGCGATGCTCGCCGATGCGGTCGACGCCGCGCTCGTCGGCGAGACCGACGAGGCACTCTCGGCCTGGGTCGACGACGCCGCCATCGGTGGAGAGTCCACCGTCGCGGTGCACCTCGGCCGGGAGGCGGCCCGTTCGGGGGCGCCGCGCCCGGCCCGGGACCTTCTTCCTCCGCTCGATCGCTACGCAAGCCTCCTGGTCGACGGCGAGGCCCGGACCGCCGGCTACGTCGAGGCGAGCCGGGGCTGCGTCCACCGCTGCCGGCACTGCCCGGTGCCGGTGGTCTACGACGGACGGCTCCGAGTGGTCGACGTCGACGCGGTGCTCGCCGACGCGGCCCAGCAGCTCGAGGCCGGCGCGCGCCACCTCACGTTCGGCGACCCCGACTTCCTCAACGGCGCGGCCCATTCGATGCGCGTCGTGCGCGCCCTCCACGCCGAGTTCCCCGACGCGACGTTCGACGTGACGGCCAAGGTCGAGCACATCGTCGCCCACGAAGATCTGTGGCCGGAGCTGGCCCGAGCCGGGTGCCTGTTCGTGGTGTCCGCCTTCGAGAGCGTCGACGACGACACGCTCGCGACCCTCGCGAAGGGCCACACCACGGCCGACGCGGCCCGTGCGGTCTCGATCCTGCGCCGCCAGGGGATCACCGTCCGGCCGTCGTGGATGCCGTTCGTCCCGTGGACCCGCCGCGAGCACGTCGAGGCGCTGCTCGAGTTCGTCGCCGCGCACGGTCTCGTGGCGAGCGTCGATCCGGTCCAGTACACGATCCGCCTGCTCCTACCGCACGGCTCGCTGCTGCTCGCCGAGCCGCGCGTCACCGCGGCGATCGACGGCGAGGACGCCGAGCTCGGCACGTTCACCTGGCGCGCCGACGACCCGGCGATGGACGAGCTGCACGCAGCGTTCGGGCAGGTCGTCGAGGCCGGCACCGCGGCCGACGACCCGATCCCGGTCGTCTACGACGCCGTCCGCCGCGCCGCCGGTCTCGCACCGCTCGACCTCCCCGACGACCCCGGCGTCCCGCGACTCAGCGAGGCCTGGTTCTGCTGCGCGGAGCCCACCGCCGACCAGCTCGAGCTCACACGCCCCTGAGCCCCGTTTGGAGAGGCTGGCCTCCCGAATCGGTAGGCCACGCTCTCCGCCAAGGGGTCAATCGGCGGTGAAGACCACCTTGGTGACCTTCCAGCCCGCGGCTTCGGTGCCCTCGACGGTCATCGCGGCCGAGCCGCCCGGGTAGGTCCACGAACAGATCGGCACACCTGGGTCGGAGAGGTCGCAGCCCTGCGACGTGTACTGCGCGCCCGCCCCGTTGGTCTGGAACATCACGTTGACCGGCTCGGCCGTCGCGCACCGCTCGGCCCCCGCCCGGTCGCCCGCCTTCCAGCCGTCGACGAGGGCGGCCGACGCCTCGTCGGGCGACGAGCAGATGATGCCCACGGTGACCGCGGTCTCCGGCGAGGTGGGCGCGACGACCGTCGTGGCTGTCGTGCTCGGCACCGACGTCGTGACCGCCGAGCTGCTCGTGGTCGATCCGGATGCCGACACCTTGGTCTCGTCGCCGCCGCTCGTCGCGAGGGCCACGGTCCCCCCGATGATCCCGACCAGGGCGACGACGCCCAGGATCGTCAGGATCCGCTGTTGGTTCACGACTGCGAGCGAAGCACGTTCAGTGCCGATCCCGCCCGGAACCACCCGATGTGCTCCTCCGACATCGTGTGGGTCGTGACGATCTCGTGGGACGTGCCGTTGGCGTGGTTGATCACCACGTGGACCGGCTTGCCCGGCGCGAGGTCGGCGAGCCCGACGATGTCGATGGTGTCGTCGACGAGGATGCGCTCGTAGTCGTCGGGGTCCTTGAACGTGAGCGCCAGCACGCCCTGCTTCTTGAGGTTCGCCTCGTGGATGCGCGCGAACGATCGCACGATGACGGCCCGGCCGTTCATGTAGCGCGGCTCCATCGCCGCGTGCTCACGCGACGAGCCCTCGCCGTAGTTCTGGTCGCCGATGGCGACCCACGCGATGCCGTCCTCCTTGTAGAGCTTCGCCAGCTCGGGCAGGGGCACGGTCGAGCCGTCGCGGACGTCGATGCCCTGCCCCGACTCGTCGAGCGCGAACGCGTTGTTGACCCCGATGAAGAGGTTCTGCGAGATGTTGGTGAGGTGGCCGCGGTACTTCAGCCACGGCCCTGCCGGCGAGATGTGGTCGGTGGTGCACTTGCCCACCGCCTTCAGCAGCACCTGGAGGCCCGTGTAGTCCTGGCCGTCCCAGGCGGGGAACGGCTCGAGGAGCTCGAGCCGGTCCGAACCGGGCTTCACCACGACCTCGACGGTCGACGGGTCGGCCGCGGGCGGCACGAAGCCCGACTCCCCGGGGTCGAAGCCCTTCGCGGGCAGCTCGTCGGCCGACGGCGGCTCGAGCACGATCGAGGAACCGTTGGCGCCGATGGGCTCGTGGACGAAGTCGACGTCGAGGCGCCCGGTCAGCGCCATGGCCACGACCGTCTCGGGCGAACCGATGAACGAGAGGGTGTCGGCGTTGCCGTCGTTGCGGCGCGGGAAGTTGCGGTTGAACGACGACACGATCGTGTTGCGCTCGCCCATCACGATGTCGTCGCGCTTCCACTGGCCGATGCACGGACCGCACGCGTTGGCGAGCACCGTGGCCCCGATGGCCTCGAGGTCGTCGAGCAGTCCGTCGCGCTCGATGGTCGCGCGCACCTGCTCCGAGCCGGGCGTGATCAGTAGCGGCGACCTCACCTTGAGGCCCGCCGCCTTGGCCTGGCGCGCGACGTGCGCGGCGCGCCCGATGTCCTCGTAGGACGAGTTGGTGCACGAGCCGACGAGCGCGTACGAGATCTCGAGCGGGTACTCCTCCTCGATCGCCGCCTCCTTGACGTCGGAGATCGGA